>CAJTYK010000001.1 GCA_910584285.1 uncultured Oscillospiraceae bacterium
TGGTGTGGCCGGTGGAGTCCATCTTGTTCACCGCCAGCACCACCGGCTTCCGGGATCGCTGGAGCATCCCCGCCACCTCCTGATCGGCGGCGGTCATGCCGGTGCGGATGTCGCACACAAAGACGATCACCGTGGCGGCGGCGATGGCGATCTCCGCCTGCTCCCGCATGAAGGACAGGATCTGGTTGTCCGTCCCCGGCTCGATGCCGCCGGTGTCCACCAGGTCAAAGGTACGGCCCCGCCACTCCGCCTGGGCGTACAGCCTGTCCCGGGTGACCCCGGGGGTGTCCTCCACGATGGACAGGCGCTTTCCCGTCAATTTATTAAACAGCATGGATTTGCCCACGTTGGGGCGGCCTACAATGGCCACCAGGGGCCTTGCCATGAGGATCCCTCCTTGGGCCGGAGCCCTCCGGCCAAATGCTTTTCCTTGATAGTATACCAAACCTTTCCCAAAAAAGATAGAGGTTTTTTCCCGATATCCCACCCGCCTGGAAAAATTTTTCCCGTTCCCACTAAACTTTTCAAGAAGCCTGCCGAATAAGTAAGTGAACGGCCCGGGGAACCTCACCTCCCCCGCCCCGTTCAGGGCACCCCCGGTTCCGGGCCGGGGGGGCCGCACCCCAGCGCCGGACAAGCGGAGCACCCCGGCCAGGTTGTTCCAGGAAATCCGGGGCCCCGCGTGAGCCCAGCGAAGCGGGTCACGTGGGGAGAGGAGGCACAGCGTAGGGAGCGAGCTTTCCCGCTTGCGGGGAAGCGAGCGATCCGAAGCTTGTGCCGACGACGCGCGGACGCAATGGATGGCGAAAGCGCGAAATAAATTTTATAAAAGGAGTTTATGATCATGCGTATTCAGCACAATATTATGGCTATGAATGCCTACCGGAACTACACCAACAACGTGGCCGCCATGAAGAAGAATCTGGAGAAGCTGTCCTCCGGCTACAAGATCAACCGCGCCGGCGACGACGCCGCCGGTCTGGCCATTTCCGAGAAGATGCGGGCCCAGATCACCGGCCTGGAGACCGCCCAGAAGAACGCCAAGGACGGCATCAGCCTGGTGCAGACCGCCGAGGGCGCCCTGACCGAGGTGCACGATATGCTCAACCGTATGGTGGAGCTGGCCACCCAGTCCGCCAACGGCACCTATGACAACGACACCGACCGGTACCAGATGCAGAAAGAGGTTGACCAGCTGCTCAGCGAGATCAACCGCATTCGCGACAGCTCCAACTTCAACGGCATCAAGCTGCTCAACGGCACCCTGGGCCTGAACACTGAGGCGTTCAGCTTCTCCGAGGCCGCCGCCGTGGAGGCCAGCGACGGCAAGATCGCCGGTACTGCCCTGGCTGTGAACGATGCCGCATTCCATGGCGAAGTAGCTGGCAACGCCACTCAGACCGCCCCCGGTTTCACCATCGACTTTGGTACGTTGGCCGGCACCACTACTGCGGCAAACCAAACCTTGAAGTTCAATATCTTGGGTCAGGATATTACAGCCGACCTGGGTACCGCCGGCGCTAAGACGGCCAACGACATTGCTGGGGCGGCACGGACGGAACTGCTCAAATCCGCCATCGGCGTGGACAAGGCCACCGGTGCAGTCGCTGCCGGTGGTGTAGGCGACAATGATGCCGTCAAGATCGGTGATTTCGTATTCAGCGTCGGCGCCGCCGCAAACGGCGAAGTTACCTTCACCTTTGAAGGCCATTTTGCTGGTACTGACTACAAAGCCAAAGGCGGCACTGACTATTTCACGGAAGACCAGGCTAAAGCGATCAACGCCGCAATTGGCCAAGGCGTTAAGATGGTTGCGGGCGGCAGCGCCGATGCCGTGATTACCGGAAGTCCGATTCACGACACCACCAAGGTCGAATACGCCAAGGCCAAGACCCCCAGCACTATGGCCGGCGTGGACATCGACATCTCCAAACTTGTGGCTCAGGGCAACACCCTGACCATCGACGGCAAGACCTATATGTTCCAAACCGAGGCCACTGCTCCCACCGCTCCCAACGGTGAAACCATCATCGACGTCAGCGCGGGCAAGACCGACGAGGAGCGCGTCCACATGGCTGTTGACCTGCTGTCCAATGAGGCCAAGATCACCGGCATGACCGATGGCGCCACCAACGGCCGCGAGTGGAAGATCTCCTCCGCCGGCGGCACCAAGATCCACATCGACCAGATTGTCGGCACCACCGACACCACCAAGGCCCTCAAGACCTACGCCGACGTGGCCGCGGTGATCTCCGGTACGAAGCCCGCCACCTCCGCCGAGAACGTGGGCACCAACATTAAGATTGACAACGCCAAGGTCGCCGAGGGCAACGTCCTGAACATTGACGGCGTCAAGTATGTGTTCACCGAGGATAAGACCGTCAAAACTGACACCAAAGACACCAAGTACGTGCAGTTCACCAAGGGCGGAAGCGATGCCGCCACCAACCTCCAGGCGGCGATCGATGGCTCTACGATCAATGACGCCAAGGACACCGTCACTGTCCGGGCCGCCACCGCTGACGACAAGGCCCCCATGGTGTTGGGCAAGGGCCTGACCCTCCAGATCGGCGACACCAGCGACGACTTCAACCAGCTGAATGTGGCCGTGCAGGATATGAACGCTGAGTCCCTGGGCATCGGCAATCTGAAGATCGACACCGAGGAGGCCGCCCAGGCCGCGATCAACAAGATCAAGACCGCCATCAACACCGTGTCCGACGTCCGCGGTACTCTGGGCGCCACCCAGAACCGTCTGGATCACACCATCAACAACCTGTCCGTCATGACCGAGAACATCCAGGACGCGGAGTCCACCATCCGCGACACCGACGTGGCCGAGGAAATGATGGCCTACACCAAGAACAACATCCTGATCCAGTCCGCCCAGGCCATGCTGGCCCAGGCCAACCAGGTTCCCCAGGGTGTCCTCCAGCTCCTCCAGTAAGAAGCTGGAACTCTTGGCAAAAACCGCATAGACCCGTTCTGATTCCCCCCCGGCCAAGCCGGGGGGGAATTTTTTGACAAACGCCCGCGGGTATGCTAAAATGGATTTGATTTCCGGTTATCATAGACAACCGGCCGCAAAAAGGGGGACGCCCATGGGCAACCTGTCGGAAAAGCGCCTGTTCCTGCTGGACATGGACGGCACCATCTATCTGGATCGCACCCTGTTCCCCGGCACGCTCCCCTTTTTAGAGGCGGTGCGGGCCCAGGGCGGGCGGTATCTGTTTCTCACCAACAACTCCTCCAAGTCGGTGGACGCCTATATTGAAAAGCTGAGCGGCATGGGCGTGGCCGCCGTCCGGGAGGATTTCCTCACCTCAGTGGACGCGCTGATCGCGGATCTGGCGGCGCGTCCCCCCTTCCGCCTGTGCTACGCCTTCGGCACAAAGAGCTTTCAAAGCCAGCTCCGGGCGGCGGGGGTTCCCGTCACCGACCGGCTTGAGGACGGGGTGGACTGCCTGCTGATCGGCTTTGACACGGAGCTGACCTTTCAAAAGCTGGAGAACGCCTGCATCCTGCTGAACCGGGGGGTGGAGTTTATCGCCACCAATCCGGACTGGGTGTGCCCCACCTGGTACGGCTCGGTGCCCGACTGCGGCAGCGTGTGCGAGATGCTGTACCGGGCCACCGGCCGCCGCCCCCGGGTCATCGGCAAGCCCCAGCCCGCCATGGCGCGGCTGGCGCTGGAGCGGACGGGCTTCCCGCCCCAGGTGGCGCTGGTGGTGGGGGATCGGCTGTATACCGACGTGGCCTGCGGGGCCAACGCCGGGATCGACACCGCCTTCGTCCTGTCCGGCGAGGGGACGCGGGAGGATTTAGCGGGAGGCGGCGTGACGCCGACCTGGGTCTTTGACGACATCTCCGCCCTGCACCGGGCCTGGATCGGGGCGGGCTGATCCGCTCAGGCGGGCGCATCACATTGGGAAAGAGAGTGGAACCATGAACGAGCTGAAGCTGAACAACAAGCGCACGATTCTGGTAGGGCTGGCCTTTCTGTCCATCTGCGCCTTCTGGCAGATGTACGACAACTTGATCCCCCTCATACTCCGGCGCACCTTCGCCCTGGACGAGTCCCTCACCGGCATGATCATGGCGGCGGACAACGTGCTGGCGCTGTTCCTGCTGCCCCTGTTTGGCGGTCTGTCCGACAAATGCGGCATGGGCAAGCTGGGCCGCCGCACGCCGTTCATCCTGGCGGGCACCGCCGGGGCGGTGGTGCTGATGAACCTGCTGCCCATTCTGGACAACAGCTACGCCGCGGAAGCGGCTCCCTTCAAGCTGGCCAGTTTTGTGGTGGTGCTGGGCCTGCTGCTCATCGCCATGGGTACCTACCGCTCCCCGGCGGTGGCCCTGATGCCCGACGTGACCCCCAAGCCCCTGCGCTCCAAGGCCAACGCCATCATCAACCTGATGGGGGCGGTGGGCGGGGTGCTCTACCTGGGGGTAAGCGCCGTGCTCTACCCCGCCTCCAAGACCGGGGGCGCGGCCCATGTGGACTACCAGCCGCTGTTTCTGATCGTGGCGCTGATCATGGTGATTGCGGTGGCGGTACTGCTGCTCACCATCCGGGAGCCCAAGCTGGCGGCGGAGAACCAGGCGCTGGAGCAGCGGCACCCGGAGTGGAATCTGGCCCATGACGACGGCAGCGGCCACGAGACCCTGCCCGCCCCGGTGAAGCGGAGCCTGGGCTTTCTGCTGGCCTCCATCGCCCTGTGGTTCATCGGCTACAACGGCGTGACGACCTGGTGGTCGAACTATACGGCAGAGGTGATGGGAGCGGGCTTGCAGGGCACCAACATCTGCCTCACCGTAGCCACCGTGGGGGCTATCGTGTCCTATATTCCCATCGGCGTTCTGGCCTCCAAGGTGGGGCGCAAGCGCACCATCCAGGCGGGGGTGGTGCTGCTGGCCAGCTGCTTCCTGGCGGGCTACCTGCTCACCGTCCGGGCCACCGCCATCACCCCCATCATGTACGTGGCCTTCGCCCTGGTGGGGCTGGCCTGGGCGGCCATCAACGTCAACTCCCTGCCCATGGTGGTGGAGATGTGCCGGGGCTCCGATGTGGGCAAGTTCACCGGCTACTACTACACCGCCTCCATGGCGGCCCAGGTGGTCACCCCGGTGCTGGCGGGCACGCTGATGAAGCATATCAGCTATCAGATTCTGTTCCCCTACGCCGCGTTCTTCGTGGCCATGAGCTTTGTCACCATGCTGTTCGTCCGCCACGGCGACAGCAAGGCGGAGGCCAAGACCGGCCTGGATGCCTTTGAGGACATGGACGACTGAGTTCCTTTTTCTCGAGAGAAAAAGGAACCGAAAAGGGTCTTAGACCCGCGAGCTTGAAAGCGTTACCACCGGGGATGAAAAGGAAACGCTTTTTGCTCGACAACGAAACAACAGCGTTTCGATACGTGTTTTAGAACAAGGAGAGAGTTATATGAAACTTGGGACAAAAATCGGCCTTGCCGCTCTGGGGGCGGCGGGGGCGTGGTGCGCCCTGCTCCGGCCCCGGCGGAACCAGCCGGGCTGGGACAAGCTGGCAGGCGTGAAGTATGCCCACCGGGGCCTCCACAACGCGGACAAGGGCGTGCCGGAGAACTCCATGGCCGCCTTCCAGCTGGCGGTGGAGGCCGGCTTCGGCGCGGAGCTGGACGTCCACCTGATGGCGGACGGCAACCTGGCGGTGGTGCACGACAGCGACCTGACCCGGGTGTGCGGCAAACCGGGGATCATCGAGGAGCTGGTGGAGGAGGATCTCATCGAGTACCCGCTGATGGGAACAGAGGAGCTGATCCCCCTGTTCCAGGAGGTGCTGGAGCTGTTTGAGGGCAAGACGCCCCTGATCATTGAATTGAAGGTGGAGGGCGGCAACGCCAATGCCCTCACCGACGCGGTAATGGCCATGCTGGAGGACTGGAACGGCGTCTACTGCCTGGAGTCCTTCCACCCCGGCGTGCTGCTGCGGCTAAAGGAGCGCTACCCCTGGGTGCTCCGGGGCCAGCTCAGCCAGAACTTTCTCAAGGGGAGCGAGGTGCACGGCCTGTCCCTGCCGGCCCGGTTTCTCCTCACTAACCTGCTCACCACCGCATTCACGGGGCCCGACTTCGTGGCCTACAAGTGGCAGGATCGGAAAAACCCCTCCCTGCGGCTGATGCGGGCGCTGTACGGCGTCCATGAGGTGGGCTGGACTGTCCGGGATCGGCAGACCCTGGACGATCTGGAGGCAGACGGCGTGCCCGCCATCTTCGAGGGCTTTCTGCCCTGATTTCCCATCTGAAGATTTTGCGCACTTGGGGCTCAATGCACAGTTTTTGTGCATTGAGCCCGTTCTGTCCATAGCTTGTCCTCCGCCATTCTCGTATACTTTCTCTTAGTGAAGCTGCCCCGCCGCTGAGCCGGCGGGGGCTGCTTGATCAAGGAGGAGCGCATATGCGTACTGCCATCGTGACGGACACCAACAGCGGGATCAGCGTGGCCCAGGGCCGGGAGCTGGGGTGTTTTGTGTTGCCAATGCCCCTGCTGGTGGACGGGGAAATCCGGTACGAGGGGGTGGATCTCACGTCGGACGAGTTCTACGCCGCCCTGCTGGCTGGGCGGGATCTGTCCACCTCCCAGCCCTCCCCCGGCGATGTGATGGATCTCTGGGACCGGGTGCTGGAGGAGTACGACGCCCTGGTGTATATCCCCATGTCCAGCGGGCTCAGCGCCTCCTGCCAGACCGCCATGGGGCTGGCGGAGAGCTATGATGGCCGGGTGCAGGTGGCGGATCTCCGGCGGATCTCGGTGACCCAGAAGCTGGCGGTGCTGGACGGGCTGGAGCTGGCTAAGCTGGGCCTCACCGCCGTGGAGATCCGGCAGGAGCTGGAGCGGGTGGCCATGGATGCCATGATCTACATCGGCGTAGAGACGCTGACCTATCTGCGGCGAGGAGGCCGGGTGACCCCGGCGGCGGCCGCCCTGGGCAGCCTGCTGAACATCAAGCCCCTACTAAAGATCAAGGGGGATCGGCTGGACGCCTTCGCCAAGGTGCGGGGGGTGAAAGCCTGCAAGCAGCGGGCGGTGGAGGCGCTCCACGAGAGCGTGGAGGAGTTCCAGGCCAAGGGCTGGGACTTCGTGGTGGGCACTGCCCACACCTACCGCACCCCGGAGGAGATCCGGGACTGGCAGCGCACCCTGGAGGACAACTTCCCCGGCCTGCCCGCCTACCACGGGGAGCTGGCCCTCAGCATCGGCTGCCACACCGGGCCGGGGGCCTTCGGCCTGGGCCTGGTGCGGCGGGTGGAGCTGCCCAAACAATAAAATTTGCGCGTCCCTCCGGCCACGCCGGGGGGACGCCTTTTTTGTTTCCAGATTGTAACGATTCTTTGGTTGACATTGTAAACCAGTCATGGTATGATAGGGCTACAATGTAAACCAAAGGAGGACTGGGCCATGGACGAGATCAAACTGAGCGCCAGCGAGTGGAACGTGCTGAACTGCCTGTGGAGGGACAGCCCCCGCACGGTGATGCAGCTGGTGGCGGAGCTGGAGCAGGCGGTGGGCTGGGCTAAGAGCACCACCATCACCACCCTGCGCCGGATGGAGGAAAAGGGCCTGGTGCGGGTGGAGCAGACGGGCCGGGGCAAATCCTACACCCCCGCCGTGGAGCGGGAGCAGGCCGCCACCGCCGAGACCCACAGCTTCCTGGATCGGGTCTATCAGGGCAGCGTGGGCCTGATGATGAGCGCCATGGCGCGGCGGCAGGAGCTGTCCGCCGACGAGGTGGCCCAGCTCCGGGCCATCCTGGATCAGATTGACGAGGGGGGAGTACAATGACCATCATGCTGTTGGAGTGGGTGTGCACCGCCTCCTTTCTGATCCTGGCGGTGCTGGCCCTCCGGGCAGCCTTCGGGAAGCGGGTAAGCGCCCGGCTGCGGTACGCCCTGTGGCTGGTGGTGCTGGTGCGGCTGCTGGTGCCGGTGCAGCTGTTCACCTCCCCCATCGCCGGGACGTGGGTAATGACGGAGACACGGGTGGAGCACAGCGAGGCGGAGCTGCCCACCGCCCCCGCGGCCACCGCGCCCATGGCCACCGCCCCCGTGGAGGGGAACCCGGGCCTGCCGGTGACCAACGTGACCCCGGGCAACGTGCTGACGCCCCCTACCCTGCCGGACGCCCCCGAGCCCCCGGCGGCGCCAGAGGCGCCGGATCTCCGCAATCCCCCGGACTGGATGGCCCTGCTGGGCTGGACGTGGCTGGCGGGGAGCGGTGCGCTGGCCCTGGGGCTGGCGTGGGCCAACCTGCGGTTCGCCCGCCGGCTGCGGCGGGTACGCATCCCCCTAAAGGGGACGGACTGCCCCCTGCCGGTGTACGCGGCGGCGGGCCTGCCCTCCCCCTGCCTGTTTGGGGTGCTCCGCCCCGCCGTCTACGTCACGCCGGAGGCGGCGGCTGATCCCGCCATGCTCCGCCACGTCATCGCCCACGAGTACACCCACTTCCGCCAGGGCGACCATCTGTGGAGCGTCCTGCGGTGCGGGGCGCTGGCCGCCCACTGGTGGAACCCGCTGGTGTGGCTGGCGGTGGCCCTGAGCCGGCGGGACGGGGAGCTGGCCTGCGACGAGGGGGCCCTCAAGCGCCTGGGGGACGGGGAGCGGCTGGCCTATGGCAACACCCTGCTGTCCCTGGTGACCGCCAAGCCCGGGCCGGGCGACCTGCTGCGCTTCGGCACCACCATGGCGGGGGACAAAAAAAGCCTGCGGGAGCGGTTCACCCGCATCGCCCGGGCCCCCAAGCAGCTTTTGTGGGCGGCGGTGGCCCTGGTGCTGGTGACGGCGCTGGCCTGCGTGGTGGCCTTCGGGCGGGCGGAGGACAAGTCCGCCGGGAAAGAGCCGATCCAGCTGCCCCCGGCCGACCTTAACTTTACCCTGGAAACCGCCGAGGATGGAACGCCCTTTGTGCGGATTCAGGGCCAGGTGGACGGGCGGACGGTGGATCACACCGTCTGGTATCCGGAGGGCGATGGGTTTGGCTTCGGGGCGCTTGTGGATATCCCTGACGAGGGGGAGAAGCAGGGGCCGCAGCTGAGCGCGGAATATGAGTTCTCCACCGGCTGGGCCTGCGTGTCCGCCCGCTGGGCGGACGAGGAGCACACCTCGGTAACGGTGTCCACATTGATGTCAGCTATGGTCAGCAGCCAATTCAACAGCGGCTACTGGGTGTTTACCGTGGAGCTCTCCGGGGACAGCGGCACGGTGGTTTTCAAGGAACACTCCAAGGGAAACAGCAATCTGGGAGAACCAACACTGTACCCCGCTTCCCTGCCCGACGAAGACGCGGTTCAGGCCGCCCGCTACGCCGCCAAGCTGCTGACGGCGGCGGAGGACTACTACAAGAACACCGCCGCCGGGCGCGGGGCGGAGCTCACCTTCGACTGGGACGGCACCCCCACCATGCTGGTGAACGGCACCGTCATGGACGTCCACCCCGACTTGAACCGCAACGGCGTGCCGGAGACCATCACCGCGGGGCGGCTGTGCGTCCCGGAGGAGGCGGACGAGGCACGGACGAGCACGGACGATTTTCGGTGGGATCTGGGCGTGGTGGTGCAGGAGGACGGGGAGGTGCTGTGGCATGGCGCTGCCTCCCAGATCCACGCCGGGGAAAATGCGATTCTCCTTTACACCAAAGACGGACAGCACTACCTGATGGAATTTGACATCCACGGGGGTATGGGCCACGGCAGCGGCCGCTACCACCTGTTCACCCTGGAAAACGGCGAGGAGCACACCGTCCGGGAGAACCATGTGGAGTTCGACTACTGCTGGACTGGCGCCGGCGCCGACGTGCGGGAGAACTTCGACCCGGAGGCGGTGGCCGCCTTTGTAGAGGACGCGGACAGCCTGCTGGCGGACTGCGTGGTGCTGGCGGATACCTCCGGGGACTTCTGGCCCGACCAGCCCCTGCGGGTGGATCTGCGGTGGCTGGAGAGTTATTCCGTCGGCTTCCAGTGGAACGACAGCCTCACCACCCTGGAGAACCTGACCCGATTCAAGCTGGCCGGGGAGGCCCCGGCCTACGCCCGCGACCTGGACGGGGATATGCGCAAGGAATTGATCCAACGCACCATCATCACCGACGAGGAGGGAAGCGCCCAGGGCCAGCGGGTGGAGCTGTGGCGGGACGAGACCCTAATTTGGGCCGACGAGGCGTACTACGCCCACGCGGGCTATAACGCCGTGTTTCTTTGCACCCTGGACGGGAAGGACTACCTGCTGCGCTACCATCCCACCATGTACCAGGGCACCTGTACCTACCACTACCAACTGTTTACCCTATCTCGGAGCGGGGAGGAGCGGACGGTGAAGGAGAACAGCGTGGA
Source organism: uncultured Oscillospiraceae bacterium (assembly GCA_910584285.1). Classification (GTDB taxonomy): domain Bacteria; phylum Bacillota; class Clostridia; order Oscillospirales; family Oscillospiraceae; genus Enterenecus. Next base: position 10,364 of record CAJTYK010000001.1, read on the forward strand.
GTTCGACACCAACTTCTGGCACACCGAGCCTCTCTATGGGCAGTTCGACCCAGACGCCATCAATGCCTTTATGACGGAGATCAACGACCTGCTGGCCCACAGCGTCCAGCTCATCAACACCGATTCCGAGCTGCTGGCCACCTTTGAGAAGGAGGGGCGGCTGTACGACAGCCTTTGGTGGCTGGATCACTGGGAGTCTGTGTTCACCCGTGACCCATCCAAGTCCCTGCTGGAAAACCTGCGGGCCTTTAAAGCGGCCATGGCCGCGCAGAATTACGCCGAGACGCCCCAGCTGCGCACCCTGGACGAGTATGGGGAGCATTTACAGCTCACCTACCGGGACAAATACGTGCAGTTTGACGGCTACTGGGATGAGATGTACCAGCCCGAGGTGGATTTCCAGGTGCGGGACTTCAACAGCGATGGCAAGGACGAGATCGCCTTTGCGTTAATGGAAGGCAGAGGCACCGGGTGCTGGGTGGAGCGGCTCTACCTGTTCGACGCGGACACCCTGGCGCAGTACGACACCTCCGACCTGACGGAGCGGATCATCGCCCGGATCAACTCTACCGGGGACGATCAGTATTTTTACCTCTCCGCTCCGGGCATGGAGCGGGTGACCGTCCCCAAAAATGTGGCCTACGACCCGGGGGAACAGATCGAGTTTGGGAACATTGTGTACTACCACTTTGAGGACGGCAGGCTGTCCTGTTCGCTGGGCGGCGGCGTGGGAACGCTCCCGGAGTACATCGGCCATGTGCTGGCAGCCCTGTCCATAGACCGCCAGGGGAAGGTGAACCCCGTCTCCTATGAATATGAACCGTATCAGATCCCCGCCGATTCCCCCGCGGCCCAGGCCAGCACCCTGTACCAGGAGGTGCTGCTGGGCTCCAGGAGCTTCACCCTGCTGGGGGAGGACGGCGGAAGCGCCGGCCGGCAGGTATCCGTGTCCGATATCCCGGGGCTGTTCCCCCTGGGGGACGACGGCTACACCGCCGTGCGCCGCTTCACCGTCGTGGATCTGAATAGCAACGACCTCCCCGAGGTGGTGCTGAAGGTGGACGCGGCGGCGGGCGACGCGGGGGGCTACCTCGTGCTGTACCAGTTGAAGGGCACCGTATACGGGGTGAAATTGGGCCACCAGATGTTTTTGGATCTGAAGCGGGACGGCACCTTTTCCTACTTTGATTCCGCCGGGTCGGAGTACGGCGTGGCCGTCGTGTACCTGGGCACAAAGGATCCGGGCGGGCTGGGGAAACGGTTCTACTGCGTGCTGGATCCCGAGACGGATCAATATACCTATTATGTGCACCGGCAGGAGGCCACAAAGGCGGAGTTTGAGGCCGCCGAGGCCCAGTGGGCAGAGCAGCAGGACGCCATCTGGTATTCCTTCACCCCCACCGATATCCGCAACGTCTTTCCCTGAGCGGGGGCTTGAACCTCATCCCAAAACGGCAAAACAGGGGCGCGGCCATACGGCCGCGCCCCTGTTTTGCCGGTCAGGCAGGATTCCGCACTTGATCCTTGCCCCCCGATGTGATATTTTTAGAGGGCGGCAAAGCCCTGTTCCAGATCCGCCAGCAGGTCGTCAATGTGCTCCGTGCCGATGGACAGGCGGATGGTGTTGGGCCGGATGCCCTGATCCAGCAGCTCCTCCGCCGTGAGCTGGCCGTGGGTGGTGGTGGCCGGGTGGATCACCAGCGACTTCACGTCCGCCACGTTGGCCAGCAGGGAGAATACCCGCAGGCTGTCGATAAATTTGTGGGCCGCCTCCTGCCCCCCCTTGATCTCGAAGGTGAAGATGGACGCGCCGCCGTGGGGGAAGTAGCGCTCATAGAGGGCGTGATCCGGGTGATCAGGCAGGCTGGGGTGGTTCACCTTGTCCACCTTGGGGTGGCCCGCCAGGAAATCCACCACCCGCCTGGTATTCTCCGCCTGCCGCTCCAGCCGCAGAGACAGGGTCTCCACCCCCTGGAGCAGCAAAAAGGCGTGGAAGGGGGACATGGCCGCCCCGGTGTCCCGCAGCAGCACCGCCCGGATGTAGGCGGTGAAGGCGGAATTTCCCGCCGCATCCGCGAAGCACACCCCATGGTAGCTGGGGTTGGGCTGGCCGATGGCCGGGAACTTGTCCGACGCCTTCCAGTCGAAGGTGCCGCCGTCCACGATGATACCGCCCAGGGTGGTGCCGTGGCCGCCGATGAACTTGGTGGCGGAGTGCACCACCACGTCCGCCCCGTGCTCGATGGGCCGGATGAGGTAGGGCGTGCCAAAGGTGTTGTCGATCACCAGAGGCAGGCCATGCCGGTGGGCGATGGCCGCGATGGCGTCGATGTCGGGGATGTCGCTGTTGGGGTTGCCCAGCGTCTCCAGATACACCGCCTTGGTCTCAGGCCGGATGGCCCCCTCCACCTCCGCCAGGTCGTGGGCGTCCACAAAGGTGGTGGACACGCCGTAGTGGGCCAGGGTGTGGGCCAGCAGGTTATAGGTCCCGCCGTAGATGGTCTTTTGGGCCACGATGTGATCCCCGGCCTGGGCCAGGGCCTGGATGGCATAGGTCACCGCCGCCGCGCCGGAGGCCGTGGCCAGGGCTGCGCTGCCCCCCTCCAGGGCGGCGATCCGGGTTTCCAGCACCGCCTGGGTGGGGTTGCTCAGCCGCCCGTAGATGTGCCCCTCCCGGGACAGGTCGAACCGGGCAGCGGCGTCCGCCGAGCTGTCAAAGACATAGGACGTGGTCTGGTAGATGGGCACCGCCCTGGCCCCGGTGGCGGGGTCGGGCCGCTCCTGGCCCGCGTGGAGCTGAAGGGTTTCAAACCTGTACTGGTTCATCGTCAACACCTCGTCTGTTTTTTCTGGCATTATACCCCCCGGGAGCCCGGTTCGTCAACCGTTTTTCCCGCGGAATCCCCCGGAAAGGAGCAAACTGTCCATGCCCATTAAAATCCCCAACCGCCTGCCCGCCACCCAGACCCTGCGGGAGGAGAACATCTTCGTCATGACGGAGACCCGGGCCGTCACTCAGGACATCCGCCCCCTGCAAATCCTGCTGCTCAACCTGATGCCCACCAAGGTGGACACCGAGACCCAGCTGGCCCGGGTGCTGGGCAACACCCCGCTGCAAATTGAGCTGGAGCTCATCGCCCCGGCGGGCCACATCTCCCGGAACACCTCCCAGGAGCATATGCTGTCCTTCTACAAGACCTTCGACGAGGTGGAGGGCCGCACCTTCGACGGGCTGGTGATCACCGGCGCCCCGGTGGAGCACCTCCCCTTCGAGGAGGTGGACTACTGGCCGGAGCTGTGCCGAATCATGGAGTGGAGCAAAACCCACGTCCACTCCACCCTGCACATCTGCTGGGGGGCCCAGGCGGGGCTGTACTACCACTACGGCATCCCCAAGCGGGCCCTGCCCCGAAAGCTGTTCGGCGTGTTCCAGCATCGGGTGGAGGATCCCAACTTCATCCTGTTCCGGGGCTTTGACGACGAGTTCTGGGTGCCCCACTCCCGGAACACCACCGTGGATCGGGCGGACATCGAGGCTGTCCCCGGCTTGAAGGTGCTGGCCGACTCGGAGGAGGCGGGGGTGTACGCCGTCAAGACCCCCCGGGGACAGCAGGTGTTCCTCATGGGCCACGCGGAGTACGACCGAGACACCCTGCGCAAGGAATATCTGCGGGACGTGGCGGCGGGGGTGGATATCCAGATCCCCCAGCACTACTTTCCGGAGGACGACCCCGGCCGGGAGCCGCTGGTGCGCTGGCGCTCCTGCGCCCATCTGCTCTATGCCAACTGGCTGAACTACTGCGTATACCAGACCGTGCCCTACGACATTCGGGAGATCCGGCAGGGCGTACGCACCGGGGGCGGCGATGAATAGGCCCAATGTGGATGAGGCCCTGCGCTATCTGGGTGCGGCCCGCGCCGATCCGGAGCTGCGCCGGCAGGCGGAGAAGCTGGCGGACGAGCTGGCCGCCGCCCTCCAGCCCCGGTATGTCTGGACGGTCTGCCCGCTCACCCAGACGGGGGACGGCTTCCGCCTGGAAGGGGCGGCGGTGGAGCTGTCCGGCGCCACCGCAGGGCGGATGCTGAAGGGCTGCGGCCAGGCGGCGCTGCTGGCCTGCACCCTGGGGGCCCGGTTCGACGCCATGCTCCGCACCGCCCAGGCCCGGGATATGGCCCGTGCTGTGCTGCTGGACGCCCTGGGCAGCGCCTTTGTGGAGGCGGGCTGCGACGCCGCCGAGGCGGAGATCTCCGCCCGGCTTCCGGGGCTGTATCGCACCGACCGGTTCAGCCCCGGCTATGGGGATCTGCCCCTGGCCGTACAGCCCGCCCTGTGCGCCGCCCTGGACGGGGGCCGGCGGCTGGGCCTCACCGTCACCGGCAGCCTGCTGCTCAACCCCATGAAGTCGGTGACGGCCATCACCGGCCTGTCCGATATCCCCCAGCCCGCCCGGGTGCGGGGGTGCCAATTCTGCGCCCTGGCGGGCAATTGTCCATACCGTAAGGAGGGAACCACCTGTGGATGCTAAGTTTTTCAAGCGGGGCATTGTCATTCTGGACGGGGCCATGGGCACCGTCCTCCAGCAACGGGGCCTGCCCCCCGGCGGCGTGCCGGAGCTGCTCAACCTCACCGACCCGGAGCTGCTGGCCTCCATCCACCGGGAGTACATCGCCGCCGGCAGCCAGGTGGTGTACGCCAACACTTTCGGGGCCAATGCCCTGAAGCTGGGCCGCACCGGCAAAACCGTGGACGAGATCGTGTCCGCCGCCGTGTCCATCGCCAGACAGGCTGCCGCCGGGACGGGCGCCCGGGTGGCGCTGGACATCGGCCCCCTGGGCGAGCTGCTGGAGCCCATGGGCAACCTGACCTTTGAGCGGGCCTATGAGCTGTTCCGGGAGGTAGCCCAGGCCGGGGAACGGGCCGGGGCGGATCTGGCGGTCATTGAGACCATGACCGACCTCTATGAGGCCAAGGCCGCCCTGCTGGCAGTGAAAGAGCACACCGGCCTGCCCGTGTTCGTCACCATGTCCTTCGAGGCAGACGGCCGCACCTTCACCGGCTGCACCGTGGCCTCCATGGCCCGGACGCTGGAGGGCTTAGGCGCGGACGCCATCGGCCTGAACTGCTCCCTGGGGCCGGACGGGCTGGCCCCCCTGCTCCGGGAGCTGTGCGCCAGCACCCGCCTGCCCGTCATCGCCAAGCCCAACGCGGGCCTGCCCGACCCGGTGACCGGGCGCTACGACATGGGCCCGGAGGACTTTGCCGCCGCCCTCCTGCCCTGCCTGGAAGCCGGCGTCACCATCTTCGGCGGCTGCTGCGGCACCTCCCCGGAGTACATCCGGCGGCTGGCGGCCGCCCTGGAGGGCAAAGCCCCCGCCCCCCGGACCTGTGACCGCCCCTCCTTCGTGTGCACCCCGCCCCACCCCACCCGGATCGACGGCGTGCGGGTCATCGGGGAGCGGGTGAACCCCACGGGAAAGAAGCGGTTCCAGCAGGCCCTGTTAGAGGATGATCTGGACTATATCCTGGACGTGGCTGTCCAGCAGGAGGAGGCCGGGGCGGACATTTTGGACGTGAACGTGGGCTACCCCGGGGTGGATGAGGCGGCCATGCTCCCCCGGGTGGTGAAAAAGATCCAGTCCGCCGTCTCCCTGCCCCTTCAGCTTGACTCCTCTAACCCGGAGGCGCTGGAGGCGGGCCTGCGGGTCTATAACGGCAGGGCGGCGGTGAACTCCGTCAACGGCGACCCCCAGGTGTTGGAGCGGATCCTGCCCATCGTGAAGAAGTACGGCGCGGCGGTGGTGGGCCTCACCCTGGATCCGGACGGCATCCCCCAGACGGCGGAGGGCCGGGTGGCCATCGCCCGCCGGATTCTGGACGCGGCCCTGGCCCACGGCATCCCCAAGGAGGACGTGTGGATCGACTGCCTCACCCTCACCGTGTCCGCCCAGCAGGAGCAGGCCCGGGAGACGCTGAAGGCCGTCCGGGCTGTGCGGGAGGAGCTGGGGCTCCAGACGGTGCTGGGCGTGTCCAACATCTCCTTCGGCCTGCCCAACCGTGGGCTGATCACCCAGAATTTCTTGATCCAGGCCCTGGGGGCAGGGCTGACCCTGCCCATCGTCAACCCCAACCAGCGGGAGGTGATGGACGCGGTGGCAGCCTTCCGGGTGCTGTCCGGGGAGGACGGGCAGTGCCGCGCCTATGTGGATAGGTTCGCCGGGGCCCCCGCCGTCCTCGCCCCTGCCGCCGGAACAAAGCTGGACATGACCTTGGAGGACGCCATCCTCCGGGGTCTGAAGGGGGACGCGGGGCGGCTGGCCAAGCAGGCGCTGGACACCCAGGACGGCCTGTCCCTGGTGGAGGAGCGCCTGATCCCTGCCTTGGACAAGGTGGGGGAGGGCTATGAGGCGGGGACGCTGTTCCTGCCCCAGCTCCTCAGCGCCGCCCAGGCCGCCCAGGCCGTGTTCGAGGCCGTCCGCGCCAACCTGGCGGACAAGGGGGACGCACCGGTGAAAAAGGGCCGGATCGCCGTGGCCACCGTCCGGGGGGACATCCACGACATCGGCAAAAACATTGTCAAGACCGTGCTGGAAAACTACGGCTACGACGTGCTGGATCTGGGCCGGGACGTGCCCCCCGAGACCGTGGTGGAGGCGGTAAAGACCCGGCAAATCCCGCTGGTGGGGCTGTCCGCCCTGATGACCACTACCCTGCCCGCCATGGAGGAGACCACCCGCCTGCTCAAGGCCCTGCCGGAGCCCCCGGTGGTGTGGGTGGGGGGCGCGGTGGTGACACCGGACTACGCCAAAGCCATCAGCGCGGACTACTATGCCAGGGACGCCAAGCAGTCGGTGGAGATCGCAAAGAAGGTGCTGGCATGAGGGATATTCGTACCGATATCCGGGAACACGGCCCCCTGCTGTTCGACGGGGCCATGGGCACCTGCTTCGCCGCCCTGCCCGGACGGGCCGATCAGCGGTGCGAGCTGGCGAACCTCACCGCCCCCGACGCCATCGCCTCCATCCACCGGGCGTATCTGGAGGCGGGCTGCCGCGCCGTCAAGACCAACACCTTTACCGTCGGGGTGGATCTGGCCCAGGGCCGGGAGGAACTGGCGGCGGAGCTCATCGCCGCCGCCTGCCGGATCGCGCAGGAGTGTGCCGCACCTTATGACGCCTTTGTGTTCGCCGACCTGGGCCCCGCCCCGGAGGGGGCCTCCCTCAGCCGGGGGGAGCTCTACTGCCGCCAGGCGGATCTGTTTTTAGAGCAGGGGATCACCTGCTTCCTGCTGGAGACCCTGCCCTCCGACGACGGCGTGGCCCAGCTGGCCGCCCATCTGAAGGGCCGCTGCCCTGACGCCTATCTGATTGTCTCTTTCGCCGTGGCCTTCGACGGCGTCACCCGGGAGGGCTTCCAAGGCGAGACGCTGTTCCGCCGCGCCGCCACCCTGCCCCAGGTGGACGCTTTGGGTTTCAACTGCGTATCCGGCCCCAGCCATTTGTTGGACTACATCCGGGGGCTGGATCTGTCCGTTTTGGGTGACAGGGCCCTGTCCGTCATGCCCAACGCCGGCTATCCCACGGTGCTGGGCCGGCGGACGGCCTATCAGGGTGCGCCGGACTACTTTGGGGCCAAGCTGGCGGAGATCGTTCAGGCGGGGGCGTCCATCGTGGGCGGCTGCTGCGGCACCACTCCGGAGCACCTGTCCCGCGCCGCCCGGACCATAGCCGCCCTCCCCCCTGCCCCGGCAGCGCCGGAGCCTGTCCACCCCTCCCACGCCCGCCCCGCCCCCGGGGCCAACACCCTGGCGGACAAGCTGGACCGGGGGGAACGGGTCATCGCCGTGGAACTGGATCCCCCGGCGGACGACGACCTTACCTTCTTTCTGGATGGGGTGCGGGCCCTGTCCCAGGCGGGGGCGGACGCCATCACCATCGCCGACTGCCCCATCGGCCGGCCCCGGGCGGACAGCTCCCTGCTGGCCTGCAAGCTCCGCCGGGAGCTGGGGGTGGAGCCCCTGCCCCACCTCACCTGCCGAGATCGGAACCTGAACGCCACCAAGGCTCTGCTGCTGGGGCTGAGCATGGAGGGCGTCCACAACGTGCTGCTGGTCACCGGCGACCCCATCCCGTCCACCGACCGGGACGAGGTAAAAAGCGTGTTTAATTTCAACTCCCGGAAGTTGGCCCGGTATGTCAGCGGCCTGAACGAATCGGCGTTGCGCACCCCCTTCCGCATCTTCGGGGCGCTGAACGTGAACGCCGCCAACTTCGCCGTCCAGCTCCAGCTGGCCCAAGAAAAGGAGGAAAACGGCGTGTCCGGCTTCCTCACCCAGCCGGTGCTGTCCGCCCAGGCGCTGGACAACCTGAAGCTGGCCCGAAAAACGCTGCGAGGAAAGATTTTGGGGGGCATTTACCCGGTAGTGAGCCACAAAAACGCCTGCTTCTTGAACAACGAGATCGCCGGTATGCGCATCGCGCCGGAGATCACCGCCCTGTACGAGGGTAAGGATCGGGAGGAGGCGGAGGAGCTGGCGGTGCGGATTTCCGTCCGGATTGCCGGGGAGATCGCCCCCTATACCGACGGGCTGTACCTGATGACCCCCTTCCGCCGGGTGGCCCTCATGACCCGGATTCTGGCGCAGATCGCCCTGTGACAAGGAGGAACTCCCATGCTGGACTTTGCCCAAACCCTGCGGCCAGATCAGCCCCTGATCCATCCCACCTGCGTGGTGAAAAACTGCACCTTCGGCGCCTACGTGGAGCTGGGAGATCACTGCATCGCGGAGGAGACCGTCTTTGGAGATTATACCTACCTGTTCGGCTCCAACGACGTGATCTTCGCCACCCTGGGCAAGTTCAATTCCATCGCCACCGGGGTGCGGATCAACCCCGTCAACCACCCCATGCGGGATCGGGTGGCCGCCCACCACCTGACCTATCGGGCGGCCCACTACGGGCTGGGCGAGGACGATCCCTCCATCATCCAATGGCGGCGCTCCCGCCCGGTGTCCACCGGGAACGACGTGTGGATCGGCCACAACGCCGTGGTGATGGGCGGCGTCACCCTGGGGGATGGCGCAGTGGTGGGGGCCGGGGCGGTGGTCACCCACGACGTCAAGCCCTATGAGATCGTGGGCGGCGTGCCCGCTCGGCACATGGGCTGGAGGTACGAGGAGGACACCATCGCCGCCCTGCTGCGCATCCGCTGGTGGGACTGGGAGCATGAGACACTCCGGGCCAGACTGGCGGATCTCAACGACGTGCCGGGCTTCGTCCGGAAATACGATAACCTATAATACTGTTTCTTGATAAAAAGGTTAAAACCTTTTTATCGCGGCGCCTGCGGCGCGCCAAGAAAAGGATTGACAACATTCTTGACGGCTTCGCCGTCGGACCGCGTTCCGCTGCCCCATAAAACGGTTTCACCGTTTTATGAAGAATTAGTATAAAAAGCGCGCCTCCGGGACAGTTCCGGAGGCGCGTTTTTCGCTTAAAACAGATTCTTCAGCCCATCCAGCTTGCCGCCCAGGTCGGCGGCGGCCAGCTTGGCCTTGATCCCCGCCACCAGCGGCTTGAGCTGCTCATCGGGCAGATCCACGCCCGTCAGCTTCTCCACCGTCTTGATGGGGTCATCCTGGAAGCTCTTGAGGGTGGCGGGGTCCTTCTGGATCTTGCCCACCAGCTCCTCCACCTTGGCCTTCACATCGAAGCTCATATCCGTTCTCCTTTTCCTTTTTTGCGGCCTGTTCCGCCGTCCGGCCTATTGTATGACACAACGGGCCGATTGTCAAGAGCGCGCCCCGCCGCCGCAGGTTCGCCAGCAGGTTTCCCGCTATGGGATGCCCTGCTCCCATCGGATCGTGCCATTCAAGCGCAAATTCCTACGTTTCACGGATATTGGGGCCTCATGGCCCATGCTCTCCGCCGCTTGTTATTGACAGGATCGGACACACATGATATTATGACACCGATTCTCCTGATCCTCCAGGCCGGGCTGCGGAGATCAAGGAAACCCACACTATTATGAGCGGCAGATCTCCGCACACCGGGATCTGCTGTGGGAAAAGCGGCCGGAGCGCGGCCAGTATGGAGGATAGGCGTATGGAGCATTCGGAAGGGCTTTGGGAGCAGGCCGGAGAGGGAACCCAGGACGTCCAGGTCCAGGAGCAGCGCAACGATATGCGCAGCGTGCAAAACCTGGAGGCTATCATCAACGAGGGCCTCCGGGTCGCCCTGCTGGAGGAAACCCCGGATCAGTCGCTGGCGGTGCTGCTGGAGCACCTGGGAAAGGCGCTGAACGGGGAACGAACCTATATATTCGAGCAGAACGAGTCCGGCTGCGACGACAACACCTACGAATGGACGGCCGACGGGGTGCGGCCGGAAAAGGAAAGCCTTCAAAACGTCCCTCCGGAGGTATGCGCCAGCTGGTATCGGAAGTTCAGCGTCGGCAGGCATATCGTCATTGAGCGCCTGGAGGACATCCGGGAGACTGATCCCCTCCAGTACGAAAACCTGAAGCGGCAGGGCATTCAGTCCCTGGTGGTGGTTCCCCTCTACGACGGCAAGCGGATCATCGGCTTTTACGGGGTGGACAACCCCCCTGTAAAATCGCTGGAATACGCGTCGAATATCCTTCAAACTGCGGCATATTTCATTGTGTCCTCCCTGAAGCGGCGGAACCTGTTCCGGGAGCTTCAAAAGCGGAGCCAAAACGTGCTCCACGCCCTCAGCGTGGATTATCTGTGCATCTATCAGGTGAATTTCGACACCGGCGAATGCGAGGTGTACCGGGACAGCGAGAAGATACCAGCCGATTGGGCCGTCCATTTTGAGGACGGCTATCAGGCGGCTATGGAGCGGTATATTTCCCTGTGTGTGGTTCCCCGGGATCAGGAGCGGCTGCGCACCATAACCCCAAAGGACTATGTGCTGGCTTACCTCCAGAAGAAAAAGAAATTTTCTGTCCGGTATCAGGTAAACGGCAATTCCTCCGGGCTGAAGCACATGGAGATCCACTTTTCCGCCACGGAGCAGACAGCGGCGGAGCACCGCGTGATCTTCGCCCTGCGGGATGTCAACGCCGTGGTGGAGCAGGAGGAAAAGTACAAGCTGGAGGCCAGGCAAAGCCTGGAGGACATTCTGGAGGGGGCCAGAACAGGTATCTGGACGATTGAGCTGGAGGAGGGCTGCCCGCCGAGGATGTATGCAGATCGCACCATGCGGATCCTTCTGGGCGTATCCGACGAAATCCGGCCGGAGGAGTGCTACCAGCATTGGTTTGAGCGCATTGAGCCGGATTATGTGGAGATGGTACAGGAGTCGGTGCAAGAGATACTGGAGGGCGGCCGTTCCGAGGTGATCTATCCCTGGAACCACCCCCAGCTGGGGAAGATCTATGTTCGCTGCGGCGGCGTGCCGGACAAGACCTTTAGAAAGCCGGGCGCCTGCCTGAACGGATATCACCAGGATATCACGGAGACCATGGTGGCAAGGAAAAAGCAGGAGCAGTCCATTATGGAGCTCCTGGAGCGGGTGCGGCAGGCCAACTCGGCGAAAAGCGAATTCCTTTCCCATATGTCCCACGACCTGCGCACACCCATCAACGGCATTCTGGGGATGCTGGCCATCATGGAAAAAAGTCCGGATGATCCGGAGCAGCAGGAGGCGTGCCGGAAAAAAATCCGCGTATCAACGGAGCATCTCCTGTCCCTGGTGAACGACGTCCTTCAGGTCAGCAAGCTGGAGAGCGGAAGGCCGGCGGCGGTGGAGGAGCCCTTTGACCTGCACGACACATTGAAGGACTGCATCACAATCCTGTCCCCCCAGGCGGCAGAGGGAAATATCCGCCTGACGCTGGAGGATTCCGGGCTGAAACACAGGAGAGTCCTGGGAAATCCGCTGCACGTCAAAAAGATCTTGATCAACGTCATTGACAACGCGGTCAAATATAACCGTCCCTACGGCTCCGTGTCCGTGCGGGCGGAGGAGCTCGCCCTCCAGGACGGCGTCGCAAGCTGCCGGTTTGTGATCGAGGATACCGGGATCGGCATCGGGGGCGAATTCAAAGAGCACATTTTTGAGCCCTTCACCCAGGAGCACCAAGGCGCCAGAACCAACTACAATGGCGTCGGGCTTGGTATGTCCATCGTAAAGAAGCTGGTGGATCAGATGAAGGGGAGCGTTGAGGTGGACAGCTGGGTCGGCAAGGGCAGCGTAGTCCAAGTCACGCTGCCCATCCGGGTGGACGAGACCCCGGACGTGCAGCCAGCGGATGACAACTGGAATGTGCCGGAGAATATCGCCGGAATGCGCGTCCTTTTGGTGGAGGACAATGAGCTCAACTGCGAAATCGTAGAGTATATCCTCAGGGACGCAGGCGCGGAGGTGGTGACCGCCAGCAACGGCAAGGCTGCCGTGGACGCCTTCGCGGCGTCCCCGCCGGGGGCCTTTGACTGCGTGCTGATGGATCTGATGATGCCGGTTATGAGCGGATATGAGGCGTCGCGGGTGATTCGCGGCCTGGATCGGGCGGACGCGGAGACGGTGCCCATCATCGCGCTGTCGGCCAACGCCTTTGACGAGGATATCGCCCTGGCCAAGGACGCCGGGATGAACGCACATTTGGCAAAGCCGGTGAACATCCGTAAACTGTTCCAAGTCATGAGCAGGCTGAGAGGCTGACAAAATCAGCAGGCGCAGACTTGCCATGCAAGCTTAGTTGACACTGTATTTACGCTAAGCTGTCCTGCTTATATCCGCAACATATTCACCAACCACTGGTACGTCTCATCAAGTTTTGGATCCTGTGGAACGTATAAGAACATGCCTTTGCGGCTCCGAGTGAGTAACACTCGATACACGTTCTGAATCAAAGTGTTGCGATCCCTAATCTCTCGATCAAAATATGCGTCTTGGTCCAAAACCCACTGCCCATTTTGGATATAGTAGTCCCCTGCAAACGTGACGATTGGGTATTCCAGCTCAATGCCCTGAATTAAAAACTCAGAGGCTCCACGTGTGAGCTGCGGCCCCTCCTCCCTGTACCAGGAATACGCCTCCTCCGCTTTCACATAGCTGCCGCGATATTGTGGGCCAAAGTAGGGGCAGCCCTTCCTGTGGGACGAAACCACAATGCCAGTATGGCTGCCAGGGAACTCATTCTGAACATACTCAACCAGCCTGGGTAATTTTGCCTTATCTCTAAACCGCCAACATGCAAAGCCCTTTTTTAGCATCTCCTGATAGAGCGACCGGGCTTTATTCAGGTCCAGCTCCAGAATTGCTTCAACCCAGGGGCTAACGTCAATAAAGTCATGGCGAATCGAAGTGTTTAGCATGAGTTCAGAGGCTATTATGCAATTCGTCCTCCCATGAAACAGCGGACCATAATTCTCCGGAGCATAAACAGTCCAGTCTTCTCGAATTGAATCAGTAAGTGCATCAACCCACAATGGCATTCCTGTTTCTTCGTTTTTATGAATCGCCTGTCCATCTCCGATCAGGCATATCATCGTAACCTTGCCATAGCACTCCGCAATACGGTCTCCAAGCCTGAGCAGCAAGGTCGCTTCCGTCTGTCCTGGCTCCATCCTATCCGTATCCCAAGCTCGTTGTGCTTCATCAAAGACGATAATGTGATTCATGGGAGGAGTGGAATCCCTTACCCGCCTCTTAAAATTCTTCATAGCCTGAATATAGCTTCTACCTTCTAAATTCACCCGGTTTGCAGATAACGTATTTTACCAGTGGATCATTTCCAGAAAGGTAGATTGGGGTGAGCCTCTCCCCTGGATGCGCATGATCATAAACTGTCTTAAGCCCAACCAACGTTTTCCCAGCGCCTGGAACGCCAGATACAAATAGAATATTTTTCTGACGCTCTGGGTCGTCAATCACACGATAGATATAAGCAAGGGTATCCTTGATATCGCCCTCGCGGATGCTCTTGATGTTTGGGAGGTCACCGTCTCGAAACAGTTGCAGCGTAGCTTCCGCAATATTTTTCAGCGGGTGAAATGGCGATGTCACCCATTCATTGCAGGCATGATCAGACATTGGTGCTTCTCCAGTAAGGCACTGTTTGACGGTTTGTGTAAAATTCCTTGGGTGGAGAATATCGACCAGTTCATGACGACCTGTTGGATCACCGGGCGTATAGACAAGATATGCAGATACGGCCATATCATTTTCTTCGGTCAAATAATGATACTGGGAAATGCTTTGACTGTACCCAGCTACCTGCGCAATGTCGTCCTTCAGGATCTCCCGCTTTTCTTTGAACTCAAGCACCACCACTTTATTTTGTGTAAGGAGAAGAACGTCCACTCTCTTTAGTGAGTCAGGCATCAGGAACTCAAATACTATGTGGAACTCCTGGTACTGGTTTTCCGTAGGAAGATACTTGGATAAGAAGCTGTAACAGTCGTCCCAGGAGCGGTCATTCAGATCACTGACAGGGTATCCACATGTATGCTTCACAAAATTGTGGCACTCCTCAGTAAACCGCTTCTGTGTATATTCCCTTCTGAATGTTCCAATTGTCACTGATATAGCTGCATGATTCATACAAACTTCCTTTTCCTATATGCCTCAACTACCTTCACATCCGCCGGCAGCCAGTCTACTGTATTCAGCTGATCCTGTGTCAACCATTTTGCTGCTTTGTGCTCCTTCAGCACAAGCTCTCCTGAAGCAACCGTGCACAAAAAGCATTGCATAGAAAGGTGGAAGGTTGGGTAGTCGTGTTCGACCACTGTAAGCAAAGCTCCTACTGTGATTTCGGCATTCAACTCCTCTTTGATCTCACGCTTAAGGGCCTGCTGAGGAGTTTCTCCGGACTCAATTTTTCCGCCCGGAACCTCCCAGCCATCTTTGAATTCGCCGTAACCACGCTGTGTGGCAAGGATACAATTTCCATCCTCAATAATTGCAGCTACTACATTAACTATGTTCCTCATTCGTACCACTCGATGTGGCTATATGCCCCATCGAAAACCTCCTCATTCTTCATTTCTATAGATGCCAACATTATCTTTGCTACCTATATTTTATACAAGTATAGCAAAAAGAACGGGATTTGTATAGGGTAAACATGGGCTCAGTGCAGAAAAACCAAGCGAACGATCCGAAAATGGAAAGCAGGTCTCAGGAATCAACTTCGTGTTCATTCCTGAGACCTGCTTTCCATTCACAGCTTCAGCTTGATGATCTGCTCATACAGCGGCAGCCGGAGGCGGGGGCTCCTCGCGCTTCGGCTATTCTCTTTCCACATAAGCTATACAGCAAGCCGAATAAGTACATTTGCCGGCAGCCTTGAAAAGTCCGGCAACAGTGTTCACATATCGCATGATGAAGAACCTCCCCTCAGAAGCGATCAGAATTTGTGGTGGAGCTTCAGGATCTCGATCAGCATTTTATCCCGGTACTTAGCGATCTCCGGGTTGGTGTGGCCCACCTCGTCCGGGAAGTGTTTCATCATCTCATCCACGGAGGCCTGGGCGATCTCGCCGTACTCCTCGTTGGGCATATGCTTCCAGTCCGCCATGTCGGCCAGCCATACGTCGCCGCCGGTGCCCAGCATGGCCATCATCCCCTTCAGGCCGCCGGGGTTGCCCAACTGCATGATCATATTGTGGCCGAAAATCGCCCAGCGGATGCCGGGGCCAAAGGTCAGGGCCTTGTCCGCGTCCTCGGCGGTGCACACGCCCCGCATCACCAGGTCGATCATCTCGCGGTAGACGGCCAGCTGTAGCCGGTTGGCGATGTATCCCGGACATTCCCGGTTCAGCACCACGGCCTCCTTCCCGATGGACTGGTAGAACGTCTTGGCAAGCTGCACATTGCTCTGGTCGGTCTTATCGCTGTAGGTGATCTCCACCAGCGGGATCAGATGAGGCGGGTTATATGGATGCCCTCCCACGCAGCGCTCGGGATGGGCGGCGTGGGCCGTCACATCGGAGATCAGCAGGCCGGAGGAGCTGCTGGCATAGATAGCGTCCACCGGGGCCGCGGCCTCGATCTCCGCCAAAATGCTCTGCTTGATGGGTAGGCGCTCCGGGCCATTTTCCTGGATGAACTGGGCATCCTTCACCGCCTCCGCGATGCTGGTGGTGTAGGAGATCCGGCTCTTGATGGACTCCACCTGATCCGCCTGGATGGCCCCAAACTCCAGCAGGGAGTCAATATTTCGCGCAATACTTTTGACGCAGTTGTCGATCTGCTCCTGGTTGATATCATACTGCCAGACCTTCAGCCCCCGCATGGCAAACAGCAGCGTCCAGCTGGAGCCGATCACGCCGCCGCCGATGGACGCTACGCACTTCATGTCCTCAAGCCTCATAATAATTCCTCCTTATTGTAATTGAAAAGCTGTGGTTGCGCCGTATTTTATCCAAATACAGTATAACAATAAGGCGGCACGTCAGGCAAGCGGATTTGGCGTTACAGCTATTCAATGTGGGGCGGCAGCTATGCCGAACCGGTATTACATCCCCCCTCCGCCATAGCCGGGTGCTTTGTCGGCAGGCCCAAAGCTGGCGCTGTCTTTTGTTTTCCTCCCTTTCTTGTCCCTGCACCGCCGGTCGTCACCTGCTTGTCTGTGTTGTAACATGGCCCTTTTCAAATTTTGCACTTGACTTAGAGCTTACTCCAACTATTATAATAGGGTCAACAGCAGCTTGGAAGGAGCGTGATCAAGATCACCATTAAGGAAGTGAGCAGGCGGTACGGCGTCACCCAGGACGTATTGCGCTATTATGAACGGGCTGGGATGATCCCAACGGTCACTCGTACCGCCGGTGGGATCCGGGATTACCAGGAGGCGGATCTGGCCTGGGTGGAGCTGGCGCTGTGCATGAGGAGCGCCGGACTGTCCGTGGAGGCGATTTCAGAATATGTGCGTCTCGCCCGCCTGGGGAACGGCACCATCAAAGACCGCCTCGCCCTGCTGCAACGCCAGCGGCAGGGCCTGCTGGAGCGGCAGGACCAGATCGCCCAGGCGCTGGAACGTTTGGAGTATAAGATCGCCCGGTATGAGGGCGCCTTGAACACAGGGATTCTGAATTGGACAAAGGAGGAGCATTGACATGGATCGGATCAAGAAAAACTTTGGCTTTGGCGCCATGCGCCTGCCCATGAAGGACGGCGAGGTGGACGTCACCCAGACCTGCCGGATGGTGGACGCCTTCCTGGAGGCGGGCTTCAACTACTTCGACACCGCCCACGGCTATCTGGAGGGTAAGAGCGAGCCCGCCCTGCGCACATGCCTTACCAGCCGCTATCCCCGGGATCGCTATGTGCTCACCACCAAGCTGTCCGGCTACCTGTTCCAGACAGAGGCGGACATCCGACCCCTGTTTCAGCGACAGCTGGACGCCTGCGGCGCGGACTACTTCGACTTCTATCTGATGCACGCCCAGGGCGCGGAAAATTTCCAGTTCTTCAAAAAGTGTCGCGCCTATGAGACAGCGCTGGAGCTGAAGGCGGAGGGCAAGATCCGCCATTTCGGCATCTCCTTCCACGACCGGGCGGAGGTGCTGGAGCAGATCCTCACCGAATACCCCCAGGTTGAGGTGGTGCAGATCCAGTTCAACTACGCGGATTATGACGACCCGGCGGTAGAGGGGCGCAAATGCTACGAGGTGTGCCGGAGGTTCGGCAAGCCGGTGATCGTCATGGAGCCGGTGAAGGGCGGCAATCTGGCAAACCTGCCGGAGGAGGCCATGGAGGTGTTCCGGGCGCTGGGCGGCGGCAGCCCCGCCAGCTACGCCATCCGCTTTGCCGCGGGGTTTGAGGGAGTTATGATGGTGCTGTCCGGCATGAGCAGTATGGAGCAGATGGAGGACAACCTCAGCTTTATGAAGGACTTCCGGCCCCTGGACGAGCGGGAACGGGAGGCGGTGGCCCGGGTACAGGCGATCTTCCGCTCCAGGAACCTCATCCCCTGCACCGCCTGCCGGTACTGTGTGGACGAGGGCTGCCCTCAGAAGATTTCCATCCCCGACCTGTTCGCCGTAATGAATACCAAGCAGCTCTACCACGACTGGAACGCGGATTATTATTACAATGAAGTGCACACCAGGCAGGGCGGCAAGGCCAGCGACTGCATCAAATGCGGCAAGTGCGAACGGGCCTGCCCCCAGCACCTGCCCATCCGCGAGCTGCTGGTGCAGGTGGCAAAGGAGTTTGAAAAGGACTGATGTCTGACAGGTTTTACATAGGTGTAACAAGATCACCCTTGCAATTTTTGGGTTGTTAATGCTATAATGAAAAAAACTTTCTGATCACCGCGCTGCTGAAACCATTCGGCACAACCTGCGCGTTCAGGACACATCCTTGGAGGTGACGCATCCAAGGATCAGCCGCTGTGGGCTGGAACCCGTCAAGCCGCTTCGGGCTGCCCCGGAGCGGCTCCAGGCGCAAAGCCGCAAGATTAATCCGAACCGCTGGGGGGCGCGAGGTTGGAGATGAACAAGAAATCCAAAATTCTCATTGTCGATGATTCGAGATTCAACCGTTTGGTAATGACCAGTATGCTGGCCAAGGATTACCTGTTGGAGGAGGCGTGCGACGGAAAAGAGGCCATGCTGATCCTCCAGGAGCGCGCCGAGGAATTTTCCCTGGTGCTGCTGGACATCGTCATGCCGAATATGGACGGCTTTGCGTTCCTCAAGGTCATGAAGGAGTGCGGGTGGCTGGACTTTCTTCCCGTCATCATGATCTCCTCGGAATATACGCCTGAAAATATTGAAACCTCCTACCGCCTGGGGGCCAGTGAGCTGATCCAGCGCCCCTATGACGAGCGGGTTGTCTGCCACCGTATCGCCAATACCATCGCGCTGTCCAGCAAGCACCGGGAGCTGTCCAACGCCCTGGTGGACGAGGTCATCCGGGAAAATGAAAGCAGCGCCGCCATGGTTTCCATCCTCTCCCATATTGTCGAAACCCGCAACGGCGAGAGCGGCGCCCACGTTCAGAACATTCGGCACATTACCGGGCTGCTGCTAAACGAGCTGATGAGAAAGACGAGCCAGTATCCTCTGTCCAAGGAGGAGATGCTCCAGATCATTACCGCCTCCTCCCTGCACGACATTGGAAAGATGTCCGTTCCTGAGAAAATTCTCAACAAGCCGGGCAAGCTGACGGATGAGGAGTTCCAGATCATCAAGGGGCACGCCATGGCGGGCGCCGACATGGTAGAGCCCCTGCTCCATCAGGAGAACGCAAACCCCCTGATCCGGATGACCTACGAGATCTGCCGCTGGCATCACGAGCGGTACGACGGTCGGGGCTACCCGGACGGACTGAGGGGGGACGAGATCCCTATTGCGGCCCAGGTGGTGTCCGTGGCTGATGTGTACGACGCGCTGACCAGCGAGCGGTGCTATAAGCCGGCCCACACCCCGGATCAGGCCATGCAGATGATCCGGGAGGGACAGTGCGGGGCCTTTCACCCCCTTTTGGTGGACTGCCTGTCCGAGATTCTGGACAAGCTAAAAAATCCGTCCCGCGTCTCCAGGGATGTGATCGGGGACGGCACCGTTTCCACTCAGCTTCTGGTTGCGGACGTTCTGGCCCATTCCCGGGAAAACGGCCTGTTTTCCTCCGACAAGATCATGCAGACCCTGACCCGGGAGCGGCTGCGGTCAAAGTTCTTCTTCAACGGGCCGTGCGCCGCGTTCTATTACAGCGTATTCCCGCCTGTTCTCCACCTTAACAAGGCCGGCCGGGAGCTTTTTGGCGTGGAGGAGTCCGTCATCAGCCTCGGGCAGGGGCAAGCCTTCCCCTGGGACTGCGGCGCCCAGGCGATAGAACGGCTGAGGAACAAGCTGGCGGCGGCCACCAGCGGGCGCCCTCTGGTGCTGGACGAGCTTGTGGTGAACGCGCACGGCGAAGCGCCCCAGCGGTATCAGTGCGTGATGCGGACTATCTGGGACTCCACCGACGCACAGCGGTATACGGAGGTGGCGGGCCGACTGATCCCCGTGGAAGGCGTATTCAGCCGGGACGCCGGCGCCGGCCAGCGGGAGGAGTTCTCCCCCGGGAGCAGCGCCATGACCGGCCGGAGCGCCTGGTATCTGATCAACGCCCTCAAATTCATGGTGTACAATGTCCGGCTGGTTGACCCCTCGGATCAGAGCGTTGTGGAATTGGACAGCGGCGGGACGCTCTCCAAGTGCGGCCATCACTGTTATGATCTTTGGAGGCAGACCAGCCAGTGCGACAACTGCGTCTCCGCCAAATGCCTGACCACCCAGAAAAAGTGCGCGAAAATCGTCTTTTTTGATCATGAGGTGTTCTACGTCGTCTCCCAGTACATCGAGGTGGACGGCGCCCCGCTGGTGCTGGAAATGCTGACCCGGATCACGGACGACGCCCTGCTCAGCGAAAACGGACAGCAGCTGCCCAGCCGTTCCATTGCCGATCTCAATCAAAAGCTGCTGCTGGATCCCCTCACCAACGCCTATAACCGGCGCTATTACGACATGAGGCTCAGGGAGCTGAGCAACAGCGCCGCCCTGGCCATCGTCAACGTGGATCACTTCAGCCTTCTCAACGACAGATACGGCCGCGCAGCCGGAGACAAGGCGCTCCTCTCCATCGCCAGGGCCATCGGCCAGGAGATCCGCAGTCCGGACGCGCTGGTGCGATACGACGGCGATGAGTTCGTGATCCTGTTCGACTCCATCTCCCCAGATGCCTTTGAGGCAACGCTCCGGAAGATTTGCGGCATCGTCTCCGCCCTCTCCATAGACGGCATTGAGGGCGGGCCGCCCCTCACCGTCAGCATCGGCGGCGCCTTCGGCCCGGACATTCCAGCGGTGCTGATGCAGCGAGCGGACGAGATGCTGCGCAAGGCCAAGAAGCAGCAGAACACGGTGGAGTTATGGAGCTGATCCCCGCCCCATAACAATCTGAACCGGCGCGGCAAAACAACAGCCCCGCCCAATCCGGACAGGCCGATGGCCTAACGGTTGGGCGGGGCTATTCCATTGGATTAGAGAAGTCCGCTCAGGCACTGGCCCGCCAGATAGAGCATCAGGGCGGTGCCCGCCGGGGCCAGGGGCGCCTTGCCGCCGGTGGCGATGCGCTCCAGCGCGGCGGAGTACAGCAGGGAGGCAATCCCAAATACCGCCGCCCCCGCCAGGCCCAGCGTCCAGACGGGGATTGTCCCCGCCACCCCGGCGCACCAGGGCAGAAGGCCAAAGGTAATCCCACCCAGCACCGTGTTGACCAGCAGAGCCGGCCAGGACGGCTGGGAGGGGGCGCCCAGGTAGGCGTCCAGGGTCAAGGCGATGAGGCTAAGCCCCAGAATCATCACCAGGTCGAGCTTGGGCCGGATGGCCAGCGGGGCCAGCGCCCCGGCCAGCGCCAGGGCCAGACAGGCCGCGCCCACCACAATGGCCAGCAGCGCGCTGCGCTTCAACGGATTGTGCTTCATGTCAGCCCTCCCATTCTGTGGCGCCGGAGGAGACGTCCGCGCCGGTGACAAAGGCGGCGGCGGCGTTCACCGCCCGGGTCACCGCCTTGCTGGTGACGGTGGCCCCGGTGAGGGCATCAATGTCCTCGCCCACGGCGGCCTCCCCGGCGGTGCCCAGGAATTGCAGCAGGAAGGGGGCGTCGGTCTGAGCCCCCCGGCCCAGGCCGAAGGTTTCCCCGTGATCCCGCACCGTCACGCCGGATACCGTCCCCTCGTTGGTCACCCCTACCCACAGGGTCATGGGGCCCACGTAGCCGGCGGTCTCCACCTCCAAAACATACCCGTCCTCCGCCTTAAACACCCGACGGATGCTCTCGTCCTCCCCATCGTAGGGCTCCTCCGTGAAGGAGGCGGGGCGGCCGGGCAGCATATAGGACAGGATCTCATTCCGCGCCGCTTCCTCGTTGCTCTGGGCAGTCCCGCCCAGGGCGGCGGAGACGCCCAGCAGTACCACGGCCGCCACAACAAGGGCGGCAACCGGGGCTATCAGCTGCTTCACCTTCATTGTGCGCCCTCCTTTCCTGTGCCGAAGCGCTTGGGAACCAGATACCGATCCAGCAGCCAGGCCGCGGCATTCATCAGCAGGATTGCGTAAGTAACCCCTTCTGGGAACAGGCCGGTATAGCGGAACACCACTGTCAGCACGCCGCAGCCGACCCCGTATACCACCTGGGCCGCGGGGCCCACGGGGGAGGTGGCATAGTCAGTGGCCATAAAGATGGCCCCCAGCAGCACACCACCGCCCAGCAGGCTGTACGCCATCCACAAGATGGGGCTGTCCCCCTTGGGGAACACCAGGGTGAGAACGGCCACCGTTCCCAGATAGGCGGCGGGAATGCGCAGGCTGATCACCCGCCGGAACACCAGCCAACCGCAGCCGAGGAGCAGGGCCAGGGCGGAGGTCTCCCCGATGCAGCCCCCGATCCGGCCCAGGAACATATCGGCTAAAGTGGCCTCAGGCAGGGCGGGCATCTGCATATGGTGCAGGGGGGTGGCCCCGGTAACCACATCCGCCGGGCTCAGCCCGCCCAGGGGCAGAGACGTGCCCAGGGCCGGGAACCGGGTGAGGCAGGCGGGAAAGAGCAGCATCAGGAAGGCCCGGGCCCCCAGGGCCGGGTTAAAGGTGTTCTGCCCCAGGCCGCCGCACAGCCCCTTCACCACCACCACGGCGAACAGCCCGCCGATAGCGGCCACATAGTAGGGCACGGAGGCGGGCAGAGTCAGGGCCAGCAGCAGCCCCGTCACCAGGGCGGAGCCGTCGGGCAGGGTGTTGTGCCGGCGCAGGATGAGCCCCAGCAGCCACTCCCCCGCCAGGGCGGACAGCACGCACACCGCCGCCACCAGCGCGGCCCGCAGGCCCTGGAACAGCAGCCCCGCCACCAACGCCGGCAGCAGAGCGATGACCACGTCCAGCATCAGCCGGGTGGTGGTGTCCTTCCCCCGGATATGGGGGGATGCGCTTACCGTCAAATTCATTTCGCACCCTCCTTCAACGCCTGCTTCCCCGCCCGGAAGCCCTTCACCAGCGGAACCTTGCCCGGGCAGGCGTAGGCGCAGCAGCCGCATTCAATGCAGTCGGTCAGATGGAGCCGCCGCAGGGCGTCCAGATCCCCGGCGTTGGAAAAGCGGTAGAGGTACAGGGGCTCCAGCCCCATGGGGCACACCTCCAGGCATTTCCCGCAGCGGATGCACACCGGATGCTCCCCCTCCCCGTTCTGGGCAGAGGACAGGCACACCACCGCATTGACCGCCTTGGTGACGGGGACGGACAAATCCGCCTGGGCCACGCCCATCATGGGGCCGCCGGACAGCACCTTCCACACGTCGTCCGTCAACCCGTCGGCGGCGGCGATGACCTCCTGGAAGGGGGTGCCCACCCGCACAATCAGGTTCCGGGGGCTGCGCACCCCCTGGCCGGTGACGGTGACCACCCGCTCGATGAGGGGCGTTCCCTCGTACACCGCCCAACAGACCGCGGCAGCGGTGGCGGCGTTGAACACAGCGCAGCCCACATCCCTGGGCAGGCCGCCGGGGGGCACCTGCCGCCCGGTGACCGCCTGTATGAGCTGTTTCTCCGCACCCTGGGGGTAGCGGGTGGGCAGCACCTTCAGTTCCATGCCGGGATAGTCCTTCAGCGCCTCCCTCAGCAGGGCGGCGGCCTCGGGCTTGTTGTCCTCCATGCCGATCACCACCCGCTCCGGGCTCAGCGCCCGGGCCAGCAGAGCCAGCCCCCGGAGCACGTCCCCGGGCCGGGCCCGGATCAGCGCGTCGTCCGCCGTGATATAGGGCTCGCACTCGCAGGCGTTGAGGATGAGGGTATCGGTGGCGCCGATGCCGGTCTCCGTCTTGACCCCGGTGGGGAAGGCGGCGCCGCCCATGCCCACGATCCCCGCCTCCCGGAGGGCGGACGTCAGCTGGGCGGGGGTGAGCCCCTCCGGGTTAGCGCAGGGCCGCACTGTGGCGGCGGGCGTGTCTAAGAAGTCGTTTTTGATGAGAATGGCGGGGCACATGCCGCCGCCGGGATGGGGCCGGTCCTCAATGCCCACCACCACGCCGGACACCGGCGCGTGGACGGGGACGCACAGCCCGTCGCCGTCGCCGATCTTCTGGCCCATGCACACCGCATCCCCCACCGCCACCAGGGGCTTGCAGGGCGCACCGATGTGTTGGCGCAGGGGGACGACCGCCAGGGCAGGCGCCGCCAGGGCCGTGAGGGGAACCGAGGCGCTCAGCTCCTTATGCCCCTCCGGATGGACGCCGCCGAAGAACAGGGACTTCATACGCATCACCTCTTACTGTTAAAATGAATTTCTTCCGGGGCCGCTCAGGTTCGCACCAGCTCCAGAAAGCCGTCGGTGTAGAGCAGGCCGCCGTCCGGGGCCACCCACATGGCCTGAGCACCGCAGCGCTCCGCCAGGGCGGCCCCCTCCTCCCGGGGCAGGAGGAACAGGGCGGTGGACAGCCCGTCCGCCAGCCCCGAGTCGGGACACACCACGGTCACCGCCCGCCACAGCTGGCCGGGGCGCAGGGTATCCGGGTCGATGATGTGGTGATAGCGCACGCCGTCCACGGTGTAGTAGCGCTGGTAGTCGCCGCTGCTCACCACGGACTGGCGGTTGATGTTCAGGGTGTGGAGGTAGTCCTGTTTTCCCCCGTCCGGATCCTGCACCCCCACCACCCAGGGGGAATTTCCCTCAGGCTTGGGCCCGGTGGCCCGGACGTTGCCGCCCACACTCACCAGCAGGC
Source organism: uncultured Oscillospiraceae bacterium (assembly GCA_910584285.1). Classification (GTDB taxonomy): domain Bacteria; phylum Bacillota; class Clostridia; order Oscillospirales; family Oscillospiraceae; genus Enterenecus. The sequence continues at coordinate 35,091 of CAJTYK010000001.1, forward strand.
CCGCCGGGGCGGCGCGGCACACCTGCTCCACCGCCCAGCCCTTGGCCACCGCCCCCACGTCCAGCCGGGCCTGGGGATCGGTGAGGCGGACGGTGGACGCCTCCTGGTCGATCTCCAGCAGGTCAAAGCCGGTGTGCTTCGCCGCCTCCTCCAACGCCCCGGCGTCGGGGAGGGCGGCGTGCTCCGGATCGTCCACCCCCTCCGTCCGGGCCTCATGCCACAGGGCCAGCACGCTGCCCATGGTCACGTCCACCCGGCCGCCGGTGAGCTCCTCCAGCTCCCGGCAGAACAGCAGCAGGTCAAGGATCCGGCCGTCCACCTCCACCGGATCCCCTCCGGCGCGGTCGTTGACGGTTTTCAGGTTGTTCATGCCGTCGTACTCGTGGTAGACGTCAAACAGCTGGTGGTACTCCAGCAGGCTGTCATGAAATTCCTGGGCCGTGCGCCGGAACTCCTCCTCGGTCTCCCCGTAGCCCACAATGGTGGTCACCGTGTCAAAGAGGGTCAGGAAGCTGGCCTCATAGCGGCGCGGCTTCGGCTCGGGGCCGGCCTGCCCAGCGCACCCGCTGAGCAGTAGCGCCACCGCTATTGCCAGCGCCAGGACGCGCTGCCTCATGCTTCCTCCCTCCTTGCAGCCGGGGCAGGCCGGACGGCCTGCCCCGGAGGTGTCTGTCCGCTTACTTCGCGGCCTTCTCGATGAGCGTCTGGAATTCGCCGATGCCCACGGTGGTGGTGGCGGCCAGGTCCGCGTCGGCGGCCTTGCCGGACTCGTCCACCGCCAGGCCCTTGATCTCGGCCACGGTCTTACCGGTGACGTAGGCGCAGAAGCCGGCGGCCTGCTCGTTCCACTCCTTGCCGATGGAGCTGGCCTTGCGCATCCCGTAGCCGTCGCCCAGCTCATTCTTGGTCTGGGGGGCAACTGTCAAATCGGTGGTGATCTTGCCGGCGGTGTCAAAGTTCACGTTGGCCTGCACCGCGTCGATGTAACAGCTGGTAACGGTGTCGCCGTTAAAGGTGACGGCGGCAAAGGTGGCATAGGCCTGGGCCAGGCCGTCCCCCTCGGCGGAGGCGTCCTTGCTCTTGCTCATGTTGGTCTCGCTGGCCAGGCCCAGCTTGTCGCCCTTGGAGGCGCCCAGATCCTGGGCGTTCTCCGCGGCCGCCACGATGCCGTCCACAAAGCTGCCGATGTACAGGGTGACGGAGGCGGCCAGATCGGCGTCCCCGGCCTTGCCAGTCTCGTCCACGGCGACGCCCTTCAGCTCGGAGGCCTTTTTGCCCACGGCGAACTGGGCCAGGGCGGCCATCTGCTCGTTCCACTCCTTGCCGATGGAGCTGGCCTTGCGCATCCCATACTCATCGCCCAGCTCGTTCTTGCTGCGGAAGGTGGTGGACGGGTCTGTGGTCAGCTTGCCGGTGGCGTCAAAGTTGATTTTCGCCTGAATGGTGTCGATGACGCAGGAGTCGATGACGCCGTCTCCGTCCACGGTGACGGCGATCAGCGTGATCTCGCTTTGGGCCAAGCCGTCTTCCTCGGCGGTGGCGTCCTTGCTGCTGCCCAGGCCGGTCACCACGGCCAGGCCGGTCTTGACGGGGACGGCGTCGCCGTTGCCGGAGGGGGTCTGGGTCTCGGGAGGCGTCTGGGTCTCGACGGGCGCCTGGGAGGGCTTATCCCCTTCCGGCCCCACCACCACGGTGGTGCCGCAGCCCGCCAGCGCGGACAGCAGGAGCAGCGCAGAGAGCAGCAGAGCGGTGATCCGGTTCAGTTTCATTTTGCAATTCCTCCTAAAGTCTCTTGTTTGGATGTATCATGCTGCTTCATTTCAAAGTGGATCAGGAATGAAAGCAAAGCACGCAGAATGATGACGGCCCCCAGCACCATCAGCTCGGTCATGTCCCGAACCAGCACGGTTTTCAGGATCTCGGCGGCCATTTTGAACTCCAGGCTCAGGGCCAGCCCAGAGGCCAGCTGGGATTTCACGTCCCCCGGGGCGCGGGTGAACAGCCCCCGGCAATACCGCCAGAAGGCGGTGCAGGTGGATACGGCGATGACCAGGATGCCCATCATCTCGCACAGCGGAATCAGTACCTCCAGCACCGCCTCCACCAGATGCTCCAGCATGAGAACCACTTCCTTTTTTCAACAGTTTACGCCCGCCTCCTTAATGGCACATATACGCCGCCTTAATATTTGTTAAGAAAAAGACAATCGCCCCGCCGGATGTCCCGGCAGGGCGAAAGGGCTGGTTCGGGTTCCGCCCGCCGCGGCAGCCACGGACAGGCGCTCAGGACTGGAGCTCCCCCTCCTCCTCCGGCGGGACGGCGGGAAAGGTGACGGTAAAGGCGGTGCCCTGGCCGGCGGCGCTCTCCAGAGTGATGGTTCCGCCGTGGGCCTCCACAATCTGCTGCACAATGGCCAGACCCAGGCCGATGCCCTTGCCCGAGCCCTTGGTGGTAAAAAAGGGGTCGAAGATCAGCTTCTTCACCTCGTCGGGGATGCCCGGGCCGTTGTCCGCCACCCGCAGAATAGCGTGGTCCCCGTCCGTCCCGGTGGATACCCGCACGGTGCCCCCCTGGCCGGCCAGCGCCTCGAAGGAGTTCAGCACCAGGTTCAGCGTCAGCTGGAACAGCTGGGTCTCGTCCCCCAGAATGGGGCAGCTCCGGCCGGTAAAGCCGGTCTCCACCCGCACCCCCTTGGGGCGGGCGGGTGCGGTCACCTCCAGCACCTGCTCCGCCAGCGTGTCCAACCGGATGGGGCGCAGCGCGCCGGGGGTCTCCTTCCGGGAGAGGTTGGACAGCCGGGAGATGATCTGCTTGGCCTTCTGGGAGGCGTTGTAGATCTCCAGGGCGTTTTCATAGGACTCCGTGTCCTCCGGAGGAAGCTTTTCCAGGATGAGGATACTGTACCCCATGATGGGGGTGAGCAGGTTGTTGAACTCGTGAGCGATGCCGGAGGTCAGGGTGCCGATGGACTCCAGCCGCTGCCGGTGGGCCAGCGCCTGGGCCTGGACATTGAGGGCCTCCATGGCCTCCGCCTTGGCCTTCAGTACCTCCAGCTCCTCCTGAGTCTGGCGGTGGCCCCGGCGGGAGCGCATCAGGAACAGGGCCAGCACCCCCGCCCCCGCCATGATCACCACGCCGCACAGCGCCATCCGGGCCATGGCGGACTGGAAGGGGCGGATCACCTGATCGTAGTTCCGGGCCACCCCCACGGTGAAGCAGCCGTTTTCATTGCCGGGGGCGGGGAGCACCATCATCCGGGCGGTGTAGCTTTTCCCGCCGGACTGGCCGCCGCTGCGGAAAAAGTCGGAGCTGGCCTGTCCCGACCGCTGGGCGGCCAGCATCAGGTAGAGGCTGCTGTGGACGAGGGGATCCAGGCTGTCCACGGCGTCCACCCGGATCCCCTCCTGGGTTCGGTGGAAGAAATACCGCTCCCGGGCGTCCAGCACCAGGATGCGGTCGGTCTCCTCGGCGGCGGTCTGCTCCTCGGCGATGGCAAAGAACGCCTCCCCCTCAATGAGGGCGGCATAGCCCACCTCCCCCTTCTCCAGAACCAGGGCCACATAGGGCCGCCCCGTCCCGTCCGTCCACAGGGAGATCCCAACTCCCCCGATCCGTCCGATGACGTCCAGCAGCTCATAGTCGGTGCTGTCCCCGGTGGACAGCACCACCCTGCCCTCCCGGAGCACCAGCATGGACTCCACCATCACCGTCTTGGGCAGGGGGCTCTCCCGCAGGTAATAGAGCAGATCCTCCGCCCCGCCGCCGCCGAGGTAGCGTTCCTCCGCCGACAGGAATCCCCGGCGGCTGGTGATGTATTCCAGATCGGAGCAGTACCAGGCGAAATGGCCCATGATGTTGTTGTCCACCGATTGGGCGGTCTTCATCAGCTGGCCGTCCTGGCTGTCCACCAGCAGCTGCTGGCTGCGGTGAAACACCCCGGACATCATCAGCAGGCCCAGGAGGATCACCAGCAGGGCCAGCGCGGGTATGGCGGGGGCGCGGCGCGGCCCCTTCATTTTGTTCTCCATATCGGCCTCCTGTGGTTTTCTCCGGGACGCGCCCGCGGTTTTGCCCGGGGCTTGCGCCCGGACCCATCCATGTGATATAATTCACAATAAGCTTGATCAGTCTATCACAGGAACTTTCTTCTGTAAAGGGGGCGGAGATGCCATGGCGGATACGGTGCTGATTGTGGACGACGACGAGGCGGTGCTCACCATGCTCCGCAAGGTGATGAAAAGCAGCGGCATTGAGTCCGACGCCGCCCGCAGCGGCGGGGAGGCCATCGAGCTGGCGGCCCGCGGCCACTACGATCTGATGCTGCTGGACGTGAATATGCCGGGGATGGACGGGTTTGAGGTGATCCAGACCCTTCGGGGCCGGGGCCTCAAGCTGCCCATCATCATTGTCAGCGGACGCAAAGAGGACTACGACGCCCTTTACGGCCTGGACATCGGCGCGGATGACTACCTGACCAAGCCCTTCAATCCGGTGACCCTGGGAGCCAAGGTGAAGGCCCTCATCCGCCGCAGCCGGGGGGAACTGACGGGGACGGGAGGCGTGCTGGCCGCGGGGCCCTTTCGCTATGACACCAGCACCCTGCGGTTTTACAAGGACGGAGCGGAAATCGTGCTGTCCTCCAAAGAAAACGCCATGATGAAGCTGTTTCTGGACAACGTGAACCGCATTTTCACCAAGGACATGATCTACGATCTGGTGTGGGGTTCGTCCATCGTGGATGAGAACGCCATTATGGTGTATATCAACCGCCTGCGCCAGAAGATTGAGGAGGATCCCGCCCGGCCCGCCTACATCCAGACGGTGCGGGGGCTGGGCTATCGGTTCGTTGTGTAGGCATCGGGCAAATGCCGGCTTTGCCTTGTCAAACCCCCGCCTGTGTGGTATGATTTCCCTGGAACCATGCGAATTCCGGGGCTGTGGCCCCGTATATGAGGTGATTGCAATGGCAACCTGTTCTCAGCTTTTGGCCGCCCTGCGGGAGGGCGCCCACAACTCCGCCCTGTCCGCCCTCTACGCCCCGGAAGGGGGCAGCCCGCTGGATGCCGCCCAGGCCCGGGCCGTCCAAGTGGCGGAGGCATTTATCGCCCGCTTCGGCGGGGACGCCCCGGCAGCGGCCCTGTTCAGCGGTCCCGGCCGCACCGAGATCGCCGGCAACCACACCGACCACCAGCACGGACGGGTGCTGTGCGGCAGCGTGAATCTGGATATGCTGGCCTGCGCCGCCCCCAATGGGCGGAGCGTGGTGCGCTTCGTGTCCGAGGGCTACCCGGAGCTGGAGGTGTCCCTGGATCATCTGGCACCAAAAAAAGAGGAGGAGAACACCTCCGCCGCCCTGGTGCGGGGGGTGGCGGCCCGGATCAAGGAACTGGGCTACTCCCTGTCCGGCTTCGACGCCTGCGCCACCTCCACGGTGCTGTCCGGCTCGGGGCTGTCCTCCTCCGCCGCCTATGAGACGCTGGTGGGCAATATTTTCAACCACTTCTGCTGCGGGGACAAGCTGGATCCCATCACCATTGCCAAGATCGGCCAGTACGCGGAAAACGTCTACTTCGGCAAGCCCTGCGGCCTGATGGATCAGATGGGCTCGTCGGTGGGGGGCGCGGTGTTCATCGACTTCAACGACCCCACCGATCCCATTGTGGAGCGGGTGGACTACGATTTCAGCAAGTCCGGCCATGCCCTGTGCATCGTGGACACCGGCTCCAGCCACGGCGACCTGACGGACGACTACGCCGCCGTCACCCGGGAGATGGGGGCGGTGGCCGCCCACTTCGGCAAAACGGTGCTGCGGGACGTGCCCCTAAAGGAATTCCACGCCGCTCTCCCCGCCCTGCGGGAGGAGTGCGGCGACCGGGCGGTGCTCCGGGCCATGCACTTCTACGCCGACGACCGCCGGGCCGCCCAGGAGGCCGACGCCCTAAAGCATGGGAATTTTGAGTCTTTCCTGAACATGGTGAATGCCTCCGGCCTGTCCTCCTCCCTGCGCCTGCAAAACACCTGGTCTATCTCCGATCCCCGTCAGCAGGCCATCCCCCTGGCGCTGACGGTGGGCCAGTACATTCTGGACGGAATGGGGGCCATCCGGGTGCACGGCGGCGGCTTCGCGGGCACCATCCAGGCGTGGGTGCCCCAGGAACGGCTCACGCTGTTCCGAGACGGCATGGAGGCCCTGTTCGGGGCAGGTAAGTGCCACGTGCTGCGCATCCGTCCCCAGGGCGGCTGCGTCGTGGCGGAATAAGGGAGGAGCACACATATGGATCGAAATGAAGCGATTTCCAAACTGGCCCACTACGCTGTACAGACAGGACTGGTGGCGGAGAACGAGTACATCTGGGCCGTCAACACCATTTTGGACGTGCTGAAGCTGGACGACTACACCCCGGCCGCCCCGGATTCCGGGGAGGTGGAGCTGGCCCCGGTGCTGGAGGCCCTGCTGGACGATGCCTACGAGCGGGGCGCGCTCACCGAAAACTCGGTGGTCTACCGGGATCTGTTCGACACTGAGCTCATGGGGCGGCTCACCCCCCGGCCCGCCCAGGTCATCGAGACCTTCCAGGCCCTGTACCGGGAGGATCCCCAAAAGGCCACCGACTGGTACTACAAGCTGAGCCAGGACACCAACTATATCCGCCGGGATCGGATTGCCCGGGACGTGCAGTGGAAGGCCCCCACCGAGTACGGCGAGCTGGACATCACCATCAACCTGTCCAAGCCGGAGAAGGATCCCAAGGCCATCGCCGCGGCGAAAAACCTGCCCGCCTCCGCCTATCCCCGGTGCCAGCTGTGCGCGGAAAATGAGGGCTACGCGGGGCGTGTCAACCACCCCGCCCGGCAGAACCACCGGATTGTGCCCATCACCATCAATGGCTCCCCCTGGTTTTTGCAGTATTCCCCCTATGTGTACTACAATGAGCACTGCATCTGCCTGAACAGCCAGCACGTGCCCATGAAGATTGACCGGGCCTGCTTCGGCAAGCTGCTGGACTTCGTGGGCCAGTTCCCCCACTACTTCGTGGGCTCTAACGCCGATCTGCCCATCGTGGGCGGCTCCATCCTGGCCCACGATCACTTCCAGGGCGGGCGGTACGAGTTCGCCATGGCTAAGGCCCCGGTGGAGACACCCTTCGTTTTCCCCGGCTTTGAGGACGTGGAGGCGGGCATTGTGAAATGGCCCATGTCGGTGGTGCGCATCGCCTCCGAAAAGCCGGATCGGCTGGTGGAGCTGGCAGACAAGATCCTGCTGGCATGGCGGGGCTACACCGACGAAAGCGCCTTTATCTTCGCCGAGACGGAGGGCGAGCCCCACAACACCATTACCCCCATCGCCCGGAAGCGGGGGGACAAGTTTGAGCTGGATCTGGTGCTGCGCAACAACATCACCACCCAGGAGCACCCCCTGGGGGTCTACCATCCCCACGCGGAGCTCCACCACATCAAGAAAGAGAACATCGGCCTCATCGAGGTGATGGGGCTGGCGGTGCTCCCGGCCCGGCTGAAGGACGAGCTGGCGGCAGTGGCGAATGCGCTGGCCTCCGGCGCGGATCTCCGGGCGGACGAGCGCACCGCCAAGCACGCTGACTGGGCGGAGGGCTTCGCCAAGCACTACACGATTACAGCGGACAATGCCCTGGACATCGTGAAGAAGGAGACGGGGCTGGTGTTCGCCCAGGTGCTGGAGCACGCCGGCGTATACGCCCGCACCCCCGAGGGCAAGGAAGCCTTTCTGCGGTTCCTGGGCTGCGTGTGAGCGCCCTTGCGTCCCGAATGCCTTTGTGATAAAATACCTCCGTATCTCCAGTCTGGGGATACGGAGGTATTTTTTCGGGGAGGCGTTCACTTGAAGGAATTCACCATCGGCCCCAATGACGCGGGACAGCGGCTGGATCGCTGGCTGGACAAGGCGGTGCCCCTCCTCCCCGCCCCGCTGGCCCAGAAGTATATCCGCCTGAAGCGGGTGAAGCGCAACGGAAAGCCCGCCAAGCGGGACGAGAGGCTTCAGGCCGGGGACGTGCTCCAGCTCTACCTCAACGACGAGTTTTTCGACGCGCCCACCCCGGACAACGCCTTCCTCCGGGTGGCCAGGCCCCGGCTGAACATCCTGTATGAGGATGACAACCTGCTCCTGCTGGACAAGCGCCCGGGGATGGTGGCGCACCCTGACGACAGGTCGCAGGTGGACACCCTCATCACCCACGTCCAGGCGTACCTCTACCAGAAGCGGGAGTGGTCGCCCTACCGGGAGCACACCTTCACCCCCGCCCTGTGCAACCGCATTGACCGGAACACCGGGGGAATCGTCATCGCCGCCAAGACGGCGGAGGCCCTGCGGGTGATGAACCAGAAGATTCGGGATCGGGAGCTGCAAAAGCTGTACCTGTGCGTGATCCACGGGGAGATGGTCCCCCGGGAGGGGCAGCTAAAGGGCTATCTTCTCAAGGACGAAAACCGGGCCCAGGTGCGGGTATTTGACAAGCCCGTGCCGGGGGGCAGGACGGCAGTGACGCTGTACCGCACATTGGAGACGAGGAACGGGCTGTCACTGGTGGAATGCGACCTCATCACCGGGCGCACCCACCAGATCCGGGCCCAGTTCGCGGCCGCGGGCCACCCCCTGCTGGGGGACGGCAAATACGGCCGGGAGCGGGACGACAAACGGTACGGGCGGCGGTATCAGGCGCTGTACTCCTATAAGCTGCGGTTTGCCTTCACCACCGACGCGGGCTGCCTGGAGCCGCTGAACGGGCGGGAGTGGACGGTGGAGGACGTGGATTTTGTGGCGGAATATTTTCCGAAGGGGTGAGCAGCTTTGGGCTGGGAAATTTGGAACCTGCGGGAGTGGCCGGATCGGCTGGAACAGGCGGCGGCGTGGTTCCACGAGAAGTGGGGCATCCCCCTGGCCGCCTATCGGGAGAGTATGCTGGACTGCGTTGAGGGAAAAGGCCCTGTGCCCCAGTGGTATGTGGCGGTGAAGGCCGGCGCTATCCTCGGCGGGCTGGGGGTCATTGAGAACGACTTCCACGACCGGAAGGATCTGACTCCCAACGTGTGCGCCGTCTACGTGGAGGAGGCGCACCGCTGCCGAGGCATCGCCGGGGCGCTGCTAGAGCACGCCTGCGCCGATATGGCGGGGCTGGGGGTGGACACCCTGTATCTGCTCACCGATCACACGTCTTTTTATGAGCGGTACGGCTGGGAATTCTTCTGCATGGCCCAGGGGGACGGGGAGGCGGAGCCCTCCCGGATGTATGTCCGCCGTCGGCCCAAATGAGGAGAGCTTCCATGTACTATCACGCGTCCCCCACACCGGGGATCACGGCGCTGGAGCCCCGGCGCTCCAACCACGGCGTCCCTCTGGTCTACTTCTCCACAAAGCGGGAAAACGTGCTGGTCTACCTGAGCAACGCGGTGGAAAAATTCTGCCGGGAGACGGGCTTCCCCCACGCCGGCCCGTGGACAAAATGGGGCCCCTACGGCTTCCGGGACGGGGTGCTGCTGTTGGAGGAATACTACCCCGATGCGCTGGAGGACACCTACCAGGGCGTGTCCGGGTACATCTATCGGACGGCCGCCCTTCCGGAGACGCCCCGAGACATCGGCATACCGGACACTGCTGCGTCTGCCGTTCCCGTGCTGGTAGATGGGGCGGAGTTCGTCCCGGACGCGCTGGAGGCGATCCTTGCGGCGGAGCGGGCCGGGCTGCTGGCCCTTACCCGGTACGGGGAGCTGACGGAGAAAAATCGGGCGTGGATCCTGCGCACCATGCGGGAGGAGTACGGCAGCGCGGGGGATCATCCTGAATACCGATACTTTCTCAAAAACAAGTTTCCATTCCTTTCGGAGGGGTGAAAAAACTCCCTCCCCCGCGCAGGCGGGGGAGGGAATTTTTTCACTGGATGGACACCACCCGATACCCGGCCTCCTCCACAGCGGCGCGGATGGCCTCGTCTGTCACGTCTCCGGTGACGACGGCGGTCTTGCTGTCCAGATCCACTGTGGCGGACACGCCGGGGATACCGTTGAGCGCCTTGTCCACGTGGGCGCGGCAGTTCTGGCACATCATGCCCTCAATGACGACCTTCTTTTCCATAGCTTTTTGTTCTCCTTTCACTTCAACGGCGGGTGCTCCGCCGGTTTTGACCTCTGCTTTATGCTGGAGGCTGGGCTTAAAGAACCGCAGCCGCAGGGCGTTGGTCACCACGCACACCGAACTGAAGCTCATGGCCGCCCCGGCGATCATGGGGTTGAGCTGGGGCCCGCCCCAGATGGCCAGCACTCCCGCCGCCACCGGGATGCAGATGGCGTTGTAGAAAAACGCCCAGAACAGGTTCTGCTTCACGTTGCGGATGGTGGCCCGGGACAGCTCCACCGCTGTCACCGCGTCCGCCAGATCCGACTTCATCAGCACGATGTCGGCGCTCTCGATGGCCACGTCCGCCCCCGCGCCGATGGCCAGGCCCACGTCCGCCCGGGCCAGGGCCGGGGCGTCGTTGATACCGTCCCCCACCATGGCCACCTTCTCGCCCCGCTCCTGGAGGGCGGCGATCTGCCGCTCCTTGTCGGCGGGGAGCACCTCGCTCACCACGGAGCCCAAGCCCAGCTCCTTGCCGATGGCCTCGGCGGTGCGCCTGTTGTCGCCGGTGAGCATCACCACCTTCAATCCCAGCCTCTGGAAGCCCTCAATGGCGGCGCGGCTGCTCTCCTTCACCGTGTCCGCCACGGCGATGACGCCGATGGGTTTGCCGTCCTCCACGAAGAACAGCGGCGTCTTGCCCTGCCCCGCCAGCCCGTCGGCGATCATGGCGTCCTGGCCCAGCTCCACCTTGGCGTCCGCCAGCATGGCGGCGTTGCCCGCCAGGTAGGATGCGCCCTGAATGCTCCCCCGCACCCCCTTGCCATGGACGGCCTCAAAGCCCGTCACCGGGGCCAGGGGGATGGAGCGGCGCTCCGCCTCCTCCACCACAGCCCCGCCCAGGGGGTGCTCGGAGGGCTTCTCCAGAGAGGCCGCCACGCACAGCAGCTCCTCTGCCGTGGTTTGTCCCAGGGGATACACGTCAGTGACCCGGGGCTTGCCCTCGGTGACGGTGCCCGTCTTGTCCAGTACCACCGTGGTGACGGAGCGCAGGTGCTCCAGCCCCTCGGCGGACTTTACCAGGATGCCGTACTCCGCCCCCTTGCCGGTGCCCACCATGATGGCCACCGGAGTGGCAAGGCCCAGAGCGCAGGGGCAGGAGATCACCAGCACCGCTACGCCGGAGGTGAGGGCCCGCTCAATGGATCCGGTGGCGATCATCCACACCACGGCGGTGATCAGCGCGATGGCCATCACCACCGGGACGAACACCCCCGCCACCTTATCCGCCAGCTTGGCGATGGGGGCTTTGGAGGAGGCCGCTTCGTCCACCAGCCGGATCATCTGGGCCAGGGTGGTGTCCTGCCCCACCCGGGTGGCCCGGAGGGTGAGGACGCCGGATTTGTTGAGGGAGGCGGAGATCACCGTGTCCCCGGGGCCCTTGTCCACCGGGATGGACTCGCCGGTGAGGGCGGACTCGTCCACGCTGGACGCCCCCTCCACCACCACGCCGTCCACCGGCACCGATCCGCCGGGCCGCACCAGCACCAGATCCCCCGCCTGCACCTGCTCCACGGGCACCTCCGCCTCCCCGCCGTCCCGCAAGACAGTGGCGGTCTTGGGGGTGAGATCCATCAACCGGGCGATGGCCTGGCCCGTCTTGCCCTTGGAGCGGGTCTCCAGATATTTGCCCAGGGTGATCAGGGTCAGGATCATCCCCGCCGACTCGAAGTACAGATCCATGGAGTAGTGCTCCACCAGCTCCATGTCCCCGTGGCCCAGCCCCCAGCCGATGCAGTACAGCGCCGCGATGCCGTACACCACGGCGGCGGCAGAGCCCACGGCGATGAGGGAGTCCATGTTGGGAGACAGGTGGAACAGGGTTTTGAACCCCACCCGGTAGTATTTCTGGTTGATTACCAGAATAGGCACGGTGAGCAGAAAGAGCGTCAGGGCGTAGATCATGGCGTTTTCCGTCCCGTGGAAGAAGTGGGGGATGGGCCAGCCTATCATATGCCCCATGGACAGGTAGAACAGGGGGATCAGGAACACAAAGGAGGAGATCAGCCGGGCCCTCATATTTTTGAGGTCGTCCTCCATGGCGTCCGCGGCGGGTCTGGCCGAGGCCTGGGCCGTACCCTCCCCCGGGGCGGCGGGCAGGGACGCGCCGTACCCCGCCTTCTCCACGGCGGACACGATCTGATCCGGGGTCAGCGCCCCGTCCCAGTCCACCGTCATGGAGCCGCCCAGCAGGTTGACGTTCACCTCGCACACCCCGTCCAGCTTCCGCACCGCCTTGTCCACGTGGGCGGAGCAGGCGGAGCAGGTCATGCCGGTGACGTTGAATTTTTGTTTCATGTTGAGTTCACCTCGTCTGCATATGCCGGTTACAGTATCTTCTCTAAAGCCTTCACCAATTCATCGATCTTCTCCGCCCGCTCCGTGTCGCTGCCCGCGTGCTCCACACAGTGCTTCAGGTGGGCGGTGAGGATCTCCCGGTTGACCCGGCGGAGCATGGCATCGGCGGCGGTCACCTGCTGGGAGATGTCCATGCAGTAGCGGTCCTCCTCCACCATCTTGATGATGCCGTCGATCTGTCCACGGGCGGTTTTCAGCAGCCGCAGCACCGTCCTTTGATCGGCCATCATGGGCTGTCCCTCCTTGTTGTAATACCCCCCTGGGGGGTAGTCTTATCCTATCATGCCGCTGGGCTTTTGTCAAGAGGGAATCCTCCTTGCCCTTCTCTCCGTTTTGTGGTACAATACCCAAAAACGTACAGGAGGGATTGTCATGCAGGTTACGCTTCAAAAGGGCCCCTTTACCGCCGCCGTGGACACCAAGGGGGGCGAGCTGGTCTCCTTCCGGGACGAGGCCGGCACGGAGTACATCTGGGGGGGCGACCCGGCCTACTGGGCGGGCCGGAACCCCATTCTGTTCCCCATCGTGGGCAGCCTGAAAAACGGCCAGGTGGACATCGGCGGCCAGACCTATGAGATGAACCGCCACGGCTTTGCCCGGGGGAGTAACTTCACCCTGGCGGAGCAGGGGGAGGACTTCGCCGTACTGGAACTGCGGGACAGCCCGGACACCCTGGCCCGCTATCCCTTCCCCTTCCTGCTGCGGGTGCGGCACCAGCTGCTGGCGGACGGCTTTGCCACCTCCTTTACCGTCTCCAACCCCGGGGAGGCCCCTCTGCCCTTCTGCATCGGCGCCCACACCGCCTTCAACTGCCCCCTGTACCCCGGTGAGCAGTTTGAGGACTACCGGCTGGTGTTCGATCAGGTGGAGGACTCCGATTCCCTCCCCCTCACCAGCCAAGGGCTTCTGTCCCCCGGCCCGGGCATTCCCCTCCTCCGGGGCACGGACACCATCCCCCTGAGCCACGAGCCCTTCGACCGGCTGGATACTTTGATCTTCGACGGGCTGCGCTCCACCGGGGTGCGCCTGATCCACAAGGACACCGGCCGGGGCGTGCGCCTGGAGTTCGAGGACTTCCCCATGATCGCCTTCTGGACCATGGCCGGGGCCGACGCCCCCTACCTCTGCCTGGAGCCCTGGCACGGCTGCGCCGCCTGGGACAACGAGAGCGGCCGGTTTGAGGATAAGCCCCACTGCATCACCCTCCAGCCCGGACAGACGCGCACCCTCTCCTTCACCGTAAAGCCCTTATGATTCTTTTTATCTCTATTAAGATTTCCTGAAAAAACCCTTCGGGCTGTGGACAGATCCCACCGGACTGTGGTATGCTCTTTTCAAAGAAAGGAGTGAGCTGTATGATCATCAAACGCAGCGTCCCCATGTGCGTTATTCTGTCCATTGTCACCTGCGGGATCTATATGCTGTATTGGTATGTCTGCGCCGTCAACGAGGTGGACGCGGTGACCGAAGAACCCGGCCCCGGCGGTGGAATGTGCCTGCTGCTCACCATTGTCACCTGCGGCATTTACAACGTCTACTGGGGCTGGAAGATGGGCGACAAGCTGGACGCCTCTCGGGCCCGAAACGGCGTGGTGCCCGGCTCCTTTGCCATTCTGTTTCTGCTGCTGAACCTGTTCGGCCTGTCCATCGTCACCCTGGCCATCGTTCAGAGCGAGCTGAACAACTACTCCCCCAACGTCTGATGGATCGCGCCTGCCGTCTGCGGCGGGTGCTGGGGGGCGGCGCCGCGCTGCTGGCGGCGGGGCTGGTCTATGCCCTCTGGGTGCGGCTCACCGGCCTGGCCCTCCCCTGCCCCTTCCGGGCGGCCACCGGCCTGCTGTGCCCCGGCTGCGGGGTGACCCGGATGTGCCTTGCCCTTCTCCGGGGGGACTGGGGGGCGGCGTGGGAGGCCAACCCTGTGCTGCTGATCCTGCTGCCCGTCCTGGGGCTGCTGGCCGTCCACATGGCCCTCCGGTATGTCCGGGAGGGGCGACTGACCGGCCCCCGCTGGGAAAATGCCCTGTGCTGGGTGCTGGTCGCCCTGCTGATTGTTTGGGGCGTTGTCCGCAATCTGCCGTTGACCCATTAAGCGTCCCAGGCGGAGCCTGGGACGCTTTCCTGCTCTTTTCGAGCGGTTGTCTCAACTGTTTTCTGGGCTTTTGTTGACAATCCGCCTGTCCTCGCCGTATAATAGGCATATCTTTAGACGATTTGGGGGAAGCGCCATGCCTGATACAATGGAATATCTGCTGCGGCTGGCCTTGGCCGCCGTCTGCGGCGGCGCCATCGGCCTGGAGCGGGAGATCCGCCTCAAGGAGGCCGGGGTGCGCACCCACCTGATCGTGTGCTTCGCCTCCTGCATGATGATGCTGGTGTCCAAATACGGCTTTTATGATATGCTGGAGTTCGCCGCCGCCCACAGCTATGACACCATGAAGCTGGATCCCAGCCGGATCGCCGCCGGACTGGTCACCGCCATCGGCTTTTTAGGCGCGGGCACCATCTTCGCCCGCAACCGGGTGGTCACCGGCCTGACGACCGCTGCGGGTCTGTGGGCCACGGTGGGCATTGGCATGACCCTGGGCGCGGGTATGTACCTGATCAGCCTGTTCGGCACCGGCTTCATCGTGGTGGTGCAGGCCATCCTCCACCGGGATCACGTGCTGGTAGGCCACGTGGCGGCGGTCGTCTCTGTCCAGCTCAGCGGCGAGCCGGACGCTCTGGAGCGCCTCCAGCAGGCCCTGGAGGGGCTGAAGCTGAAGCCCTCCGGCTGCAAGTATGAGCGGAAGGAGGACGGCATATCCGCCACCCTCCACTTCGACCGCCTGCCCTGCCCTGTGGGAGAATTGGGCGGACTGCTGGCCCCGCTGATGGCGGAGCCCTACATCAAGTCCCTGCGCTGGTAGGGCGGGAGGGAGTAGTTTCATGGAGCGCGGAAGCATTCCGGAGCCCGACTTCCGGGAGGTGTGCCAGAACCTCTATGACGGCATCCACATCACCGACGGGGAGGGCGTCATCCTGTTCATCAACGACGCCTATACCCGCACCACCGGCATCCGGCCCGAGCAGGTGCTGGGCCGCCGGGTGTCCGAAATCGAGGGGCTGCTCTACCAGGGCTCCGTGACAGGGCAGGTGCTCAAAACCAAGCAGCGGGTGAACGCCGTGGCCACCATCCTGGAGCTGGGCAAGGAGGTGCTGGTCACCGGCACCCCCGTGTTCGACTCCGCCGGCAACGTGAAGCTGGTGGTCACCAACACCCGGGACTTTCCCGAGCTGAAGCGGCTGGAGCAGCAGCTCCACGCCCTGACGGAGGAGCAGCGGAGGGCCAACCAGGAGCTGGCCTACCTCCGCCGCCGGCAGGCCGGGGGCAAGGAACTGATCTACCGCAGCGAGGCCATGGAGTCGGTGATGGAGCTGGCCCGCACCGTGGCCCAGACCGACGTGACGGTGCTCATCACTGGGGAGTCAGGCACCGGAAAGGAGCTCATCGCCAACGAGCTGTACCAGAACAGCGCCCGCCGGGACAAGCCCTTCATCAAGGTGAACTGCGCCGCCATACCGGCGGAGCTGCTGGAGTCGGAGCTGTTCGGCTACGAGGAGGGGGCCTTCACCGGGGCGCGGCGTTCTGGCCGGGCGGGTATGTTCGAGCTGGCGGACACCGGGGTGATCCTGCTGGACGAGATCGGGGATATGCCCCTGGCCCTCCAGACAAAGCTGCTGCGGGTGCTCCAGCAGCGGGAGCTGATCCGGGTGGGCGGCAGCCGCCCGGTGAAGCTGGATCTGCGGGTCATCGCCGCCACCAATAAGGATCTCCGGGAGGAGGTTCACCAGGGCCGTTTCCGGGAGGATCTGTACTACCGGCTCAACGTGGTGCCCATCGAGCTGAAGCCCCTGCGGGAGCGGCGGGCGGACATCCCCATCCTGGCCCAGCACTTCTGCCGGGGCTTCTGCAAGAAATACGGCCGGGACATGAGCATCTCGCCGGAGGCCGTTGAGCTGCTCACCCAGTACCCCTGGCCAGGAAATATCCGGGAGCTGGAAAACCTTGTCGAGCGCATTGTGGTCACCAATGCCGGGGACGGAACCGTCACCCGGGAGCAGGTGCGCTCCGCCCTCAGCTCCAACGGCAGCTTTCCAGGGGAAAGCCCCGCCTTGGGCTCCCTGAAGCAGCAGGTATCCGCCTATGAGCAGGGCCTGATCCGGCAAGCGGTGGAGCGGGAGGGCTCCATCCGGCGGGCGGCAAAGGCCCTGGGGGTGGATCATTCCACCCTGGTAAAAAAGCTGCGGCAGTACGGGCTGGCGGAGGCGGAGCGAGATGGTGAGTAGCTTCACCACTCCGGTGCATTTTTTCACCAGATGTCAATTCCCTGGTCAGCCGTTTTTCTATTCCCCTGCGCCCAGATTTTCTCGGCACTTCTGCCCGGTGAGGGCTCCGCGCCAAGTCTTCCCCCATCAGCAGGCGGTGAAAAATTTCACCGCCTGCTTTTTTTGTGCCGTCTCCTGTTCTCCGGCCGTGGGGCGGAGCCCTTGTCCCCCAGGGCCTCCGGACTTTTTTCCTCCAATGCTCAGGTTGGCACGAACCTTGCGATGATTAGAACAGTACAAAGGGCGGCTCGCCCAAATTCTCGAAAGGATGAGGTGTATTTCCATGACCAAAACCATCATCACCGTGGCCACCACCGGCGCGTGGCCCAAAAAGGAGAACAACCCCAACGTCCCCATGACCCCCGCCGAGATCGCGGAGGACGTCTACGCCTGCTGGAAGGCGGGCGCCGCCGTGGCCCATCTCCACATGCGGGACGACAACGGCAACGGCACCATGAGCGCTGACAAGTTCCGTGAAACCGTGGAGCTGCTGCGCAAGAACCACCCCGACTGCGACATCATCCTCAACCTCACCACCTCCGGCGACCTGAACGCCACCGACGAGACCCGCCAGCTCCACCTGAAGGAGCTGCGCCCCGAGATGGGCTCCTATGACTGCGGCTCCATGAACTGGCTGCACACCAGCCTGTTCCTCAACCACCCCAAATTCCTGGAGGAGCTGGGCAAGAATATGCAGGAGTGGGGCGTGAAGCCCGAGATCGAGGCCTTTGACCCCGGCATGATCGCCAACGCCGCCTACTACCTGAAAAAGGGCGTGCTCAAGGCCCCCCTCCACTTCCAATTCTGCATGGGCTGCGCCAACGGCATCCCCGGCAGCCTGAAGAACCTGGTGTTCATGAAGGAGACCATGGAGCAGCTGTGCCCCGGCTCCACCTGGAGCTGCTTTGGCGTGGGCCACTCCGCCATGGAGATGCTGTACGGCGCCATCGCCCTGGGCGGCCACGTCCGGGTGGGCATGGAGGACAACGTGATGTATTCCAAGGGCGTGCTGGCCGACTGCAACGCCCAGTTCGTGGAGCGAGCCGTCCGGGTCAGCCGGGAGTTCGGCCGCGAGATCGCCACTCCCGACGAGGCCCGGGAGATCCTGGGGCTGAAGAAATGAGCTGGGGCTCCGGCTTTTTCTACTATCACTGTCCGGACTGCGGGAAAAAGTTCAAGTACGCCGTGGAGGACATCCCCGACTTTGGGGATCGCTTCGGCGCCTGCCCGGACTGCGGCGCGGCGGGGCAGTACGAGCAGGACGGCCCCCGCATCCCCCAGGATTTGGAGTATTTTGAGGTAGAGCGATAATGAACGCGTGACAGCGGGCCGAGGCCCGCTGATGGAAAGGAGCGCCAACCCATGGAAATCAAGAATATCCTGATCTGTGGCGGCGGCATGATGGGCAAGAACATCGCCTTCGTGTTCGCCTCCAACCCGGACTACCAGATCGGCGTGTACGACCTGTACCCCACCGACGTGTACGCCGGCATCCGCACCAACACCAAGCAGCTGGTGGAGCACGGCGTCCTTACCGAGGCCGACGTGGAGGAGCGGCTGAGCCGGATCGCCTTCACCACCGATCTGGACAGCGAGCTGGTGTCCAAGGCCGACCTGGTGATCGAGGCCGTGTTCGAGGACATGGACATCAAGCGGGACACCTTCGCCAAGCTGGAGGCCCGCTGCCGCCCGGACACCATTTTCTGCACCAATTCCTCCGTCATGAGCCCCTCCGAGATCAGCCGGGATCTGAAGCACCGGGAGCGCTTCGTGGGCACCCACTTCTGGAATCCTGGCCACCTGATCCCCCTGGTAGAGGTGGTCAAGTCCGACGCCTCCAGCGACGAGGTGGCCCAGATTGTCATGGACGTGCTGGCCAGCGTGGGCAAGGAACCGGTGCTGTGCAAGAAGGACGTCCCCGGCTTCATCGCCAACCGGATGCAGCACGCTTTGTGGCGTGAGGCCATCTCCATCGTGGAGCGGGGCATCGCCGACGCCGAGACCGTGGACAAGGCCGTGAAGTACGCCTTCGGCCTGCGCCTGCCCCAGCTGGGCCCCATCACCAACTCCGACATGGTGGGCACCCAGCTGACCTACAACATCCACGACTACATCCTCAAGGACCTGGAGGACTCCCACGAGCCCTCCCCCCTGCTCAAGCAGATGCTGGACGAGGGCAAGCTGGGCTTCAAGTCCGGCGAGGGCTTCATGAAGTGGACCCCCGAGCAGATCGCCAAGGAGAACGCCGACCTGAACGAGTACCTGATCCGGATGCTGTACGGCAAGTGATCCGGTTCCCCTGTGTGCTGAACAACCGCCGGACGGTGTTTGCCGTCCGGCGGTTTCTTTTGGATTTCTTAACAAATAGGCTCTTGCGCTCAAGGGGCGGACGCTATATAATACTAAAAGCCTGTGCAAAAAAGGAGGCGGACAAATGCCCGTCATTTCAGTGATCGTGCCTGTCTATCAGGCGGAAGCCTTCCTGCACACCTGCGTCAGCTCCGTGTTGGGCCAGACCTTCCGGGAGCTGGAGCTCATCCTGGTGGACGACGGTTCCACCGACGGCAGCGGCGCCCTGTGCGATCAGGCGGCCCGGGAGGACGACCGGGTACGGGTCATCCACAAGGAAAACGGCGGGGTGAGCCGCGCCCGCAACGACGGCATTTCCGCCGCCCAGGGGGAGTACATCGCCTTCTGCGACGCGGACGACTCCTTCCAGCCCGAGCTGCTGGAGACGCTGTACGCCGCGCTGACCCAGGCCGGGGCGGACACCGCCGGGTGCGGACACCGCCTGCTCTGGCCCGACGGGCGGACGGAGGACTGCGCCGGTGTGCTCCCCGCCGGGGTGTACGGCCCGTCGGAGCTGCGGGAGGGCATCGTCAAGCCCCTGCTGGGCCAGCGGCTGGACTTCGGCCAGGGGGTGCTCAACGGCTTTATCTTCCGCTTTTTGTTCCGCCGGGAGATCATTCAACACAACCACATCGAATTCGAGGGGGCCTATCTGGAGGACGAGCTGTTTCTGATGGAATATTTCCTCCACGCCCAGAAGCTGGCTATGGTGGACAAGCCCCTCTACCTCTATTTGCAAAACCCCGCCTCGGTGACCCGCCGCTATTTGCCCCGCTACCGGGAGGAATTCCAGCGATTTCTGGAGCGCAAGCGGGCGCTGGTTCAGCGGTACGGGCTGGACGGCCTGTGCCCAGGCTGGGCGGACAACACCTGCTGGGCGGGCCTGCTCATCGCCGTGGGCAACGAGTTCGCCCCCGGCAACTCCAAATCCATGGGGGAAAAGTCCGCCTATGTCAAGGAGCTGTGCTCCGCGCCGGAGTTCGCCCGGGCCATGGCAAACCTGAAACCCAACGGGCTGGCGGGCAACAAGGGGCTGGTGGCGAAGCTGCTGCTGGGCAGACACTTCACCCTGCTGGCCCTGCTCTACCGAATCAAAAACCGAGGGAAGTGATTCCATGCACCTGATCCAAGGCAGCGCAGTCTGCCAGTTCTTTGTTCTGCTGTGGAGCGCGCTGCAGGGGCTGTACGACAAAAGCCTGCTGGCCCAGGGCTTCCGGGCCATCACCGCCTGGTGGAAGCGCTGGTGGCACGGCAGCGCCCTGGCCCACTTCTTTTTTGAGAAGGAGGGCGTGCTCCCCCGCTCCTGGCGGGACAGCCGGCTGTGCCGGGGGCTGAACCTGCTGATCAACCTGCCCGCCGCCCTGCTCCACTGGCTCTATCAAAAGTTCCGCCCGGTGTGGGACGACAGCTTTGCCGCCCGCCTGGCCTTTGGCCTGGGGGAGCAGGTTCCCGCCGCCACGGGCTGGCTCATGCTGGCCATCATGATCATCCCCTATGAGCAGTGGAACAACGCCTACGCCCTGATGGCCTATATCCTGGCCGCCCTGCTCACTCTGGCGGGCGGAATGCGCCGCCGGAGCCTCAGGCTGGACGTGGGGCCGGTGGGGCCATATATTGTGTGTTTCTTCGTGGCGGTGTGCCTGTCCTGGCCGCTGTCCCTGTTCCCCGCCCTCTCCGCCCGCTATCTGTTCTACCACGTCACCTGCATCCTGTGCGTGCTGGTGGTAACGGCCACGGTGGAGACGGAGGATCAGCTGGTTCGTCTGGCGGGCTTTGGCTGTCTGGGCATGGCCGTCGCCTCGGTGGAGGGCATCCTCCAGCGGGTGGGCGGCTTGGAGGTCAGTCGGGCCTTTGTGGACGTGTCCCTGAACTCCGACCTGCCCAGCCGGATCTACTCCGCCTATGAGAACCCCAACGCCTTCGCCGAGGTGCTGGTGTTCCTCATCCCCGTGGCCGTGGGGCTCCTGCTGGGGGCCCGCTCCCCCTGGTGGAAGCTGGTGGGGCTGGTCAGTGCCGCCCTGGGCTCCCTGGCCCTGGTGATGACCTACTCCCGGGCCAGTTGGGTGGCCTTCGCGGTGGCCGCTGTGGTCTTTGTGTTCCTGTGGAACCGGAAGCTGCTGCCCCTCTTTTTGGGGCTGGCGCTGGCCTGCATCCCCCTCCTGCCCAGCCATGTGTTCAACCGGCTGCTGACAATCTTCAACAGCGGCAGCGACACCTCCGCTACCAGCCGCATCTACCTGTGGGAGGCCGCCATCGACGTGCTGCGGCACAGCCCCATCACCGGGGCGGGCCTGGGCGGGGACGCGGCCCGAGGTGCAGTCTGGGAATTTGGCTCCTTCCACGGCACCCGGGGTAGCTTCACCCACGCCCACAATATGTACCTCCAGCTCTGGCTGGAGCACGGCCTGCTGGGCGTAGTCACCTTCGTTCTGGCCTCCTATAATGCAATCAAACGAGGGGCTAAGGCCGCCGCCCTGCCCAGCTGTCCCCCGCAGGCCCGGCTCATCATCATCGGCGTCGCCGCCGGAATGCTGGGCAGCCTGGTGGGCGGCATGGCGGACTATCTGTTTACCTACCCGCGGGTCATGCTGATCTTCTGGTTTACGGTGTCCCTGCTGCTGGCCGGCGTCCGGATGGCCGGACAGCACCGGCCCTCCCCCGCGGTCCGCGCCTGAGGCGTGGAAATACTATATAGGAAAAAGGAAGGGGTATCCCCATGAAAGTGATCGACGAAAAAGGCCGCCTGTTCGGCAAACTGAATGTGATCGACCTGCTGGCCCTGCTGCTGGTGGCCGCAGTGGCGGTGCTGCTGGTGGTCAGGATGGCCAAGGGCCGGAGCACCGGCCTGCCCACCAGCGACAAGGATCCCGTCACAATCGTATACACCGTCACCGTCCCCAACGTCCAGCCTGAATCCTACGAGGTGGTTCGCCGCTTTGTGGATAAGGCTGCGGGCAAAACAGATCAGCTCATGACCGGCACCCAGCTGCTCAGCGGCTATGTGACTGACTGTGTGGCCGTCCCCCACATCAGCTACACCACCGACGCCAACGGCCAGGTCAGCGCGGTTCCCTCCTCAGGGGAGGACAAACGGCTGGATCTCACCTTCACCCTGGAGGCCACGGTTACCAACACTGTCACCAACGCCGTGGGCAGCCAGGAGGTTCGGGTGGGCAACAGCCAGTACGTCAAGACCGCCCACTTCGATTTCTATGGCACCATCCTGGACGCCCGGTGGAGCTATGAGCAGTAAAGCTCCGCACTCCGTCAAATAAAAAGCAGCGGCCTCCCATCCGGACATCCGGCGGGAGGCCGCTGCTTTTTCTCTTGTGCCCTGCGCCCGGGCCCTCAGTCCGCCCGGCCCGCCAGCTTCTCCGAATATTCCGCCCGGAAGGCGGCAAACTGCCCCGCGTCCAGGGCCTCCCGGATCCGCCGGGCCAGCTCGTTGTAAAAATACAGGTTGTGCATCACCGCCAGCCGCATGGCCAGCATCTCCCCCGCCACAAACAGATGGCGCAGGTAGGCCCGAGAGAAGTTCCGGCACACCGGGCAGTCGCAGTGGAGGTCGATGGGCCGCTCGTCCAGCTTAAACCGCTCATTTTTCAGGTTCAGCGACCCCTCCCAGGTGAACAGCTTGCCGTGGCGGGCATTCCGGGCGGGCATGACGCAGTCGAAGAAGTCCACCCCTCGAGCCACCGCCTCGATGATGTTGGACGGCGTGCCCACCCCCATGAGATACCGGGGCTTGTCCGCGGGCATATGGGGCTCCACCGCCTCAATGATCTGATACATCACCTCGGTGGGCTCCCCCACTGCCAGCCCGCCGATGGCGTAGCCGCCGCAGTCGATCTTAGCCGTCTCCTTCATGTGCCACACCCGCAGATCCTCGTAGGTGGCCCCCTGATTGATGCCGAACAGCACCTGCCCCGGGTTCACGCAGTCCGGCAGGGCGCACAGGCGGTCGTGCTCCGCCTTGCACCGCTCCAGCCACCGCAGGGTGCGCTCACAGGATGCCTTGGCGTAGTCGTAGGGGGCGGGGTTTTCCACGCACTCGTCAAAGGCCATGGCCACGTCGCTGCCCAGGTTGGACTGGATGGCCATGGACTCCTCGGGGCCCATGAAAATCCGCCTGCCGTCGATGTGGGAGGAGAAGGTGACCCCCTCCTCGGTGATCTTCCGCAGCCCCGCCAGAGAGAACACCTGGAAACCGCCGGAGTCGGTGAGCATGGGGCCATTCCAGCTCATGAATTTGTGGAGCCCCCCCAGTTGCCGCACTACGCCGTCACCAGGGCGCAGGTGGAGATGGTAGGTGTTGGACAGCTCGATCTGGCAGCCCAGCTCCTTCAAGTCCAGGGCGGACACCGCCCCCTTGATGGCCCCCTGGGTGCCCACGTTCATAAAGACCGGGGTCTGGGCCGTTCCATGGGGGCAGGTGAACTCCCCCCGGCGGGCGGCGCCCTCCGTTTTGATCACGCGAAACATACGATTCTCCTCACAATCCCCGATACCAGGTTTTCAGCTCTGCCTTGCGCTCCGGCGGCAGCAGGCTCTTTTTGACCCCCTCCACCGCGCCGGCCAGCGCCTCCAACTGATGGAGGCAGGCGGTGGGATCCACTTGGGCGCGGATGCGGACAAAGGCCTCCTCCGCTCCCAGCATCCGGAGCTCCTCCGGGGTGGTGATGCCGATCTTCTTCAGATTTTCCGCCAGCTTTGGGCCAATATTGGGCAGATCCGTCAGCTTTTCCATAAGCTCCTCCTACGCGATAAACATGGCGTCCCCAAAGGAGAAAAAGCGGTACCGCTCCCGCACCGCCTCGGCGTAGGCCGCCAGCACCCGCTCCCGGCCCGCCAGGGCGGACACCAGCATGATCAGGGTGGACTCGGGCAGATGGAAGTTGGTGATCAGGGCGTCCAGCACCTTGAAGCGGTAGCCAGGGTAGATGAAGATGCTCGTCCACCCCGCCGACGCCTTGAGGACGCCGTCCTCGTCCGCCCAGCTCTCGATGGTGCGGCAGGAGGTGGTGCCCACACAGATCACCCTGCCCCCTGCCCGTTTCGTCTCGTTGATCGTATCCGCCGTCTCCTGGGGAATCACGCAGTATTCCGAGTGCATCTCATGCTCGTCCAGGTTCTCCGCCTTCACCGGGCGGAAGGTGCCCAGCCCCACATGGAGGGTCACATAGCACACCCTTACCCCCATGGCCTGCACCTGCTCCAGCAGCTCCTTTGTGAAGTGCAGCCCTGCCGTGGGGGCGGCGGCGGAGCCCACCACCTTGGAGTACACCGTCTGATACCGTTCCCCATCTTTTAGCTCCGCCTTGATGTAGGGGGGCAAGGGCATCTTGCCCAACCGCTCCAGCGTCTCCAGAAAAATCCCCTCATAGTCAAAGCGCACCAGCCGGTTGCCGCCCTCCAGCTCGCCTATGACCTCAGCGGACAGCTCGCCGTCCCCGAAGGTGACCTTCGCGCCGGGGCGCAGCTTCTTGCCCGGACGCACCAGGCACTCCCAGGTCTTGTCCCCCCGGTCGATGAGCAGCAGCACCTCACAGGCCCCGCCCCCCGCTCGCTTCCCGATGAGCCGGGCGGGCAGCACCCGGCTGTCGTTGAGCACCAGGCAGTCCCCGGGGCGCAGCAGGGTGGGCAGGTCGTAGAAGTGCAGGTGCCGGGTCTCCCCCGTGGCTTTGTCCAGCGTCAGCAGCCGGGAACCGTCCCGCCGCTCCAACGGGGTCTGGGCGATGAGCTCCGGAGGGAGGTCGAAATAAAAATCCGAGGTTTTCACATATATCCCACCGTAATGCCAGTATAGTAGAACTGTAAGATGTTGAGGTAAGTATACCCCTGTTGGGCCATGGCGTAAGCCCCCCACTGGCTCATGCCTACATTGTGGCCCCAGCCCTTGCCAATGAACGTGAATACGCCGTTGTTCCCCGTGGTGCTGCTGAGCGTTCCCAGCCCGCCAGAGCCACCGGAGCCGTTGGAGCCGCCGCCGGTTCCCTGCTCGATGGGCTGGGTGGTGCCGCTTCCGGTGATCACGTAAACGTTTTCGCCCACCGGGACGAGGTTCCCCGACCCGTCCACAGCGTACAGCCCTTCTATTCCGTCCACCGGCTTCCCGTTGACGCTCAGCTCGGGAGCGGAGGGCTCCGGCTCCGGGGCCACTGCCGTGTCAAAGCCGTAGCGGTAGGAGGACAGGGCCAGCATCGACACCACCTCCCGGGAGTTCAGGGAGAACTTCTTCCCGTTGCTGCCGGTGAAGGTCACCAGCTTGGGGTTGCCCGAGTCCGTCAGCGAGGTGACGGCGATGGAGGCCACGCCGCCCCCCACGTCACAGCCCTTGGCCTTCAGCTTGGAGGCCAGCGTAGCCGAATCCACCGTCTTGGCGTAGTCGTTCTTGACCCCGGACGCCGCCTCATAGGGATCCACCTTGCCCACCAGATAGGGATAGTTGGCCTGATTGCTGCCCCAGACGGTGGAGGAGCTCTCGCTGGCCCCGCCGTTGCTGGAGTAGTAGGCGGTCTGGGCGATCTTTCCGTTCCAGACGGCCACCTGGCCCACAGTCTGCTCCACGGCGGCGTCGGAGTTGCTCCCCGCCCGGGTGCGGCCGGAATAGGCCTGACAGTGGGTCTCGGCGCAGATGTCAAAATGGTAGCTGCTGTGCTTGCTGCCCAGGGACAGCGCATAGCTCCGGGCGGCCACCGCCTGAGCCTTCAGCGCCTCGATGGGCCAGCTGTTGGACATCTCGTGGGGCACCACGCCCTTGATATAGTCCTCAAAGCCCAGAATGTTCACCACCGTGAGGCTGCCGCCGTTCACCCGCTCAAACCGGAAGCCGCCCACGTAGGTGCAGCCCTTGCTGAGGGTAACGTACTCCCCCGGCCCCTCGGCGTTGGGCTCCATGCCCATGCCGGTGCCCTGGCCCAGGTCGTCGAACTGGAACAGGATGGTGTTGGTGCCGGTGATCACCACGCTGATGCCGTACTCTGAGGTGCCCTTGATGGCGGTCTCCACCCCCTGGGCCGCCAGCGCGGCCTGGGCGGCCAGCGCGCCGTCCTTGCTGGTGTAGTTCCCCACACGGGCATAGAACGTCCCGCCGATGTACGCCGGGAAGCCCCCCGCATAGGCGGATGCCGCCGCCTGGGCCTCCCCAAAGGAGGCGTAGCTACCGGGGAGCTGGAGGTGGTACTCCCCCACCGCCACGTTGGCGGTGGTGAGGGCGGAGTGATAGCTGGTATAGCCACTGAAGGTGCCGTAGTAGACGTTCATGGTCTTGACAACGGAGATGGCCTTCTGCCCGGTGGAGCCCAGGGAGACAAACTGGTTCGCCCCGTCGTAATAGCCGAACCGGTAGCCGGATCCGGTGGTGTTGGCGAAGTTCAGCCCCTCCATGGCTCCAGTGCCGAAGTGGAGGCCCACCCGGATGATCCGGTCAGCGCTCCCGGCTGGGGCGGCGGCGGCCCGCTGCCCTCCGGCGCACAGGGACAGCAGGACAACGGACAGGCACAGGGCTGCAATTTGCACGAATTTTCGCTTCATGGGCTTCTCCATTTCTCCACTCCGGGCGGCGTGGTAAAATTGACACTTTAGTGCGTTAATGTTATAGTAGTATAGATACAGCCGCGGCTCTGCCACGCAGGTTCGACAATTTTTTTCATTATACCGTATCCGCGGTCCTGCCGCAAGCCCCAATTCAACCCCAGCCTATCATCCGCCCACCGGCGGTCAGGAGGTAATTGTCATGGAAAAGTATAAAGTCGGCGTCATCGGCGCCACCGGCATGGTGGGCCAGCGCTTTGTCACTCTGCTGGAGCGCCACCCCTGGTTCCAGCTCACCGTTGTGGCCGCCAGTCCCCGCTCCGCGGGCAAACGGTATGAGGACGCAGTGGCGGGCCGCTGGGCCATGGATACCCCCATCCCGGAGGAGGCCAGGGATTTGATCCTGCTCTCCGCCCAGGACGACGTGGAGAAAATCTGCTCCATGGTGGACTTCGTGTTCTCCGCCGTGGACATGAAGAAGGACGAGATCCGCGCCCTGGAGGAGGAGTACGCCCGCCGGGAGTGCCCGGTGGTGTCCAACAACTCCGCCCACCGTTGGACCCCCGACGTGCCCATGGTCATCCCCGAGGTGAACCCAGAGCACATCGAGGTGATCAAGGCCCAACGCCAGCGCCTGGGCACCAAACGGGGCTTCATCGCCGTCAAGTCCAACTGCTCCATCCAGAGCTATGTTCCCGCCCTGTCCCCCCTGCGCCAGTTCGGCGTGGAGAAGGTGCTGGTGTGCACCTACCAGGCCATCTCCGGGGCGGGCAAAACCTTTGAAACCTGGCCCGAGATGGTGGACAATCTGATCCCCTACATCGGCGGCGAGGAGGAAAAGAGCGAGCAGGAGCCGCTAAAGGTGTGGGGGCACGTGGAAAACGGCGTCATCGTCAATGCGGAGGGCACCTCCATCACCGCCCAGTGCCTGCGGGTGCCCGTGTCCAACGGCCACACCGCCGCCGCCTTTGTCACCTTCCAGAACAAGCCCACCATGGAGCAGATAAAGGAGGCATGGGCCGGCTTCAAGGGCCGTGCCCAGGAGCTAAAGCTGCCCTCCGCCCCCAAGCAGTTCCTCCACTACTTTGAGGAGCCGGATCGGCCCCAGGCCAAGCTGGATCGGGATCTGGAGGGGGGCATGGCGGTGTCCATCGGCCGCCTGCGCCCGGACACCCAGTACGACTACAAATTCGTCTCCCTGTCCCACAACACCCTGCGGGGCGCGGCGGGCGGCGGCGTGGAGCTGGCCGAGCTGCTGTGCGCCGAGGGGTACATTGAGCGCAGGTAAAGGGCCTTCTTCTTTTTCTTGAAAGAAAAAGAAGAAGCAAGAAAAAGAACTTGAAACTACCTTTCAATAAAATAACGCGCCAAAAGAGCAGATAGCCATATCATTTGCACTCTTTACAGTAGACACAGTTTAAAGTTTCTTTTTTCGCTTCCTTTTTTCTTTTCAAAGAAAAAAGGAAGGCCCTTATCTTTTGGAAAGGATGCTGATATTATGAGAACTCCCGTCTTTACCGGCTCCTGCCCCGCCCTGATCACCCCCTTTGATCAGAACAACATCATCAACTACGACGCCTTCGGCCGCCTCATTGACGCCCAGATCGAGGCCGGGGTGGACGCGGTGTGCGTATGCGGCACCACCGGCGAGTCCGCCACCATGTCCCTCCGGGAGCACATCGCCGCCGTGGAGTTCTGCGTGAAACGGGTGAACCACCGGGTAAAAGTCATCGCCGGGGCCGGGTCTAACGACACCTCCGCCGCCGTCTACCTGTCCCAGCACGCCCAGGACTCCGGCGCGGACGCCCTGCTCCACGTCACCCCCTACTACAACAAGGCCAGCCAGACCGGCCTCATCAAGCACTACGAGTACATCGCCGACCGGGTGGATCTGCCCATCATCCTCTACAACGTGCCCGGGCGCACCGGGGTGTCCTTTACCGCTGAGACGTACCAGGTGCTGTCCCAGAACCCCAAAATCAACGGGGTCAAGGAGGCCAGCGGCAACTTCTCCCTGCTGGCCCACACCCGGTTTCTCTGCGGGGACGACTTCTACATCTGGTCGGGCAACGACGATCAGGTGGTGCCTATGATGGCTTTAGGCGCCAAGGGCGTGATCTCGGTGGCCTCCAATATCATCCCCGAGGTGATGGTGAAGATGAGCCACCTGTGTCTGGACAACGACTTCGCCGCCGCCTCCCAGCTGCAAATCCAGTACATGGATCTCATCGACGCTCTGTTCACTGAGGTGAACCCCATCCCCATCAAGGCCGCTATGAACCTGCTGGGCATGGACGCGGGCTCTCTGCGCCTGCCCCTGTGCGACATCTCGGACAAGAACCTGGACGTACTCCGCCGCGCCATGGAGCGGGCGGGACTGCTGAAGTAACTCCCCCAAAAGGAGCTGTTTTCTATGCCAAAGATTATCCTTTCCGGCTGCTGCGGCCACATGGGCCGGGCGGTGGCGGATATCTGCGCCAACGACCCGGACGTGGAGATATCCGCCGGCATCGACCTGCTGGCCCAGCCCATGGAGGGCTTCCCCGTGTTCCCTTCCCCCTCCGCCTGCAACCTGGAGGGGGACGTGCTCATCGACTTCTCCCACCCCGCCGCCCTGGAGGGGCTGCTGGAGTTCTGCGCCGCCCGCCGGCTGCCGGCGGTGCTGGCCACCACCGGCTATTCGGAGGAGCAACTGGCCCGGATTGAGGCGGCGTCCCGGGAAATTCCCCTGTTCCGCTCCGCCAATATGTCCATCGGGGTCAACGTGCTGGTGGATCTGGTGCGCCGGGCGGCGGCCCTGCTGGGGGAGGACTTCGACGTGGAGATCGAGGAGCGCCACCACCGCCGGAAGCTGGACGCCCCCAGCGGCACCGCCCTGATGCTGGCGGACGCGGCCTCCTCCGCCCTGCCCTATGAGGCGCAATATGTCTACGACCGCCACAGCGTCCGCAGGCCCCGGGATGGGCGAGAGATCGGCATCTCCTCCCTCCGGGGGGGCACCATCGTGGGGGAACATACGGTGGTGTTTGCCGGACGGGACGAGGTCATCGAGTTCCGCCACCATGCCGCCAGCCGGGAGGTGTTCGCCGCGGGGGCGGTGAGGGCGGCCAAGTTCCTGGCCGGGATGGGTACACCCGGACTGTACAATATGTCTGATCTTATTGCGGCGCAGGGCAAGTAAACTCAGGAAAAGATTTGTTTCATTGAGTACTATAGAGATTACAAAAGTGTGAAGCTCCGTCCAACAGTAAGGGCAAGACAGACCATGAATGGTTTGCCTTGCCCTTTTCATAAAGTTACATTTCAGTCAATACCTATAATTTCAGCATCACAGATTTTATATCGAGTTTCTTTGTTGGTGTAAGGCGTACCGTTTTCTAAGCATAATACGATGTTCATTACACCACCATGCGATACAAGCAATACCGTTTTACCATGGACTTTATCCTTAAATTCATACCATGCGGTTCTGATTCTCTGGTAAAACATTTGCGGGCTTTCTCCACCAGGCCATGGCTCCTCCCATCCCAAATTGTTCCAATATTTTCCCGGATATTTCTGGGCCGCTTCTTCTTTCAGCATTCCGGCCAGGTATCCGTTATTTGACTCTCTGAATTCGGGCAGGTAGATCACCGGCAAACCGAGATACTCCGCTACAAGCTGTGCAGTTTCTTTTGCGCGGGCCAAATCACTTGAATATATCTCCGTGATACCTTTATTCAGCAGTTGAAGCCTTGCCTCACAAACCTGCTCCTTTCCAACATCGGTCAAGCCGAAATCACTCCAACCGCCGTATCTGTCTGGAGCATCGGCCCCATGCCTCATTAAATAAATCATTCGTTCCTCACGCCAGCACAGCCCGGTGGAACACCTTCTTGCCCTTCTTGATGATAACGCCCTCCCCGGCAAATTTGTCCTGGGGGAACTGGGCCGCCGGGTCGGACACCTTCTCCTCCGCCACAGCGACGCCCCCCTGCTGGATCAGCCGCCGGGCCTCGCCGTTGGAGGCCGCCAGCCCGCACTTCACCAGCAGGGTCAGCGCGCCGATGGAGCCGTCGGTGAAATCGGCGTCGGTCAGAGTGGTGGACGGCATCTCCCCCGCGTCCCCGCCGCCGGAGAACAGGGCACGGGCGGCGGCCTGGGCCTTGTCCGCCTCCTCCCTGCCGTGCACCATATTGGTCAGCTCCCAGGCCAGGATCTCCTTGGCCTGGTTGAGCTGGGCGTCCTTCCAAGTGTCCATCTCGTCGATCTGCTCCAGGGGCAGGAAGGTGAGCCAGCGGACACACTTCATCACGTCCGCGTCCCCCACGTTGCGCCAGTACTGGTAGAAGTCGTAGGGGCTGGTCTTGTTGGGATCCAGCCACACGGCGTTGCCGGCGGTCTTGCCCATTTTGTTCCCCTGGGAGTCGGTGAGCAGGTTGATGGTCATGCAGTGGGAGTCCTTGCCCAGCTTGCGGCGGATCAGCTCCGTGCCGCCCAGCATATTGCTCCACTGGTCGTTGCCGCCGCACTGCATATTGCAGCCCACCGTCTGGAACATATGGTAGAAGTCGTAGGACTGCATGATCATATAGTTGAACTCCAGGAAGGACAGGCCCTTCTCCATGCGCTGCTTGTAGCAGTCCGCCCGGAGCATATTGTTCACCGAGAAGCAGGCCCCCACCTCCCGCAGCAGCTCCACGTAGTTGAGATCCAGCAGCCAATCGGCGTTGTTGAGCATCATGGCCTGGCCGGGGCCGTCGCCGAAGTCGATGAACCGCTCCATCTGGTGCTTGAAGCACTGGGCGTTGTGGTTGATGTCCTCCCGGGAGAGCATCTTGCGCATATCGGTGCGGCCGGAGGGGTCGCCGATGGTGGTGGTGCCGCCGCCGATGAGGGCGATGGGCTTGTTGCCTGCCTGCTGGAGCCGCTTCATCAGGGTGAGGGTGACGAAGTGCCCCGCCGTCAGGCTGTCCGCCGTGCAGTCGTAGCCGATATAGAAGGTGGCCTTGCCGTTGTTGATGAGGTTTTTCACCTCGTCCTCGCTGGTGACCTGGGCCACCAGGCCCCGGGCCACGAGTTCATCATAAATTGTCATGATTTTTTCTCCTTATAGTTACTTTAAAGATTGTTACCAATTCACCATTTTCTGTCTGTCTTGCGCTTGGATCAAGTTTTCTCGAAGTTCGTCGCTGATATAGATTCTTTTGACTGCAACATCGAACTGCCTGATATATTCTGCCAAAATGGAACTGCCATTGATCTTTGCTTCCATTACATCATCGCACACCACTATAATTTTACGATATGTCTTACCTCTAACCTTTTCTAACAACAGCATTTTTAGAATATCATTAGAGATTTTGTTTTCCTGTGCCTTTTTGGTCTTACCGATGTGAACAAATATTTCTCCGATAATCCCATTCTCCTCTGAATAGAAATCCGGCTGAATATAGGATTTCCCAATAAACAGCTTAGGATTGCTCTGCAATCTTACTGTTGGATACTCCTGTATCAGCCATTCCTGTACCAGTTCAAATACTACCAGTTCAGCTTGCTGCTGTTCATACGAATTAGATTTACCACTGTCACCCATCATTACACCCCTTTCCCATC
The DNA here is from genome assembly GCA_910584285.1 of uncultured Oscillospiraceae bacterium. Lineage (GTDB taxonomy): Bacteria > Bacillota > Clostridia > Oscillospirales > Oscillospiraceae > Enterenecus. The sequence goes on from CAJTYK010000001.1 coordinate 67,441, forward strand.
CTTCACCCTGTCTCAACAAACATATCAAACTACATAGAAAACCCCCTGTCCCTTTGGGACAGAGGGCGAAAGCTCGCGGTACCACCTCTGTGTTGCCGCTTTCTCACAAAAGCGGCCTCAGGGGGTTCCCAGCAGAACCCCGGCGCTGTACCGGGCGCACCCGTCCGGCCCTACTGGGGATCGTCCCGTTCAGGCGGCCGCTCCGAGGGGTATTCGCCAAGGGCTCCTCTCCCCCTTTCACCAAGCCGGGGGCTCTCTGGACAGGAGGCCAATGGGTACTGATCCTCATCCTTGCGTTGTCAGCATCATACCATACTCTGTTCCCTTTGTCAAACCCTATTCCCGGATATGGGGCGTGGCCCGGCAGCTCCGCCGGCAATTCCAGAACTGCACAGTTCTGGAAATATCATGTAAATTCATAAAAATTACAAAAAAACCCTTTACAATCCAGTTGAAAACTGCTATACTATGTCAAACAAGCTGAAAGGAGGCGATGGCGATGAAGGTCATCTGTACTGTTCCCGTTGATATCGACGAGTTGATCTTCGCCGGAGAGATTACCGTTCCCAGCGAGCGCTGAAGCTGATTACGGAAACTTCACAGGCAAAGATGTGACTCGTCCCTTTGGGGACGTTTTTATTTTGTAAAAAACCCGGCCGCCTGAATGGACAGGCAGCCGGGTTCTTTGCGCTCACCTGCGGCTGTTCCTTCCCAGGAACCGCAGCAAATACAAAAACAGGTTGATGAAATCCAGGTACAGCTGGAGGGCGGAGTAGATGGATGCCTTTTGCAGCATCACCTGGTCGCCGTAGAAATACTCGTAGTTGGCCCTGATCTTCTGGTTGTCGTAAGCGGTGAAGCACAGGAACACCACAATGCCCACCATGCAGACGATCCGCTCCAGAGCGGTGAAATTGATGAACAGGGTCAGCAGCCCCGCGATCACCAGGAAGATCAGCCCGCCGACGAGCAGCGGACGCAGCCGGGACAGGTCAGCTTTGGCAAACCGCCCGTACAGCGCGAACGCCCCAAAAAACAGGGCGGTCAGCCCAAAGATGAAGATGAGGTTGGCCACGTCGTACAGCACGAAGTACACGGAAAACACCATGCCGTTGATCACGGAATACAGCGCGAACAGCGCCCGCGTCACCTCCACCGACCGCTTCTGAATCCCGGCGGATAGGATCAGCACCACCGCCACCTCCGCGATCAGCAGGATCATGGGCAGGTAGGGGATGGAGAACAGATAGAGCACAGTCCCTGTATAGGCCAGCGCCGCCGCCAGCACAAAGGTGATCATCAGCCCCACAAACATCCATCCGTAGGTGCGGGCCACGTACTGGTTCAGCGTCAGCTCCGCCTTGGCGTAGTCGCTGTCGAAATCGTAGCGGTTCAGATTGCGTTCTTCCATCGTCAACTCTCCTTATCCACCTGTTTCATCTGCTTCAGGTTTCCGATTTTCTGCGCGCGGCGATCCAGCTCGGCCAGCACGTCGTCCAAGGGGATCTCCTTTTCCGCCAGCAGCACCAGCAGATGGTAGATCAGATCCGACGCCTCCCCCACCGTATCGGCGGGCACGTCGTTCTTGGCCGCGATGATGGTCTCGGCGCACTCCTCCCCCACTTTTTTCAGGATCTTGTCCAACCCCTTGTCGAACAGGTAGCAGGTATAGGAGCCCTCCTGCGGATTGGTTTTCCGATCCAGAATCACCTGATATAGAGCTTTCAGCGTGCTATCCATAGCATATCCCTCCCGCGCTTCTTCTATGATAGCAAAAGATTTCAATGGAATCAAGTTGTTTTTTTCGTCACACATGATCGGCGTCACATGATCGGTCAATTGAAGCGCTGCCGCTGCCCGATTCGGTGACCCAGCCGGGACAGCAGCTCATTGGTGATGGTGCCGCACCGCCGCGCCACCTCCTCGGCCCGGATCGCCAACACGCCGTCCTGCCCGAGGAGGGTGGCCACGTCGCCGGCGCGGACATTGGGCGCCTCGGTGACATCCACCAGCAGCTGATCCATACACATCCGCCCCACCATGGGGCAGGCTTGTCCGCGGAGCAGCACCCGTCCGCCGTTTTGCGCCAAGCACCGCGGCAGGCCGTCGGCGTAGCCGATGGACAGCACTGCCAGCAGGGTGTCCCGTTCCGCCCGGAAGGCCAGACCGTAACCCGCCACATCCCCGGGGCACAGCCGCCGCACACAGGCCACCCTGGCCCGGAGGGAGAGTACGGGCCGCAGCCCCGCCTCCATGGCGTCCGCCACGCCCGTACTGCCCACGCCGTAGAGAGCGATGCCAGCTCGGGCATAGGCGCAGGGCTGGGGCGGCAGGTGCAGGATGCCGCCACTGGCCTGGATGTGGACGGCCCCGGGGTCATAGCCATTGTCCCGCAGCCAGTCCACCGCGCGGGTAAACCGGGCAAGCTGGCGCTGGGTATAGTCCTGCGCGGGCTGTCCTGGATCGTCGGACACACACAGATGGGAGAACACCCCGCCGATCCGCAGATGCTTCATCCCGTACAGGCGGGTCAGGGCGGCGGTGTCCTCCGCCGGGACGCCCAAGCGGCGCATCCCGGTGTCGAGGGCCAGGTGAACGCGTAGTGGAACGCCCGCTGCGTTCAGCGCCGCCCCGTGCTCCTCGTCCGCCACCGCCTGGGTGAGCCGCCAGCGGAGCAACAGGGGGGCCTCCTCCGGCGGGGTATAGCCCAGAATCAGGATGAGGCCCCGGATCCCCGCCCGCCGCAGGGCTATCCCCTCGGACAGGCAGGCCACGGCGAAGGCGTGAACGCCGCTTTTTTGCAGGCACCGGGCGACGGCGGCCGCGCCGTGGCCGTACCCGTCCGCCTTTACCACCGCCATCAGCTTGCAGCCGGGGGCCAGCCGGGACGACAGAATCTGTGCGTTGTGACGAAGGGCGTCCAGGTCGAGCTCCTTCCAGGCCCGGGCGGCGGGGGAGGGCCGGAGGGGCCGCCGAATCTGGGCCCTCATGATATCCCCAGCTCCACCAGCCTGCCCAGCAGGGTGGGGAAATCCAGGCCGATGCCCTGCATCATCCTGGGGTAGCGGCTGTGGGCGGTGAAGCCGGGGATGGTGTTCACCTCGTTGAACACCACCCGCCCGTCCGGGGTGAGGAAGAAGTCCACACGGGCGAACACCCGGCAGTCCAGCGCCCGGTAGACCCGCTTCGCCGCTTCCCGGATCTCCTCCGCCTTGTCGGAGGAGATCCGGGCGGGGCAGTGGATGGCGGAGGTTTTCAGGGTGTATTTTTCCTGAAAGTCGAAGAAGCCGCCGGACAGCTCGATCTCGTCCACCCAGCCCGCCGTCAGCTCTCCCTCCCCCGGGTTTCCCAGGACGGCGCAGCCCACCTCGAAGCCGGGGACGGCCTCCTCCAAAAGAACCTCCCGGTCATGGAAAAACGCCTGCTCCACGGCGGCGGCCAGCTGCTCGGGGCGGGCTGCCCGGGTGATCCCGAAGGACGACCCCGCCCGCACCGGCTTGACGAACAGGGGATACCCCAGCGCCCGCCCAGCCGCCTCCAGCGCCTCCGGGGCCGCCCCCTGGCTGAAAACCGTGCCCCGGGGCACGTCCACCCCGGCCAGGGAGGCCAGCAGATGGGCCCGGTGCTTGTCCATGCACAGGGCGCTGGACAGGGTGCCGCAGCCGATGACAGGTGCTCCCGCCAGCTCCAGCAGGCCCTGTACCGTCCCGTCCTCCCCGTTTTTGCCGTGGAGGACGGGAAAGGCGGCGTCAAAGGAGACGCGGCTGATCCGATCCCCCAGCAAGAGAAGCTGCCGCCTGTCCCGATCCGGGGCCAGGGCACAGGGGGTGAGATTGGCCGGATCCCGCTCCCAGCTTCCATCCCCGATGTCGGACACCAGGCCCCGGTAGCACAGCCATTGGCCGGTCTTGGTGATGCCCACCATCAGGGGCTGGTAATTGTCCCTGTCCAGGTGCTCCAGCACCGCCTGGGCGGACTGGAGGGAGACGCCGTGCTCGCTGGAGCAGCCGCCGAACAGCACTAAAATTGTCTTTCGCATGGTAAAACCCCTTTCAGAGGCGGAAAAGCGCCCCGTTCTCTACCTCTTATGGTAGCAGAACGGGGCGCTTCCTGTTTGAAGGGTTTCCCGCGATTGCCTTGAAAAGCTCCTGCGAAATCCTTGTGATTTTCTTACGGCGCAGGGAGGGTGACGGTAAAGGTGGTCACGCCGTCCGCACTCTGGGCCGCGATGGTTCCCCCGTGGAGGGAGACGATTTCCTTGGCTATGGCCAAGCCAAGGCCCGCGCCGCCCGTCCGGGTGGCGCGGGAGGCGTCCAGCCGGAAGAACTGCTCAAAGATGCGCTCCAGTTGCTCCGGGGGGATGGTGATCCCAGTGTTGGTGAAGGTGAGGAGGATATGCCCCTCCTCCATCACGGCGGCAATCCTGACCTGGGTGCCCGGCCTGCTGTAGCGGCAGGCGTTTCGCAGCAGGTTGTCAAACACCCGAGCCAGCTTGTCCGGGTCGCAGGCATACTCCAATGCCGGGGGCAGATCCAGGGCACAGGTGAGGCCGCTCTCCGCGAACTGGGGCTCAAACTCGCTGGCCACCTGCTGGAGCATCCGGGTCAGATCCACCGGCCGCTTTTCCAGCTCCAGGTGGGTGAGGTTGAACCGGGTGATGTCGAAGAACTCGTTGATCAGCTCCTCCAGCCGCTCCGCCTTGTCCAGGGCCACGCCGGTGTACCGGGCGCGGAATTGCGGGGGCAGGTCGGGCTCGTCCCGCAGCAGGGTCAGGTAGCCGATGACGCTGGTGAGGGGCGTTTTCAGATCGTGGGCCAGGTAGACGATGAGGTCGTTTTTCCGCTGCTCCGCCTCCTTTGCCGCCATGGCGGCCCGGAGGGCCCGCTCCCGGGCCAGGTTGAGCTGGGCTTCCGTCTGCTCCAGGGCGGGGGGCAGGACGATGGGCTCCTCCCCGGGGCAGGCCAGGGCCTGGGCCGCTTCTGCCATCGCGTCCAGATAGCGCAGAGGCCGGGCGATAAAGCGGTAGCTGATCACCAGCCAGCCCGCGCCCGTCACGAACAGGTAGACGGTGACCACATTCCGGTTCATCCAGTGGATCAGGGGATAGAGGATCTCATCTCCGTCCCAGGAGCGCATACCGCACAGCACCCGGGCCAGGAAGGCCGTCAAAAGCACCGCGAAGGCCCAGGCCAGCAGGGCCAGGATAAACTGCATCCACAGCTGCCGGGACAGCCGGGAGGTATCATGGCTGGATTTACTCAATGGTATAACCCACCCCCCATACGGTTTTGATGAATCGGGGCTGGCCCCGGGGCTCGTGGAGCTTTTCCCGCAATCGGGCGATGTGGCTCATGACGGTATTGTTCCCGTCCAGGTACTTCTCGCCCCACACCGCCTCGAACAGCTCCTCGCTGGGCACCACCCGCCCCTGCCGCCGGCACAGGTGCCACAGGATGGAGAATTCCAGCGGGGTGAGGGACAGCTCCTCCCCAAACAGGGCGCAGCGGTGGGCGGCCTTGGAGATCTGGAGCCCCCGGATGTCGTATTCCTCCGGCTCTGCCGGGGCCGAGACCCCCTGGTTATAGCGGGTGTACCGCCGTAGCTGGGTCTTGACCCGGGCCACCAGCTCCAGGGGGTTGAAGGGCTTGGTGACGTAGTCGTCCGCCCCCAGGGTCAGGCCGGTGATCTTGTCCATGTCCTCCACCCGGGCGGTGAGCATGAGAATGGGGAACAGCTTCCCGCCCTCCCGGATGCGGCGGCACAGGGCGAAGCCGTCCATATCGGGGAGCATCACATCCAGGATGGCCAGATCCAGGGGGGCGGACTCCACATAGCCCAGGGCGTCCGTGGCATTATAAAATTTGTGGACGGCGAAGCCCTCGTTGGAGAGGTAGAGCTCTACCAGGTCGGCGATGGCGGTTTCATCGTCTACAATTAAGATGTGTTGGAGCACATAAATCACCTTCTTCCGCTGTGCATACTCCGAAAATGAGATCATTGCTGAAAGCAAGTATATCATATTTTGGGGCGGAAGCAAGAAAAAGGTTTCCCTGTGTTCGCCGGCGCGTGGGATTTGCGGCCGGCGCTGTCAGCTGCGCTGCACATCTGACCGCTGTTGCAAAAAAAGTCAAGCCCCAGGGTTTCCCATCTCTCCCAGCTGGTTCAGATACTGTACGCCCTGGGCGATGAAGGCCTGGGTGTCAAACGCGCTATTTTGGATGGCCGTCTGGACGATGATGCCGTCGGACACCAGCAGAAGCAGCCAGGTGAGAAAGTCCGCGGACAAGTGGGTGCGCTGGGCGATTTTTTCGCTGATGAGCTGCTGGAATTCCCCGTAGCGGTGCACCAGCTTTTCCCGCAGAATCTCGTCCCCCGCCTGGGCCTCGCACAAAAGGTGCATCCGCAGCCCTGCCGAGGCGATGTCCCGCTCCACCACGTACTTCACCAGCCGCTGGAGGGAGGTGTCCTTTTCCTTGTTCTCTGTCCAGCGGATAAAGTCATCCCACTGCTGGCTCAGGTAGCGGTCGGCCAGCTCGAACAGGATCTCGCCCTTGGTTTTGTAGTGATAATACAGCGTCCCCTTAGACACGCCGGACTGCTTGGCGATGTCCGCCAGGGAGATGTCCGCCCAGGTTCCGGTCTCCAGCAAAATCTGAGCTGCGTTCAATACTGCCGACTTTACGTCGTCTTTTCTCGGTGCCGCCATAAAAACCTCCCCATCTCCCATCAATAATGGGCTTATACTAATTCTTCATAAAACGGTGAAGCCGTCAAGAATGTTGTCAATACGTTTCTTGGCGCGCCGCAATAAAAAGGTTTTTACCTTTTTATCAAGAAACAGTATTATTATATCATCTGCGCCCGTGCCTGTCCACCGGGCACTTTTCTTGTGGCCCTTTTGTGAGAATGTGGGTTGACAAACACAGGTCCGCTGGCTATAATTTTGATAAATAGAGTAAGCCGGTCGGCCGACTTACTATAGACAAGAAGGGAAGCATCGGCATGGATCTGCGGAGAATTAACAAACGGCTGTCCGGGCGGTTTGGGGGTGCGGTGCGCGCCGCCCTGTCAGACGGGTGCGTGGTACTGACGGGACGGCTGCCCACCTGGGCCGAGGTGGTGGAGGCCTGCCAGCTGGCAGCGACAAAATACAGCACCCTCCACGTGGTAAACGATATTGTCTGCGACGAGGCGGCGCCCCAGGAAATGCGCCTGCCGTCCCTCCGAGACAGCGCGTTGGAGGGGCGACGGCCCGACGTGCTCATCATCGGCGGGGGCATCTCCGGCGCGTCCATCGCCCGGGAGCTGTCCAAATGGAAGCTGGATATCCTCCTGGTGGAAAAGGAGGCCGACCTGGCCCTCCAGGCGTCAGGAAGGAACGACGGGGAGGTGCACCCGGGGGTGGATCTCTCCAAGGGATCGCTGAAGCACCGTTACATTCGGAAGGGCAACGCCATGTACGACCAGGTGTGCCGGGAGCTGGACGTGCCTTTCCGGCGGGTGGGGCAGTACGTCTGCTTCGACAAAGGCTGGATGAAGCCCTTCATCGCCCTGTACTGCCTCTGGCGCAGGAAGCACGACGGCATTGAGGACACCCGGGTCATCTCCGGCGCGGAGCTGAAACGCCGGGAGCCCAGCCTGAATCAGGACTTCAAATTCGCGGTGTACAACCCCTCCTCCGGCTGCGTGTGCCCCTATGGATTGACCATCGCCTATGGGGAGAACGCGGTGCACAACGGCGCCCAGGTGTGGCTGAACACGGCGGTGCTGTCCATGGAGGTGGAGGACGGCGAGATCAAATGCGTACATACCAACCGGGGGACGGTCTATCCGGCGCTGGTGATCAACGCCGCGGGGGTGTTCGCCGAGGACGTGGCTCGGATGGCGGGGGATCGCTTCTTCTCCATCCACCCCCGCCGGGGCACCAACTCCATTCTGGATCAGAAGGCCGGCGCGCGGTTTTCCTCCATCGCCTCCATCATGGAGCTGTTCCAGCCAAGGGGACACTCCAAGGGGGGCGGCATCCTGCACACCGCCCACGGCAACCTGCTGGTGGGCCCCGACGCGGTGGAAACCTACGAAAAGGAGAACACGGCCACTCGCCCCCAGAGCATCGACACCGTGTTTGCCAAGCAGGAAAAGACCATGCCCACCCTGAGCCGGGGGGATATTATCACCTACTTCACCGGCGTGCGGGCCCCCACCTTCGAGGAGGACTTCATCATCGAAAAGGGGCGGAAAACCCATAATATCATCCACTGCGCAGGCATTCAGTCCCCCGGCCTGACCACCGCCCCGGCGGTGGCACTGGACGTGGAGAAGATGGCGGTGGAGGAGCTGCGGAAAAAGAAGTCTGTGGCCCCCAACGAGCGCTATTCCCCCATCCGCCATGGTGTGCCTGTGCTGCGGGAGATGCCGGACGAGGAGCGCTCGGAGCTGATCCGCAAAAACCCGGACTATGGGGTCATTGTGTGCCGCTGCGAGGAGGTCAGCCGCGGCGAGATCCTGGACGCCCTGCGCGCCCCCATCTGCGTGCCCACGGTGGACGGGGTGAAGAAGCGGGTGCGGCCGGGGATGGGCCGATGCCAGGGGGGCTTCTGCTCGCCGCTGGTGGCAAAGATCATCGCGGAGTTTTTGAACGTCCCGCTGGACGAGGTGAAAAAATCCGCCCCAGAGGCCAACATCACCTTCGGGCGGACAAAGTGAGGGGGGACAGCCATGCGTGAATACGATACCGTCGTGATCGGCGGCGGCCCTGCCGGACTGGCGGCGGCGCTGTCCGCCTGGGAAAACGGCGCGAAAACCCTGCTCATCGAGCGGGAGGCCCGCTTAGGCGGCATCTTAAAGCAGTGCATCCACGACGGCTTCGGCCTGGTGCGATTCCAGGAGAAGCTCACCGGCCCGGAGTACGCCCAGCGGTTCATCGACCAGGTGGAGCGGGGGGAGATCGACACGTCCACCCTCACCTTCGTCACCCGGCTGGAGCGGACGCAGGCGGGCTTTGCCGTCACGGTGGTGAACCGGGAGGGGGTGGAGACCATCATGACCCGCACCCTGGTGCTGGCCACCGGCTGCCGGGAGCGGACGGCCAAGCAGGTGAGCATACACGGTACCCGTCCCGCCGGTGTGTTCACCGCCGGCACCGCCCAGCACTTCACCAACCTGCTGGGCCAGCTCCCCACCAAAAAATGCGTCATTCTGGGCAGCGGGGACATCGGTCTCATCATGGCCCGCCGCCTCACCCTGGAGGGGGCCAAGGTGCTGGGGGTGTACGAGGTCAAGCCCACCCCCTCCGGGCTGACCCGGAACCTCCACCAGTGCCTGCGTGATTTTGATATCCCCCTGCACCTGTCCCACACGGTGACCCGGGTGCTGGGGGAGGACCGGCTGACAGCGGTGGAGGTGGCCCAGGTGGACGAGAGGATGCGGCCCATCCCCGGCACCGAGGAGCTTGTGGAGTGCGACGGGCTGATCCTGTCGGTGGGCCTGATCCCGGAGAACGAGCTGGCCCAGTCCCTGGGAGTGGAGCTGGATCCCAAAACCAAGGGGCCAGTGTGCGACGGCCAACTCATGACCAGCGTGGACGGGGTGTTCTCCTGCGGCAACGCCCTGCACGTCAACGATCTGGTGGACTATGTGTCGGAGAGCGGGGAGCTGGCCGGCCGCGCCGCCGCCCGCTATGTCCCCGCTCCCCGGCGGGAGGTGGAGCTGCACGCCTGTCCGGCGCTGCTCTACGCCGTCCCCCAGCGGCTGGATCTAAACCGGGACAACAGCAAAACCACCCTGTACTTCCGGAGCCGGGAGGTGCTGGATCGCTGCGTCCTGCGGCTGCGGGTGGACGGGCGGGAGGTATTCTCCAAGCGTTACCCCTTTCTACGCCCGCCGGAGATGGAGCGGCTGGACATGGATTTCTCCCAATTTGAGCTGAACGAGAGCTCTAAAATTGAGCTGGATATCGAGGTGACGGGCCATGAGTGAGCTGGTGTGCATCGTATGCCCCCGGGGCTGTACCCTCCAGGTGGAGGAGGAGGCCGGCGGCTTCCGGGTGACAGGAAACGGCTGTAAACGGGGGGCAGACTTCGCCCGGTCGGAGCTAACCGCCCCCATGCGCACCCTGTGCACCACGGTGCACACCGCCTTTCCGAACGTGCCGGTGCTGCCGGTGCGGCTGTCGGCAGAGATCCCCAAGGGGCAGATCTTCCCCGTGATGGAGGCCATCAACGCCGTGACGGTGGATCAGCCCGTGGATATCGGAGGCGTGATCCTGAAAAACGTGCTGGGGCTGGGCGTGGATCTGGTGGCCGCCAGCGGCCTGCTCCGGCCGGCGGACGGATAGGGGGGCGGCGTATGAAAACACCGCTGATCCTCACCTTCGACGTGGGCACCCAGAGCACCCGGTGCCTGCTGGTGCGGCCGGACGGCAGCTTCGCGGATCTCTGCCAGGTCAAGCATGATCCGCCCTACCGCTCCCGCAATCCGGGCTGGGCGGAGCAGGATCCGGACTTCTACTACCAGCGGATCTGCGAGACGGGGCGGGCCGTCTGCCAGCGCAACGGGGAGCTGCTGGGGGACATCGCCGCCGTGGCGCTCACCACCATCCGGGACACGGTGCTGTGCCTGGATGGAGGCAACAGGCCCCTGCGGGACGCCATTTTATGGCTGGACAAACGGCGGGCGCAGTTCGACGACCCGATCCCCCTTTATAACAAGCTGCTATTCCGGGCGGTGGGTATGTCCGGCGCGGTGGAAAATATCTACCGGGCCTCCGCCTGCAACTGGATCGCCCAGCGCCAGCCGGAGCTGTGGGTACGGACGGCGAAATACGTCATGCTTCCCACCTACTTAAACTACAAGATGACCGGGGTGCTGGCCGACTGCGCGGCCAACATGATCGGCCACATGCCCTTCGACTACAAAAGGCGGCGCTGGCAGGGCCCCTCCGCCCTTACCCGTTGCGTCTACAACATTCCCCAGGAAAAGCTGTGCGAGCTGACCCCCTCTGGCCAGATCATCGGGCGGGTCACCCGGGAATTCTCCGCCGACTCCGGCGTGCCGGAGGGGCTGCCCCTCATCGCCACCGGCTCGGACAAGGGCTGCGAGACCCTGGGCCTGTCCGTCATCCAGCCCCGCAAGGCGGCCATCTCCCTGGGCACCACCGCCACCATCCAGCTGGCCCTGGAGCGGTACGTGGAGCCCCAGCCCTTTATGCCCGCCTACCCGGCGGTGCCCAACCACCTGTACAACCCCGAGATCGAGCTGTACCGGGGCTTCTGGCTGGTGTCCTGGTTCCTGCGGAGTTCTGCGCCAAGGACTTGGCCCAGGCGAAGGAGCTGGGCTGCCCGCCGGAGGAGCTGCTGGATCGGTACATCGTGGACATACCGCCGGGGTGCGGGGGGCTGCTGCTCCAGCCCTACTGGACGCCGGGGATCACCACCCCTGCCGCCCGGGGGGCCATCGTGGGCCTCACCGACCACCACACCCGCTACCATCTCTACCGGGCCATTTTGGAGGGCATCGCCTTCGAGCTCTACCACTCGCTGAAGCGGATGGAGAAGCGGGCCGGGATTCAGGTGGAGGAGCTCTACGTGGGCGGGGGCGGCGCCCGCAGTAATGTGGCCTGTCAGATCCTGTCCGATCTGTTCGCCTTGCCCGTCAAGCGCACCCAGACCCACGAGGTCAGCGCTGTGGGGGCGGCCATGGCCGCCTTCCTGGCCCAGGGAATCTTTCACGATTACGATGAGGCCATCCGCAGCATGGTGCACGAGGGGGATGTGTTCCGCCCCAACCCCGACCGGCACAGGATTTACGCGCAGCTGTACCGCGGCGTCTACGCCCGGCTGTATCCCCGGCTGGAGCCGCTGTACCGCAGGATTTCTGAGATTACGAAAAGGAGCGATGTGCTGTGAGCAGCAAACCGTACAAGGGCTTTCGGCCCAACTGGCTGGACACCCCCGCGCCGGAGGGGAGCTACCGCTCCATTTTCCGCTGGGGCGACCCCAAGTTCTTCAAGCACCCCAAGGAGTCCCTCTACAAGCTGATGAAGGAGTCGTTCCAAATGACGGACGACGACTTCCGGGACTACACCGACGACATCGGCTTCGATCCGGTGGATCTGTCGGACTATCCTTCCAAGATCGCCCCGGAGCACGTGGCGGCGCTGAAGGAGATCGTGGGGGCGGATTTCGTCACCACCGAGGACTACCCCCGGCTGGCGGTGGCCTACGGCTGCACCGGCTACGACCTGCTGCGGCTGCGCCACAAGCAGATCGAAAACGTCCCAGACGTGGTGGTGTACCCGGACACGGCGGAGCAGGTGGAGCGGCTGGTGGACTATGCCGTCCGGCACAAGATCCCCCTGTATGTCTACGGCGGCGGCAGCAGCGTCACTCGGGGGGTGGAGTGTGTGAAGGGCGGCATCTCCCTGGATATGCGCAAGCGGTTCAACAAGGTGCTCAGCTTCAACGAGACGGATCAGACCGTCACCGTCCAGGCGGGCATCTCCGGGCCGGATCTGGAGAAGGCCCTTCAGGACGCGCCCAACCGTTTCGGGGCCAAGCGGGCCTACACCTGCGGCCACTTCCCCCAGTCCTTTGAGTACAGCAGTGTGGGCGGCTGGGTGGTGACCCGGGGCGCTGGGCAGAACAGCACCTACTACGGCACCATTGAGGACATCGTCCTGGCTCAGAAATACGCCACCCCCATCGGCCGGATCGTCACCAGCCCCTACCCCCGGGAGGCCACCGGCCCCAGCATGAAGCAGATCATGCTGGGCTCCGAGGGGGCCTTCGGCGTGCTCACCGAGGTGACGCTGAAGGTATTTCGATGGATGCCGGAGAACCGGAAACGCTTCTCCTATATGTTCAAAAACTGGGAGATCGCCATGGCCGCCGCCCGAGAGATGATGCAGTGCGAGTGCGGGTATTCCTCTGTGTTCCGCCTGTCCGACCCGGAGGAGACCCACCTGATGCTCCGCCTGTACAACGTGGACGACACGCCGCTGGCCCCGCTGCTGGACAAATTTGGCTACAAGGACATGGAGCGGTGCATGTTCCTGGGCTTCACCGACGGGGAGAAGGGCTTCTCCAAAAATGTGGCAAAAAACATCGGCCGCATCGCCCGGAAGCACGGGGCCATGCCCATGACGGGCTACGTCACCCGAAGCTGGGAAAAGGGCCGCTTTAACGACCCCTACCTCCGGGACACCCTGATGGACTTCAGCGTCATCACCGACACTCTGGAGTGCACCGTGAACTGGTCCAACATGGCCCAGGTGCACCGGGACGTGCGAGCGGTGTGCCACGCCCTGCCCAACACGGTGGTCACCACCCATATGTCCCACTGCTACCCCCAGGGGGCCAACCTGTACTTCATCTTCATCACCAAGATGAACGACGCGGCGGAGTTCAAGCGCTACCACACCACCATTCTGGACGCCATCCAGCGCTCCGGCGCGGCCATCAGCCACCACCACGGCATCGGCAAGATGTTTGCCCCCTGGCTGGAGGGCTACCTGGGCCAGCAGGAGTACGGCGCCGTGAAGGTGCTGAAGCGGTACTTTGACCCCGACGGCGTGATGAACCCCGGTGGCACCCTGGGCCTGGATCTGCTCCCGGAGGAGAAAAAATTCCTGAACACCCGCAGGGATTACCGCTGAACGGCTCCACCACAACACTGGGCAATAGATTGAAATAGGAACCCCCCGGCTGTGCCGGGGGGTTCCTATTTCCAAATGCGTTTCGTTGCCGGCCTGCCGTCCCTATCCGCGTTGGGCCAAATAGGCGGCGCGCCCCGTTTCATAGAGATTGTTTCCCAGGCTGTCAATCACTACGGTGAGGGGAAGGTTTTCTACCTCCAGCCGGCGGATGGCCTCCGCACCCAGATCCTCATAGCACACCAGCTCAGCGGACTTGACACACCGGGCCAGCAGGGCCCCCGCCCCACCGATGGCTCCGAAGTACACCGCGCCGGTCTCCCGCATGGCCTGAATGACCTCAGGGCCCCGCTTGCCCTTCCCGATCATGCCCAGCTCCCCTAAACGCAGGAGGGTGGGGGCATAGGCGTCCATGCGGTAGCTGGTGGTGGGCCCCGCAGAGCCGATGGGCTGGCCGGGGCGGGCGGGGGTGGGGCCCACATAGTAAATCACGGCCCCCTCGATGGGGAAGGGCAGGGGGGCGCCCCTTGCCACCAGTTCACACAGGCGCCTGTGGGCGGCGTCCCGAGCGGTGTAGACTGTGCCGCTGAGCAGCACGCTGTCCCCGGAGCGCAGGCTGCGGGCGGTTTCAGGGTCAAGGGGTGCAATCACGTTTTTTGTCATGTTCAAAGCACCTCCGTAGCGTGGCGGGCCACATGGCAATTGATGTTGACGGCACAGGGCAGCCCCGCAATATGGGTGGGCATGGTCTCAATATGGACGGCCAGGGCGGTGGTGCGTCCACCAAAGCCCTGGGGGCCGATGCCCAGAGCGTTGATCTTCTCCAGCAGCTCCCGCTCCAAATCGGCGTAAAAGGGTTGGGGGCTGGGGGCGTCCATGTCCCGCAGCAGGGCCTTTTTTGCCAGCAGGGCGCACTTGTCGAAGGTACCACCGATGCCGACTCCCACCACGATGGGAGGGCAGGGGTTAGGGCCGGCCTGCTCCACCGTGTCCAGGATAAACGCCTTCACTCCGTCCAACCCGTCGGAGGGCTTGAGCATGGCGATGCGGCTCATGTTTTCACTGCCGAAGCCCTTGGGGGCCACGGTGACGGTCACCCTGTCGCCGGGGACGAGCTCGGTGTACAGCATGGCAGGGGTGTTGTCCCCAGAGTTCACCCGTTCCAGCGGGTCGGATACCACGGACTTGCGCAGGTAGCCGTCCCGATACCCCCGGCGCACCCCCTCGTCCACCGCCTGGGCCAGGCTGCCGTCAATGTGGACATCCTGGCCCACCTCCAGAAACACGCAGGCCATCCCCGTGTCCTGGCAGATGGGAACGCCGCCTTCGATGGCGCCATTTTCCACAATGCGATCCAGAATCTCCTGGGCCGGGGGCCAGTCCTCCTCCCGCCGGGCGCGGACAATGGCCGCCTTCACGTCATCGGGCAGGCAGGTGTTGGCCCGGATGGAAAGCCGGGCCACCGCGTCGGTGATGAGCTGGGCTTCAATGACTCTCATAACAGCACCTCTTTTGCCATATCTGATGCGGAAGCTGCGGGCGGCTGAGCAGAGCGGCTCCAGCACCTCCTGCTCGTGTTCAGCCTGTCCCGTATGTGGGACTGTGCCGACCACCGGGGCATAAAGTGGGGCAGCCGGTACAGCTGAGATTATTATATGTCCCGGGCCTGCTCTTTGTCAACAAACGCTTTCGATGGCCTGCCGCACACCGATGGGTACGAGACCTACCACTGCAAAGCTGCCGCCGGAGATCACGGTGGTGGGCTGTTGGGCCCATATGCGTAGGAATTGCCTCCCCATTTCGTCATGGTTTCAGCTCTATATCTACAGGAAATGACAGCCATCACCAAGCCTGACGCCATCCCATTCCCTTCGAGGGGAGAGCCCCTCCCGGCGGAGGCGTTCCCAGGCATCCGATATTCGTCTGATAATCAGCCTGATGGAGATGGGAATTTCCGATACTTGTCGGCTCCTTGCCGCTTGCAACTATGGTTGATTTCCATTATAATTGTAAAAAAAGAAGTCCGTTTTTTGTGCAATTTCCGTTTGAGACGAGTTGATTCAAATGGGTTCCATCCAGCTTTTTTTGGCCGACGCCCGCGCGCTGGCGGGCAGGGAGGCGGAATGCCTGTCCCTGCTTCCCCCGAGCCGCCGGAAGAAGGCCGCCGCGTTCCGCCCGGAAGATGCGCGCCTGCTCTGCTGTGCCGCCGGACTGTTGCTGCGCAGGGTGCTGGGCGTGACGCGGGACGAGGATCTGGCCATCGGCCCCCTGGGGAAGCCCTCGCTGGCTCGGGGCGGCGAGGCGTTCAGCCTGTCCCACGCCGGACACTACGCAGCGCTGGCGGTGAGTGGGCAGACGGTGGGGGTTGATGTGGAGCCCATCCGCCCGCCCGCCGCGCTTCCGCACAAGGTATTTACCGCAACGGAGCTGGACTGGCTCTCCTCCCATACCAGGCCGGAGGAATTCTGCCTGCTCTGGACCCGGTTGGAAAGCGCCCTGAAGGCGGAGGGCTGCGGGCTGGCAGGAGAACGCCGTACCTTCTCCCTTTTGGAACCCGGTGCACCATGGTACTGGGAAAGCATTTGCCATGACGGCCATTGGATCACCTGCGCCGCACGCTCGCCGGTGGAGCTCCGGTTCAAAGTGCTGTCCACCGCCGACCTGCTCCGATAAGCAGGGGACAATACAGCATTTCAACAATTCAATCATAGAAAGGATGCATCCGCATGAACCAGACCCATCCAGGAAGGTACAGCAGAAGCGTGTCGATCATCGGCGTTGGCTGCACACCGTTTATGTATACGGTGGATAACCCCGAGACAAACGGCTTGACAGAGGGCGAGCTGTTCGGCTACGCGGCGCTGAAGGCCATGGAAGACGCCGGTATCACCGCCAAGGACGTGGACTTCTATTTTCACGGCGAGGCCAGCCCTCTCAACGGCTCCAACTACCTGACCCCCAACTCCCAGATTGCCAATTGGTTCGGCATGAAGGGCAAGGCGTCCATCCACCACTCTGAGGCCTGCTGCACCGGCTATTTGGCCATCGAGCAGGCGGTGAACGCTGTGGCCTCCGGCAAGTACAACTGCGTGCTGTCCGGCTGTGTGGAGTTCGGGGACAGCACCCCCGCCCCCGCAGACAACATCGAAACCAAAAAGCATCCCTTCAAGCGGGACAAAATGACTATGGAGCGGTTCCTGGCCACCACCCAGTGGCTGTACGACCGCAACTATGCCCGCAGCTTCATGGCCCCCATGGAGCTGATCTATGACGACGCGGCGGAGGACTACGTGCGCACCCGGGGCATCAGCGCCCAGGACATGGACGACACCCTGAACTGGATGGCCATCAACAACCGCCGCAACGCCGCCAAGAACCCCCTGGCCCTGGAGCGCAAGGAGTTTGCCGAGATCGCAAAAGAAGCCGGGTTTGACGATGTAATGGCCTATATGCGCTCCCCCTATAACCCCCGGATGGGCGACTTCTTGCGGGCCGAGTGCATTGAGCGCAAGTGCGACGGCGCCGCCGCCTGCATCGTGTGCGCCACCGATCTGATCCCCCAGATCGCCAAGAACCTGAAGCATAAGCCCGTGGAGGTGCTGGGCATCGGCTGCTCCTGCATGGAGGCCACCAACCCCCACTTTGAGATCCGGGCCACAGAGGAGGCCATCCGGCAGGTATACGAGGTCACCGGCGTGAAGCCGGAGGAGATCGACCTGTTCTTTGCCAACGACTTCATCATCACCTCCCACCTCATCGCTGCCGAGATCGCGGGCTACCTGCCCTACGGCGAGGGTTGGAAGTACATCTGCGAGGGGCGCACCGCTTACGACGGCGACAAGCCCATCAACACCAACGGCGGCCGGACCTCCTTTGGCCACGCCCACGCCGCCTCCGGCATGGCGGATGTCTACGAGGCCTGTATGCAAATGCGGGGCGAGTGTGGGGAGCGCCAGGTGAAGAAGCTGCCCAGGACTACCCTGCTGCGCGGGTACGGCGGCTCCCAGAACGTGGCGGCCGTGATGCTCCGGATTGCGGACTGACGAATTTGACAGGAGGGTTCGATCATGGCGATCAAATTAGAAAAAGTCGTTCAAAAGTTCTATGACAGCCTGGAGGAAGGGAAGATTTTAGGCCGCAAATGCCCTGCCTGCGGCGCGGTGGAGTTCCCGCCGGTCTACGCCTGCAACACCTGCGGCAACCTGGAGACGGAGTGGGTGGAGATCAGCGGCAAAGGTGTGATGAAGTCCATTGTCATGCCCGCCGCCCTGTCCTCCAAGCCGGAGTACGACGCCCTGGGCGCCCGCAATTTCGCCTATGGCGAGGTGGAGCTGGCCGAGGGTGCCTGCCTCAACGCGGTGGTCAAGGGCATCAACAAGAAGAAGCGCAAGGAGATCATGGAGAAGGGCCTGCTGCCCGTCCCCGTCCACGCGGAAATCTTCCAGCGCGACGGCTATAAGACCGTGGTGTTCGTGCTGGACGAGGAGTAACCCTCCCGTTACCCCGGCCAACTAAAATAAGAATGGATAAAGGAGCTTGACACGTATGGATCGCAAGGAACTGGAAGCGAAAATTCTGGAGCTGGTCTCCACCTCTTACAACAAGGACATCTCCACCCTGTCCATGGACACCCGGATCAAGGAGGATCTGGGTGGCGCCTCCGTGCTGATGGTGGGTCTGGTCTCCGAGATCGAGAACGAGCTGGACGTGCTGGTGCAGCTGCCCGTGGCCGCCGCCTGCAAAACCATCGGCGAGCTGGTGGACAAGACCGAGGAGCTGCTGTAATTCAGCGCGGAGGGAGTAACCGCTATGGCAAATATTCTGGACCGCCTCTATGAAAAGGCCAAGCTGGACGTACAGCGGGTGGCGTTCCCCGAGGCGGACAACGAGAAAATGATGCAGGCCGCCTATGAGTGCGGCCGGGACGGCTATATCGTCCCCATTCTGGTGGGCGACGCAGAGCAGCTCAGGGCCCTCTGTGCCCAGCGGGGCTATGACGAGAGCGTGTTCACCTTTGTGGATGTCAACGATGAGGAATACAAAAACAAGCTGATCGCGGCCTATGTGGCCCAGCCGGGCCGTATCCTGAAGGAGAAGGCCCTGGGCCGCCGGATGGCCAACCCCCTATACTTCGCCACGGTGATGCAGGCGGTGGACGAGGCGGACGTGACCTTCGCCGGCATCAACAACACCACCGGCGACGTGATTCTGGCCGGTCAGATGGTGGTAGGGCTCCAGCCCGGCATCGCCACCATTTCCAGCATCGGCCTGTGCGACATCCCAGGCTATGAGGGCAGCGAGGGCTCCCTGCTGGCCATTGGCGACAGCGCGGTGTGCACCAACCCCAACGCCGAGCAGCTGGCCTCCATCGCCATATCCGCCTGTGACACCGTCCGCTCCCTGCTGGATTGGGAACCCCGGTGCGCCATGGTGTGCTATTCCACCCGGGGCAGCGGCCAGGGTGAGCTCATCGACAAGGTGATCGAGGCGGCCAAAATCGCCAATGAGCAGCGCCCCGACCTGGCCATTGAGGGCGAGCTCCAGCTGGACGCCGCCATCGTCCCGGCGGTAGCCGCGAAGAAGGTCAAGGAGGACAGCCGCGTGGCGGGCAAGGCCAACGTGGTGATCTGGCCTGACCTGAACGTGGGCAACGTGGCGGTGAAGCTGATCCAGCAGTTTGGCCACGCCGACGCCTACGGCCCCATGCTTCAGGGCTTCCAAAAGGTGGTGTGCGACTGCTCCCGGGGCGCGCCGGTCTCCGAGATCAAGGGCAACGTGATCATCTCCGCCGTGCGGGCAGCCGGAATGAAAAAGTGAATCAAGCGTGACAAAAGCACCTCCCGCGGCTGGCTCAGCCATTGGGAGGTGCTTTGGGAAGGATCTATGGAATTTTCACGGAAAGAAATCGCGCCAGGCGTAGGTCAGATCGGGAATGGCCAGGGCCATTTCTGCACCCTACTCACCGGCAGCCGGGGCGCTGTTCTGTTTGACACCATGGTTGGGCTGGGCGATTTGAAGGGCTTTGTCGGCCAACTGTGCCCCGTAGAGCCCATGGTTATCGCCAGCCATGGTCACTTTGATCACATCGGAGGGGCGCGCCAGTTTTCCGCCGTATCTATGAATCCGGAGGATCTCCCGCTGCTGGAGGTGGGCCGGGGGCAGATTCCAGTGCTGGAGCGGACCCTGGGCCGGAGTCTGGACGGCATGGAGGAGAGCTTCCGGCCTGAGCGATACCGGCCGATCCATCCTGGCCAGGTGCTGGATCTG
This sequence comes from uncultured Oscillospiraceae bacterium, assembly GCA_910584285.1. Lineage (GTDB taxonomy): Bacteria > Bacillota > Clostridia > Oscillospirales > Oscillospiraceae > Enterenecus. The sequence continues at coordinate 87,359 of CAJTYK010000001.1, forward strand.
GGCGGGCTGACGGTGGAGGTGGTGGATCTGTCCGGCCATACAGCCGGGAGCATCGGCCTGCTGTGCCGGGAGCTGCGGCTGCTGCTGGCGGGGGACGCACTCTCCCCCCAGGCGTGCATTTTGTTCCCCGAAAGCCTGTCCCTGGACCACTACGCCCGGATGCTGGATCGGGCGGAGCAGCTGCCGTTTGACCGGTTTCTGTCCGCTCATTTTGATATCGCGTTCCCCAGGCACATCATCCAGAAGTTCAGACAGTGCATTCCCCTGGTTGGGAAAAAGCGGGGCATGGAGTACCAGTTCGGCCCCTTGCCTTATATCAAAGGCCGGCTCTATGTCGGTGAGCTGCGAAACCAGGAAATCGGCCAGCTCATCTGCCTGATCACCAAGCCGGATACACCGCCGTTGGAGTGACTGGCTCCGCTTGCTGTCCTTTCTGGACGGAGTATCCCGCAAAGAGGGCATCTTATTATAGGAAAACAGCCGCTGGCTCTGGTCGGACGGCGGTTTAAAAAAAGGGGGGTCTTTATGGCAGCGGAGATCGCACGGGAAAAGATTGAGAGCACCAAGCAAAAGCTGTTTCACGCCCTTCAGTCAAAATATTCCCTGAAGTATTATCTGGAGCTGGTATATGACGTCATTCATCTGGAGCTGAACCTGTGCGATACCAGCTATGGCTTTTTTGCCAGGGTGCCGAGCCCTCCTGGGGAGCACCCAGACGTGGACAGCTCCAACGGGCGGCTCTACCTGAAATACGACATAAGCCAGAACCTGGAGCTGAACCGGCACATTGACCGCGCGCTGGAGATCTCCGGCCCCTATGTGTGCCGGGACGACCTCTTTCCCTATGACATCGTTTTCCAGCCGGTGCGGATCAACCGCGCCATGGTGGCCTATCTGTTCAGCCCGGGCCGGCCGGAGGGGTTCACCGACGTGGATCTGGAGCTCATCGACTTTCTGGCCCAGGTGCTGTCCATTGAGCTGCAAAAGAACGACAGCTTCGCGGTGGAGAGCGGCCTGAAATACGAGTATTTTCTCCAGGAGCTGATCGACGGTCATTTTTCCTCCGATGAGTTTGCCGGACAGCGCCTGCGGCAGCTGGGCCGCAAGCCCCAGCCCTACTATTATATGCTGCACTTTTCCTTCGACGATCCGGAGTCCATCCGCATTGCCAGAAGCCACTATTACGAGCTGCTGCGCAGCGCGTTCCCGGACGGCCTCGTGGGGGTGGTGCGGGGCAGGCTGTATCTGCTGCTGCCCCGCGACGCGCCCAGCCCGCTGAACAGCAGGGAACGCCAGGCCCTGCTGAAGTTCCTGACGCTGAACCGGATCCGCTGCGGCATCAGCTATTACTACACCTCCCTGGTCATGTCCCATTACGCCGCCCAGCAGGCGGTGGCCAGCGTCAGCCAACCCACTGCCAGCGAGTATATCTACAGCTATGAGCAGGAATTCCTGTACCATATCTTTTCCCAGGGGATGAGCCAGGATTGGCTCCAGTCCCAGATCTTCCCGGATCTGCGGCTTCTCCGCGCCCATGATCAGACCTACCATACGGAATTCGTGCACACCCTGCGCACCTATATCCAATGCTCGCGCAACGCCACCAATGCCGCCGTCCAGCTCCACATCCATAAGAGCACCTTCTTCTACCGGATGAGCAAGATCGCCGATCTGCTGGGGACGGATATTTATGACGGCAGGCGGCTGTTCGCCTATGAATTCTCCTTCTACCTGATCGATTATCTGAAACGGGGGAGTACGCCCAAGGAGGGACCGGCCGGCATAGGTCCGGCCGGCAGCGGATCCGTTCCGACGAACGTCGTAAAACCCACAGATTAAATTGATAAAGTTTTGACAGCCATCGGATGACGAATCCGGTGGCTGCTTTTATAATAAAGAATGATGCACAAAACAGGCCCGCTTTCCTTCCGTATTTTATGGAAAACTCACATGGAACGGTGGCCGGCCTGTTCATCAGGCGATTCGGGATCATTCTGTGCAAGGGACGAACATCACAGCGCACGCGGCAGGGCCGTACAACAGATTAGGAGGAAAAAACATGGCATTTAAAGTAATGGGAATGACCGCAGGCCGGAAGGACAGCAACAGTGAGATTTTGCTGAAGGAGGCCCTCTATGCCTGCCAGGAATTGGGGGCGGAGGTTACCTTCGTCAACCTGCGGGACTACAGCATCGAGGACTGCACCGGCTGCACCTTCTGCACCCAGGGGATGTTCATGAAGGGCGAAAACGTGGGGTGCGTGCTGAAGGAGAAGGACGACAAGGAAAAGCTGATGCAGGCCCTGTTCGAGCAGGACGCCGTCATTTTCTCCGCGCCTACTTACGATCTCCAGGTCTCCGCCAACTTCACCCGGTTCATGCAGCGCTCCCTGGCCTATGAGACCGCCTTCCTGGAGAAGATCGGCGCCATCAAGATCCGCCACCGCGTGGCCGGGCTGATCGCCACCGGCGGCTCCACCCGGGCCTGGATGTCCATGGCGCTGGAAACCATGCAGGCCGGTATGTTCACCTGCGACTTCAACGTGGTGGATATGCTGCTGGCCACCCGCGTTCCCGCCAAGGGCCATGTGCTCACCCGCCCCGACCACCTGGAGCGGGCCCACAAGCTGGGCCAGAACATCATGGCTTCCCTGGCCAAGGATCCCAAGGATCGGGGCTGGGAGGGCGACCCGGATATGGGCTGGTGCCCCCACTGCCATTCCAACGCCCTGGTGCTGGGCGAGCCCCAGTGGGACGGCATCCACTTTAAGGTGGAGTGCCAGGTGTGCGGCTGCGGCGGCGACCTGGAGAAGGGCGAGGACGGCAGGTGGAAGTTCGTCATCGACCCGGAGATCGGCTACTGCCGTGACCGCACCACCGTGGAGGGCCGGGGCCACCATCTGGAGGAGATCGGCGCCACTGAGGGCGGCTTCTACCGCGACCCAAAGAACATGGAGATCGTGAAGGAAAAGATGGGCCGCTACAAGGAAATGAAGTTCAAAACCGTGTAATTTCCATCATTCTATATTAGGTAAAGGAGTTATTAACATGAAAAAAATGGAAGCTGATGTCATCATCGTAGCCGGCGGCCTGTCCGGCCTTGCCGCCGCCTGCGCCGCGGGCGAGGGCGGCGCCAAGACCCTGGTATTCGAAAAGGCCAACACCACCGGCGGCGCGGCCAACATGGCCATGGGCCCCCTGGGCGTAGGCTCCCGGATGCAGCGCGAGTCCATGGTGGCCATCACCCCGGGCGAGGCCTTCCGCAAGCATATGTTCTTCACCCACTACAAGGTGGATGCCCGCCTGGTGCGGGACTTCTACTTCAAGTCCGGCGACACCATCGACTGGCTGGAGGACATGGGCGTGGAGTTCGCCGGCGTGCAGCGGGCCTTCTCCGCCCCCGAGGCCACCCGCGCCTACTCCGAGGGTGAGTTCACCTGGCACGTGGTGAAGCCAGAGGGCGGCGGCATCCCCGGCCCCCGCGCCGCCACCGCCATGGTGAAGAAAATGACCGAGTACGCCAGAGAGCAGGGCGTGGAGTTCTGCCTGGAGACTCCGGTGAAGAAGTTGATCAAGGAGGACGGCGCCGTGGTGGGCGTCATCGCCGTGGACGCCCAGGGCGAGGAGATCGAGGCCCGGGCTCCCAGCGTCATCATCGCCACCGGCGGCTTCGGCGCCAACCCCGAGATGATCAAGGAATACTGCGGCTTCGAGTACGGCAAGACCATTAACAACTTCGCCGTCCCCGGCATGGTGGGCGACGGCATGAAGATGGCCTGGGAGGTCGGCGCGGCCAAGACCCCCATCATCATGGAGATCATGTACCAGCTGCCCGACAATATGAACCACTTCTATATCGAGGGCGCTTTCCGCCAGCCCTGCCTGTGGGTCAACCGCAACGGCCAGCGCTTCATGCCCGAGGATCAGATCGCAAACACCACCTTTACCGGCAACGCCCTGGCCACCCAGCCCGGCAAGATCGGCTTCGCCATCTTTGACGCCAAGCTGCTCAAGCGCTATAAGAAGAAGGGGCCGGACATCGTCTCCCACGTCCATCCCCACGACCTGTACGACCACTTCGAGGAGCAGTGGGAGCGAGATCTGGCCGCCGGCTACGAGCCCATCTGCCAGGCGGACACCATCGAGGAACTGGCGGAGAAGGCCGGCATCGACGTGGAGGGCCTGAAGGCCCAGATCGAGGAGTACAACGAGATGTGCGAGACGGGCTTTGATGAGGTGTTCGAGAAGGATCGCCACTATATGGAGCCCATCGCCAAGGCCCCCTTCTACTGCTGCCGCCAGACCGTGGGCGCCTACGGCTCCCTGGGCGGCATCAAGATCAACCACAAGATGGAGGTGCTGGACGAGGAGGCCCATGTGATCCCCGGCCTGTACGCCGTGGGCACCGACGCCTGCTCCATCTACGGCGATACTTATCCGTTCACCCTGCCCGGCAACACCATGGGCTTCTGTGTCAATTCCGGCCGCATCGCCGGCGAGAACGCCGCCGCCAAGGTTTCGGAGTTCTAAGAGGAAATTCGTATGATTAACCTGACAATCGACGGCCAGGCGGTTCAAGCCCGGGAAGGCCAGTCGGTGCTCCATGCGGCGCTGGATGGGGGGATCTACATCCCCCATCTGTGCGACCACCCAGACCTGGAGGCCAAGGGCGGCTGCCGCCTGTGCAGTGTCACGGTGAACGGCGGCGAGATCCCCGTCCCCGCCTGCACCACCATCGTGGAGGAGGGCATGGTGGTGGACAGCCGCAGCGAAGCCGCTGAGGCGGTGCGCCGCACCTCCATGGAGTTGATGCTGGCCACCCACCCCGCCGACTGCACCGGCTGCCCCAAGTACGGCAAGTGTGAGCTACAGAGCATCTATCAGTACATGGGGGTCAACGGCCAGGACTGGCGGCAGAAATCCCGCCCCGTCCCCACCGACGAGAAGAACCCCCTGATCTCCCACCTGTTCACCCGCTGCGTCCGGTGCGGGCGCTGCATCCGCGCCTGCCAGGACAAGCGGGGGGTCAAGGTGCTGGACTACATCCGCGACAGCAGCGGCGTCCACGCGGGCGTGCCCGAGGGCAAGAGTCTGGCGGACGCGGGCTGCCGCTTCTGCGGGGCGTGCATCGAGGTGTGCCCCACCGGCTCCATCATGGACGCGGTGGGCATTCTGGGCAAGTACCAGTCCTACGCGGACGACGTGGTGCCCTGCCGGGCGGAGTGCCCCGCCCACATCGACATACCCGCTTACATCCGGGCCGTCCGGGAGGGCCGGCCTGGGGACGCCCACGCCATCATCCGGGAAAAGGTACCCTTCCCCCTGGTGCTGGGCCACATCTGCAACCACCTGTGCGAGACGGGCTGCAAGCGCACCGAGCTGAACGACCCCATGGGCATCCGGAACCTGAAGCGCTTTGCCGTGGAGCACGATGCCGAGCAGGCGTGGAAGTCCAGGGGCTTCCAGAAGCCCCGCACCGGCAAGCGGGTGGCCGTCATCGGCTCCGGCCCCTGCGGGCTGACCGCTGCCTATTACCTCAACAAGCTGGGCCATGATGTCACCGTGCTGGAGAAGCGGCCCCAGCTGGGCGGCCCCATGACCAGCGGCATCCCCGGCTACCGTTTGCCCCTGGAGGGGGTCCTGGAGGAGATCCGGTACATCACCGACAGCGGCGTGAAATACGAGGTCAACCGGGAGGTAGATAACGCCGCCGCCCTGCGGGCCGACTATGACGCGGTGCTGGTGGCGGTGGGCGTGTCCAAGGGCCGCAAGCTGCCCCTGCCAGGGGCGGAGCTGCCCCAGGTACACACCGCCATGGACGTGCTGGCGGACAGCCGGGCCGAGGCGGATCTGTCTTACCTGGGCCAGACCGTGTGCGTCATCGGCGCGGGCTCCGTGGGCTATGACGTGGCCCGCTCCCTGGTGCGCCGCGGCATGACGGTGAATCTGGCCTGCATTGAGCAGGCGGACAAGATCCTGGCGGACAAGGACGACCAGGAGGAGGGCGCCCAGGAGGGCGTGAACCTGTTCCCGGGCCGCTCCTTCGAGGAGATCGAGGGCGCGGACGGCAAGGTCACCGGCCTGCGGGTGCACACGGTGCTGTCCTCCACCTACGACCGGGCCACCGGCAAGGTCACCGAGGTGGCGGAGGAGGGAAGCCAAATGGTGATCCCCTGCGACAGCGTGGTGTTTGCCACCGGCCAGTATACCGGCTTGCAGGACTATGAGAATTTCGGCATCGAGTTGAACGGGCGGGGCTACCCCGTGATGGACGGCTTCAAGACCTCCGAGGACGGCATCTTCGCCGCTGGAGACGCCATCACCGGCATCAGCTTTGTCATCAAGGCCATCCAGCAGGGCCGCGAGGTGACGGCGGAAATCGACCGCTATTTGGGAGGCGACGGCCAGATCGACGAGACCCTGGTGGAGCGCACCGCGAATCCCCACATCGGTCAGGCGGAGGGCTTCGCCGCCCTGCCCCGGGTGGAGCAGGAGCTGCGGGACGCCTCGGAGCGCGCCGCCGACAACGTGGACGTGTACCATACCTACACCTGCGAGCAGGCCCAGTGCGAGTCCGACCGCTGCTTACAGTGCGATCTGCGCCTGCAATTCCAGCGGGTGAAGCTGTGGAATGAATACGGAGGTGACAACGGATGAACGACAAGCTGTTGAAGCTCTCCGAGACACAGTGCCCGGTGGACGAGCTGCTGCGCTATGTGAGGGGCCACAGGTGCCTGGACTGCGGCAAGTGCGTGTTTGGCTACGAGGGCGCGGCCCAGCTTGATCTGACGCTGACCGACATCACCATGAAAAAGTCCCGCTCCACCGACCTGGCCCAACTCACCAAGGTGTGCCGGTACATGAGGGAGCAGTCCCTATGCGAGGATGGCGTGGAGCTGGGTGATACCGCCCTGGCGGTGTTCGAGCACTACAGCGATGAATTTGCCGCCCATGTGGCCAAGAAGGGCTGCAAGGCCGGGGTGTGCAAGGGCTTTGTCACCTACCACATCCTGGCGGATCGCTGCATCGGCTGCGGCGACTGCATGGACGAGTGCGAGGACGACGCCATCCTGGGCAAGAAAAAGTTTATCCACGTCATCGATCAGGACGAGTGCACCCAGTGCGGCAAATGCCTGTCCGCCTGTGAGGAGGACGCCATTGTCAAGGCCGGGACGGTCAAGCCCCGCTGCCCGGCAAAGCCCATCCCCTGCAAACGGTAAACCGAAACTTAGGAGGCTGAAGGAACGGTTATGAAAATTTTGACCATCAATCCCGGCTCCACCAGCACAAAAATCGCCCTGTTTGAGGGCGAAACGGCCCTGTTCACCGCCAACGTGTCCCACGACGCCGCCGAGCTGGCCAAGTACCCGTCCATCAGCGATCAGCTCCCCTACCGGGAGCAGACCATCCGGGCGCTGCTGGCGGAAAACGGCATCAGCCTGGACGGCCTGTCCGCCGTGGTGGGCCGGGGCGGCGGGCTGATCGCCATGGAGGGCGGCGTGTACGCCATCGACGCCCTGCTGCTGGATCACGCCACCCGGGGCGCCAACGGCGTGCAGCACCCCGCCCAGCTGGGCCCCCAGCTGGCAAAAAAGTTCTCCGACGAGATCGGCTGCCCCGCCTTTGTCGTCAACCCGCCGGACACCGACGAGCTCCAGGACGTGGCCCGGGTCACCGGAATCAAGGGCGTGTACCGCAACGTCCACCTCCACGCCCTGAACCTGAAGGAGACCGCCATCCGCCATGCCGCGGGCCTGGGCAAAAGGTACGAGGACTGCAATTTCGTGGTGTGCCACATCGGTGGCGGCGTGTCTATTTCCGCCCATCAGAGGGGCCGCATGATCGACGGCTGCGACATCGTGGGCGGCGAGGGCCCCATGGCCCCCACCCGCTGCGGTGGGGTGCCCGCCGCGGAGCTGATTGACTACTGCTTCTCCGGCGTGGACAAAAAGACCGCCAAGGCCCTGTGCACCAAGTCCGGCGGCTTCGTCAGCCTGCTGGGCACCTCCGACGCCATCGAGGTGTCCCGACGGGCCGCGGAGGGCGACAAGGTGGCCTGGATGGCCTGGAACGGCATGATCTACCAGATCATCAAGGAGATCGGCGCCATGGCGGCAGCCCTTCACGGGCAGGTGGACGGCATCCTACTGGGCGGCGGCATGGTGCACAACAAGGAGCTGGTGGAGCAGATCACTGGGGCCTGCTCCTTCATCGCCCCCGTCTCCGCCTACCCCGGCGAGTTTGAGATGGAGGCCATGGCAGCAGGGGCGATCCGCGCCCTGAAGGGCGAGGAGCAGGTGCGCAAGTACACCGGAGAACCTGTGTTCCAGCAGTTCAAGGCCATAATGGAGTGAGCGCGGCGGAGCGCCGCGAGGTTTTGGGGGTCGCTGCCCCATTCGCTCACAATATTTTGAGGGGGAGGTGGTCTATGGACGATAGCGCAGCTCGTGCAGGATCAAAAAGGCGAATCCATGTGCGGCCGGCAGGCCCGCGCCTTTTTGAAGGGTCGAACGAAACTACGCGGCAAATAATAATCAGAGGAGAGAGATTATGCAGAGTAATGTAAAAGGCTTTGGCTTCCGCGGCTGGATGCTTATGATCTATCAGTTCCTGGCCAACCTGTCCATGGTGGTGTTTACCAACTACCCCATGAACGCCCTGTCCCAGATCTACAGCCCGAAGAATCCCCAGCTGCTGTCCATGCTGTTTACCGTGTCTATGGTGGTGGGTATCGTAATCCAGCTCATCCTGTCCGCCAACATCGGCAAGGTCAAGAGCGTGAAGAACCTGAGCATCGCCATCGGCGTGGCCGCCATGGTGTTCTCCGCCGGCGTCATGCTCATCAAGCCCGACCTACAGGGCGGTACTCTGGTGGTGCCCTGGGCGGTGTGCTACTTCATGTCCTGCCTGCTCATCATCATCTGGTGCACCTTCGTCATCGGCGTGCTCATCGGCCAGTGGTTCCCCCGCCGCAAGGGCACCGTCATGGGCCTGGTTACCATCGCCTTCCCCCTGGGCAACGCCCTGCTGAACGTGTTCATGAAGCTGACTATGGGCGGCGGTATACCCAACCCCACTGCCGGCTTCCTGCCCTTCTTCATCGCCACCTGCGTGGGCATCCTCATCGGCATTGTGTTCATCACCGACTATCCCGAGCAGTGCGGCGCCTACCGCGACAATGACAAGAGCATGACCCCCGAGATCGCCAACGCCATGATGGTGCAGGAGATCGAGGATAAGAAGCACACCGTCTGGACCATCGGCAATACCTTCAAGTGCCCCGACTTCTGGCTCATCACCCTGCCCGCTGGTATGATGCTGTTCGGCTCCGTGGGCATGATGACCCAGACCGCCGGCGTCATCGGCTCCTATGGCTACGGCGCCGACTCCAAGGAATTCGGCCTGATCATGCTGGGCGTAGCCGTGGTGGCCATCATCGGCTCCACCCTGCTGGGCCTGCTGGACACCAAGATCGGCACCCGGAAGGCCATGATGGCCGCCTTCGGGTTCATGATCGCCTCCGGCATCATCGGCGCCATTCAGCAGTTCCCCTGCATGGTTATCGCCATGCTGCTGCTGGGCGTGTTCATGGGCGCCTCCTCTAACTTCACCGTGTCCGCCGCTGTGCAGTACTGGCGCCGTGAGGACTTCCCCTCCGTGTTCGCCCGGGTGAACCCCATCGCCAACCTGTGCCAGGCCGTGGCTCCCGTGATTCTGGTGGCCATCCTGTCCAGCGTGGGCTACCACGCCGACTTCATTCTGGTGGGCGTCATGGGCGTGGTGAGCATGATCATGGTGGCCATGGTCAAGCCCGACCGCATCAAGGAGCTGGACGACAAGTATCGCACGGCCGCCGGCAAGTCCCTGGACGACGCCCTGGTGGGCCGCAAGTAAGTCGCACCTGAACCAGAAGCGTCTGTTAGAACAAACTGCACCCCCGCTCTCCCATTTCGGGAGGGCGGGGGTCAGCACATCCCGGCGCAGCTTATTTGGCATGAAGCACTCAATTTTGCTCACCTCCCCACGTAAAAACAGCCCTTGACAAATCGAGCATTTGTACTATAATAAAAGATACATATGTTTGATTTTGTGGGCGCATCCGCAGCCAGGCGGAGCCAGCCCGCACACCGGGGGGACGCTTTGTGGAGGTACTGGACAAGCTGACCATTCTGGCCGACGCCGCCAAATACGACGCCGCCTGCACCTCCAGCGGGGTGGTTCGGGGCGGGAAGCCGGGCACCATCGGCACCGCCACAAATTCCGGCTGCTGCCACACCTTTTCCGCCGACGGGCGGTGTGTCTCCTTACTGAAGGTGCTGTACACCAACCACTGCTGCTATGACTGCGCCTACTGCGTCAACCGCCGCTCCAACGACGTGCCCCGGACGGCCTTCACCCCCCGGGAGCTGGCGGAGCTGACCATCCAGTTCTACCGGAGGAACTATATCGAGGGGCTGTTTTTGTCCTCCGCTGTGCTGAAAAGCCCCGACTACACCACGGAGCGGATGATTGAGACCCTGCGCCTGCTGCGCACGCAATATTGTTTCAACGGCTACATCCACGCCAAGGCCATCCCGGGGGCGGATCCAGGGCTCACCTACCAGCTGGGGCTGCTGGCGGATCGGCTGAGCGTCAACATCGAGCTGCCCTCCGAGGCGTCCCTCCAGCTGCTGGCCCCCGACAAGACCAAGGCCGCCATCCTCAAGCCCATGGCCCAGATCCGAGACGGGGCCGCCCAGTCCAGGGCAGAGCTGAAGCTCTACCGCCACGCCCCCCGGTTCGCCCCGGCGGGGCAGTCCACCCAGATGATCGTGGGGGCCACCCCGGAGAGTGACTGGCACATCTTGTCCCTGACCGAGGGGCTCTACCAGAAGTACAACCTGAAACGGGTCTTTTTCTCCGCCTATATGCCGGTGTCCCAGCACAAAAACCTGCCCGCCCCGGCGGGCTTCAAGCCTCCCCTGCTCCGGGAGCACCGGCTGTACCAGGCAGACTGGCTGCTGCGGTTTTACGGCTTCACCGCCCGGGAGATTTTGGACGACAGCCACCCCAACTTTGACGCCGCCCTGGATCCCAAGAGCGACTGGGCCCTGCGCCATCCGGAATTTTTCCCGGTGGAGATCAACCGGGCGGACTACGAGGCCATCCTGCGGGTGCCCGGCATCGGAATGCGGGGGGCGGAACGGATCGTGGCCGCCCGGCGGTACGGCTCCCTGTCCTTCGAGGGGCTGAAGCGGCTGGGGATCGTGATGAAGCGGGCCCAATATTTTATCACCTGCTCGGGCCGGATGCTCCCCGGTCTGCGGTTCAGGCCGGACAGCGTCTACCGCCGCCTCACGGGGCTGGAGCAGGCAGCACTGGGCACCGGGGAGAGCTGGCAGCAGCTGTCCCTGTTTGACGGGGGTGCGGGCCCATGATCGCCTATCGGTATGACGGCACCTTTGCCGGCTTTTTGACCTGCGTCTGGGACGCGCTGGAGGGCGGCGTGGAGCCCGCGGCGTTTCTCCTGCCCGACGGCGGGGTGACACTTTGGGAGGCGCGGGAGCTGCCAGCGGATCGAGACCGGGCCAAACGGCTCTACGGGGCCCTGCGCCAGCGGGTGTCCCCCGCCTTTCAAAAGCTCATCGCCCGGGGGTTTCTCACCTGCCTGCCGGACAAGGAGCTGGATCTGCTGACGCTGATCCGCCGGGGGCTCCGGGAGGGGGATCGGGTGCGGCTGGATCTCAGCGACCCGGTGATGGCCCGGGTGAACCTGGCGCTGACCAAGATGTGGACGGAGTGGGATCACCTGAAGGGCTTTGTCCGCTTCTCCGACCTGGACGGCTTCCTGGTGGGGGAGATCGAGCCCAAAAACCGGGTGCTGCCCCTGCTGGCCCCCCACTTTGCCGCCCGGTACTCCGGGGAGCGGCTGGCCCTCTACGACCGCACTCACCACGAGATTTTCCTCTCTGACCGGGGCCAGTGGAAGCTGGTGCCGGCGGAGAACTTCCGCATGGGCCCCGCCGGGGAGACAGAGCGCTCCTATCGGGCTATGTGGCGGAACTATTTCCAAACCATCGCCATCGAGGGGCGGATTAACCCCAAATGCCAGTCCACCCACCTGCCCAAACGATATCGCCATGTGATGACGGAATTTGTCCCCGACGAGGAGCTGGAAAAGAGCCTGCCGGGACAGGCTCCGGCAGGCTCCCTGGGGGACGGCTCTTAACGATCAGCGCTCCACGTCCACCACCCGGACATAGCGGCGCAGGGGGTATTCCCCGTCGTGGGCCTCGCCGGGGAAGGAGGCGGACATGGATCCGGCCCGGGTGACCCGGGTGACCCCCGCCCGGGACAGCAGCTCCGTCAGCGCCTCCCGCCGCTCCGGCGCGCACAGCAGCCCTGCCGTCTGGAGCCGCCCCTTCTGGCGGCGCAGGGCGGGCAGTAGCTCCGCCTGGGGGAGCCGCTTCACCAGTACGTTCCCCTCCATGGGGGACAGCTCCAGCTCCCGGTCGGGCCGGAGGAGAACGGAGCACCCCTTGCCCTGAAACAGCGTTTCCCCTGTGGCTGTGCCATCCACGATGCGCTCCAGCAGGGCGGTGTGGCCGCTGAGGGAGGCGGAGGCCCCAGCACCCAGACCGGGGCGTTTTGCCGCCGCTTTTTCCAGATAGGGCAGAAACTCCCGGCAGAAGGCTACCCCCTCCTCCTGGTGCTCCATATCCAAAAAGATCACCTGACAGGAGGAGCACAGCCGCTGGCCCGTCTCCACGATGTGGCGGGCCAGGGCGGACAGCTCGGCGTCCTTGTCCTCATAACCGGAGACATAGGCGAAGCTGAGGCGGTGGCCCCATTCGATGAGCTTGCACCCCGGTCCGGCCAGGGCCCGGGCAGCTTCAATGGCCCCGTCGCCGCCCCAGACCACCAGCCCGTCGGCCAGCTCCGCCAGCCTTTTCATTTCCCCCCGCCGGCCGGAGGGCAGATCAAAGGCGTAGAGGTAGGGGGCCAGCCGTGGCTCCTGCTCCGTCAGCAGCTGGAAGGCCGTCAGGGACAGCCCCTTGTCCCCGTGGGGCAGCTTGATCAGGTTCAGGTTGCCGGTGAGCAGCCCCTCCAGGGCGGTGTACACCGGCAATCCCGGCATATTGCCCGGGGCGATGTGGAACAGCACCCCCAGGGGCAGAACATGGGCCGCGGTTTGGGCAAGCTCTCTGGAACCAAAGGGCTCCGGGCCCAGCTCCGCGGCCAGCTTGGCCTCCAGCACCTCCCGGCGCAGCAGGGGGAGCAGCTGATCCAGCCCCACCCCGGCAGGCAGGAATCGGGCCAGCAGGGGCGCAAATTCCCCTGCCTCCAGCCGCCGGCCCAGGGCGTCCACGGCGGCGATAACCGTCTCCGCCTTCAGGGGCGGGGCCGCACGGACAGCGTTCAGCTGGGCCTCCAGGCCATTCAGGACAGTGTTCCGCTCCACATCCGGCAGCAGGGTTCCGTTGGCGAAAATCAAAATGCCTCCCCCTTTCCCAAAAGCTCAGCGGCCCCGGCGGCGCAGGTCTGAATGTCGCCCATCCCCACCCGGCCCAGGATGGTGAGATAGGGTGAGGAGATGCCGCAGCCACACTGCTCCCCCGGTGTGAGATAGCCCAAATCGTCAGTCATGACGCTGAGGGTGGGGGTGGCGCACATCAGGGGCGAGATCAGGTTGATCAGTCCCACCTGGCCCATGGAGAGGGGCTCCAGCGTGTCCGGATCCCGGATGATCACCCGGCCATAGGCGGGAATGTGGAAGTGGTGCCGCCGGCAGGTGTTGTAAAATACCGGGTGCTCCACCGCGCCGAACAACTCGTTGATGTTGTCCTCGGGTATGCCCAACACCCGCTCCGCCAGGGCGTAGAGAGTCCCCTTGTCCACCTCCTGGGCGGCGTGCTGCTTCCAGCCCCCGGCCAGGATGATCCGGGAGCCGCGGGGCAGCTTCACCCGCAGGCCCAGCTCCTCCATCCGCTTCAACCCGAACCACAGGTAGGAGGGAAACCCGATGACCCGAGTGGGAAAGCGGGAACGCTCCAGCCTTTTCAGAGCATTGGCCACCGAATCCAGGTCTGGAACATAGGCCCCGTCCACCATGTGCAGGGCGTAGGTTCGGCTGAGGGGTGGGGAGAAATGAGTCAGGCCAAACATGGTGCGGGTGACCCCGGTGTGGTTGGACTTGTGGGGCTTGTAGCCCAAAATGACGCAGTGGGCGGGCTTGGGGGACACCAGATGGTGGCGGAAGCCCAGGTTGATCACCATGGCGGCCTCGGCCAGGATGCAGCCCCAGTCAAAGCCGATACGGCTAAATTTCCCGCTGGTGCCCGACGAGGTAACCTTCAGGGCCATCCGCCACTGGGGCATGGAAAACAGGGCCTTCCGCTTGAAAAAGAGGGTGGGGAGGACGGGGATCTTCGCCAGATCCTCCATAGACTGGAGCTGCTCCGGGGCAAAGCCCAGGTGGCGGCAGATGGCGGCGTAGCCGGGACAATGGCGGATGTGGTAGGCGCAGTTGTCCCGGCAGGCCCGCAGGAACGCCCGGTCGGAGCCGGGCAGGTCATAGGACCGGAGCCGCCAGAACAGCCGTTGACGGGACAGCATAGCCTCGCCTCCTTTGAGCATGGGCTCACAGCCCGTGCGATATGGTTTATTATATCAAACTGTCCGGCCTATGACAAGCGCCTCCGGGACTTTGGGCGCTGCCCGGGTGGCGCTGTGTCAGCCTGTTTCGGCCCCGGCCTTTTCGCGCAAAAACGTGGGAGGGGACAGCCTTGTGCGCTGCCCCCTCCCGCGGAACTGGTTTTTTTAATAGAATTCATCATAAAACGGTTTCATCGTTTTATGGGGCCGCGGAACGCGACCCCACAGCAAAGCCGTCAAGAATGTTGTCAATCCTTTTCTTGGCGCGCCGCACAAGAAACAGTATTACGTTATTTTCTGAGAAAAATGACGCCCAGCGTGTTGGGCCCGCAGTGGCAAGAGATGGTGGATCCGGCCACTGCGGTGAGCACCTCATGAAATCCGAACTGCCCCACCAGGTCGCACACCGCCTCGGGTATGGCGGGATCGCAGCGGGTGTGCACCACGAAAATCCGATCCCGGTTCACGTCCTTCCCGGTGAGCTGATCCAGCACGTAGTCCGACAGCACCTTGTCAAAGGCCCCCCGGTATTTCTTGCCCACGGACATGCTGCCATCGGCCAGCACAATGCAGGGCTTCAGCTTCAGCAGATTGGCCCCCAGGGCCACCACGGAGGAGCAGCGCCCCCCCTTGGCCAGATAGTCCAGCTTGTCCACCACGAAGGTGGTGTCCACCTTGCCGGAGAGCTCCTCCAGCATGGCCAGGACATCCTCCACGCTGTCCCCCCGCTCCGCGGCCCGGGCCGCCTCCAGCACCAGCAGACCCTGGCCCACGGTGAGGTTCCGGGAGTCCACCACATGGACGTTGGGGAAGTCCGCCGCGGCCACCAGGGCGTTTTGATAGCAGCAGGAGAACTCGCTGCCGATGGTGATGTGGAGCACCGCGTCATACTTCGGGGAGAGCTCGGCGAACAGGGCCTGATAGTCCGCGATGTTCACCGCAGAGGTGGAGGGCAGGGCCCCACCCCCCTCCACATGGCGGAAGATGTCCTCGGGGGCGGCGTCCACGCCGTCCCGGTAGGTGTCCCCGCCATAGGAGACGTACAGGGGGACGATGGTGATCTGGTGGCGTTCCACCAGATCAGGGGGCAGGTCGCAGGTGCTGGTGGCGGTGATCTTGATGGACATGGCGGCGGCCTCCGTTTCCTTGTAAAATACGTTGTCTTTGGTGGGCACATTATATCAAACGGCCTGGGGAAAAACAACCGGGGAATTGTACAAGCTCGTTTGCCGTTTCTCCCGGGTGCGTGAAGATTTTTGACAAAGACGTCAGACTGTCAAGAAATCAGCCGAGCATGATCCCCGGCCCGGGCGCATATGTGTGACCGAGGTGATGTGCATGGTAGGGGAGCTGATCTGCCTGCGGCAGCGGGGCCGAGGCCGGGGGTCGCCCTCCGCCCTGGGGCCGCTGCCGGCGGTGCGCTGGACGGTATACGCCCCGGAGGGCCTGTCCCCCCGGCGGCTGGCCCGGCGGCTGTACCGGGCGGAGCGGGGCCTTGCCGCCGCGGGGGTGGGCCGGGTAGTGCTGCGCCACGGCTTTCCCTACGGGGACAGACTGCGACTGCTTCGCCCCGTAGATCCCCTGCCCCTGTGGCGGGGGCTGGCGGACGTGCTGGCCCTGGGGGCGTTGGAGCTGGAGGGGGTGCCCCCCAGCCGGGGGCGGATCGCCCTGTCCGCCCCCCGGCTGTGCCCCGAGCTGACAGCCGCAGCGGAGCGGCTGTGTCCTCTGGTGCGGGGCCTGCTCATCGACGCCCCCGGCGGGGAGGACTACGCCCGGCGGCTACAGGCTCGGTTCGGCCTCCCGGTGACACCCCCTGCGGCGGGGGCAGACGTGACAGCGGCCTTCGGCCCCGGAGGCAGCCGCTGGGGCCGAAGGCTGGAGCTGTACGGAACGGCGGAGCTGGGCGGGCTCCAGGTGAGCGTGGAGGGGCTGGAGCTGCCGGAGGACTGCGCCGATCAGGCTCTGGCCCTGCTGTGGGAGCAGGGGCTGGTCAAGCGGGAGGAGCTGCTCACGTCGGCCCGGCTCCCCTCCGGGGACACGGCTTAAAAGGGCACCCCATCCTCCCCCTCCGGCGACCGCGGCGGAGTCAGCGCCGCCACCGTCACCGCTTCCCGACCGTACTTGGCGCGAATGGCGTCCATGGTGCGCTCCAGCGTCTCCACCCGGGCCCGGCGCTTTGGCTCGGCCTGCTGGAACAGATCCAGCTGCTCCGCCGCCTCCCCCTCCGGGATCAGGTTGTGGGCGGTGAGGGTGATGGCCCGGATGGGGGCCCCGGACTTCCAGCTCCGAGCCAGGATATCCATGGCGGCCCTGGTGAGCTCCCGGGCGGTGTTGGTGGGGGCGTCCAGGGGCCGCTGGCGGCAGATATCCTTGAAGGCCGGATCCCGTACGGTCACCTGGAGGGTGGCGGCCTTCATGCCGTGCCTGCGCAGCCGCACCGCCACCTGGTCGGCCAGCATGGCCACCCCCCGGGCCACCTCATCCCGGCGGGTGAGGTTCCGGGGGAAGGTCTCCCCATTACCCACCGACTTTGGGGGCGTGTACGTCCCCGCCGGGGCCACTGGGCTGCCATCCAGACCGTTGGCGTAGTTCCACAGCTGCCCCCCCTGCTTGCCCAGCAGCTCCATAAGGGCGAAGCGGTCGAAGTTGGCCAGATCCCCAATGGTGGCCACGCCGTACCGGGCCAGCACCCCCGCTGCCGCCCGGCCCACGTACAGCAAATCCGTCACTGGCAGGGGCCACACCACCCGGCGGTAATTTTCCTCAGTGATGACGGTGGTGGCGTCCGGCTTCCTGTAGTCGCTGCCCAGCTTGGCAAATACCTTATTAAAGGAGACCCCCACCGAGATGGTCAGCCCCAGCTCCTCCCGGACGGTGCGCCGGATCCGGTCGGCCAGGGCCTTCGGATCTCCGCCGAACAGGTGGAGGGAGCCGGTCACATCCAGCCAGCTCTCGTCAATGCCGAAGGGCTCGATGAGGTCGGTAAAGCGGTCATAGATGGCGTTGACCTTTTTGGAATATTCCGCGTACAGCCCATGGTGGGCGGGCAGCAGCGCCAGCTCCGGGCACTTCTGCCGGGCCTGCCAGATGGTCTCGGCGGTGCGCACGCCGCATTTCTTGGCGGGCTCGTTTTTGGCCAGGATGATGCCGTGGCGGCTGGTGGGATCGCCGCACACCGCCGCGGGCACGTCCCGCAGCTCCGGGTGGGACAGCAGCTCCACCGAGCAGTAAAAGCTGTTGCAGTCGCAGTGGTAAATCACCCGTTCCATGGGTCCGCCCCCTTTCAGGGACATTATACCCCATTCCTTCCGTTTTGTCAAACATTTGTTCCATTTCAAAAATAGTCAACTGTACTGCCCATTGTAGAAAACAGCCCCTCCGCTTCCGCAGAGGGGCTGTGGTTTACCCGATAAACTGCACGCTGTTGACACATACAAAGTACAGCCGCTTGTCGGTCTCGTTAGCCAGCACCAGCACGTTGCCCACACTGCCCAGCAGCTGCACGTTCTGGAGCAGCAGCAGCCCCGCCGCCAGGGACACCCGGCGGCTCAGGTTGTTCTGGGCCAGGGTGGACAGCAGGCCGGCGGCGCAGCAGCAATCCCGGCTGTCGCAGGCGCAGGAGCAGGAGCAGCAGGCCGCCCCGCAGGGATCGCCGCAGGGGTTCAGCCGCTGGGCCAGCAGGGTGCGCAGGCACCGGAAGTTCCGGGCCTCCACCTCGTCGGCGGTGAGGTCGCCCTCGGGGCAGGCCTGCGCGCCCTGGAACGCCACCGCATCCAGCTCGCACAGGTTCACCTGGCTGGCGGTAAAATCACAGTCCTTGGAGGCCGGGGTGTAGAGCTCGGCGTCGATGTCCAGCAGGTCGCAGGTGCACGGGGCGAACCGCCGGAAGCTGCCCGACAGGGTGCCCAGGTTGTCGGACTGCCCGCCGGGGCAGGGCTTGGGGGTCGGGGTGGGCTTGTCGGTGCCGCCGGTGTCACCGGTGTCGCCGGCGTCGTCGCCGTCCGCCTGGGCGGCAACACTCCCCCCGGCGTCCCCGGCGGAGGGCTTCCCGCCCGTCAAAGTGGTTCCGGCGGTGTAGGTGTTGGTGACAAACGCCGCGGAATCAAAGTCCAGCAGGCTGGAGATCCGTTCGTCGCACAGCAGGCCCAGGGCCGCCCGGAAGCTCTGCTTGCAGCAGCAGCCCTCCTCCACCTTCGGGGGCTGGGGCTTGGGCCCCGGGGCGGGGCGGCAGCAGCAGATCATGGGCTGGCAGCACTCCGGCCCCTGGCCGCAGCCGTTGTCCGGACAGTCGGGGGGCATGGCCCCGCAGCCGCAGTCGCAGCCCGCCGGGGGCGTGGGGATGTTCCCACAGCCGCAGCCGGGGCCGGGCTGGGGGACGGGGCGCTGGCAGGCCCCGGCGGCGAACTCCTCCGCAGTCATGGCATAGCCCCGGGAGGGTTCGTTCCAATAGATTTGACTCATGAATACGCTCCTTTCACCGGCCCCGGCCCAGGGGGATCCCGCGGCCCCGCCGGGGCCGGAGTCGGGCGCGGAGACGCGGGCGCAATCCCCGCCTGGGTGCACTCCAGTCTATGTCCGGCCGGAGCGGGCGGACACAGCGCTGTCAAGCCCTTCTTCCCAAAAATTCCAGACAAAAAAAGCGAGTGTCGTTTATATAGATTGCACAGTTGACATTGACCACAAGATATAGTATTATGATGAAGCGGCCTTGTCGAGTGTCGGCAGCACACGGCAGGATATAATATCATGATATTATATCCTGCCGTGTGCTCCTGACTAATGACGAACGCTTCACAAGCACTTAGGAAAAGGAGCATCAGGAGAGATGAAAGTAATCAAGAGAGACGATTCCATCGTCGAGTTCGACCGTTCCAAGATTGTCGCCGCCATCCAGAAGGCCAACCTGGCGGTGGACGAGCCCTACCGCATCGACGAGGGCTCCATCGACGCCATCGCCGACGCGGTGGCCGAGACCCGCGGCCGCAAGCGCCTGCTGGTGGAGGATATACAAGATATGGTGGAGACCAAGCTGATGGCCGCCGGCAAGTATGAGCTGGCCAAGGCGTATATCATCTACCGCTACACCCGGGCCCTGGTACGCAAGGCCAACACCACCGACGAGTCCATCCTCTCCCTGATCCGCAACGACAACAAGGAGCTGGCGGAGGAGAACGCCAACAAAAACACCGCCATCGCCTCCACCCAGCGGGACTACATCGCCGGCGAGGTGAGCCGGGATCTGACGCGGCGCATCCTGCTGCCCGAGCACATCTCCAAGGCCCACGACGAGGGCGTGCTCCACTTCCACGACGCGGACTATTTCGTGCAGCACATTTTCAACTGCTGCTTGGTGAACATCGGCGATATGCTGGACAACGGCACCATGATCAACGGCAAGCTCATCGAGTCTCCCAAGAGCTTCCAGGTGGCCTGCACCGTCGTTACCCAGATCATCTCCTGCGTGGCCTCCAACCAGTATGGCGGCCAGTCGGTGGAGATGAGCCACCTGGGCAAGTACCTGCGGCTCACCTATGAAAAGTACCTGCGCAAGACCCGGGAGGCCGCCCCGGAGCTTCCCGACGCCACCATCGAAAAGCTGGCCCGGGCCCGCACCAAGGACGAGCTCAAAAGCGGCGTGCAGACCATCCAGTACCAGATCAACACCCTGATGACCACCAACGGCCAGTCCCCCTTCGTCACCCTGTTCCTGGTGCTCCGGGAGGGCGACCCCTATATCCAGGAGAACGCCGCCATCATCAAGGAAATTCTCACCCAGCGGCTGGAGGGCATCAAGAACGAGAAGGGCGTGTACATCACCCCCGCCTTCCCCAAGCTGGTGTACGTGCTGGACGAGTGCAACAACCTCACCGGCGGGGAATACGACTACCTCACGGAGCTTGCCGTCAAGTGCTCCGCCAAGCGGATGTACCCCGACTACATCTCCGCCAAGAAGATGCGGGAGCACTACGAGGGCAACGTGTTCTCCCCCATGGGCTGCCGCTCCTTCCTGTCCCCCTGGAAGGACGAGAACGGCAACTACAAGTTTGAAGGCCGGTTCAACCAGGGCGTGGTGTCCCTCAACCTGCCCCAGATCGGCATCCTCTCCGGCCAGGACGAGGATAAGTTCTGGAAACTGCTGGACGAGCGGCTGGAGCTGTGCTTCGAGGCCCTGATGTGCCGCCACAACGCCCTGAAGGGTATCCGCTCCGACGTGTCCCCCATCCACTGGCAGTACGGGGCCGTGGCCCGGCTGGACAAGGGCGAGACCATCGACAAGCTGCTCTACGGCGGCTACTCCTCCATCTCCCTGGGCTATATCGGCCTGTACGAGGTCACCAAGCTGGTGAAGGGCTGCTCACAGACCGAGCCCGAGGGGGAGGACTTCGCCCTGCGGGTGATGAACCACCTGCGTGAGACCACCGACCGGTGGCGCAAGGAGACCAACATCGGCTTCGCACTCTACGGCACCCCGGCGGAGAGCCTGTGCTACCGCTTCGCCCGCATCGACAAGGAGCGGTTCGGCACCATCCCCGACATCACCGACAAGGGCTACTACACCAACAGCTACCACGTGGACGTGCGGGAGGATATCGACGCCTTCGCCAAGTTCACCTTTGAGAGCCAGTTCCAAAAGATCTCCAGCGGCGGCTGCATCTCCTACGTGGAGATCCCCAATATGCGCCACAACCTGGAGGCCCTGAAGGACGTGGTGCGGTTCATCTATGACAACATCCAGTATGCCGAGTTCAACACCAAGAGCGACTACTGCCAGGTGTGCGGCTACGACGGGGAGATCATCGTCAACGAGGACAACGAGTGGGAGTGCCCCTGCTGCCACAATAAGGATCACGCCAAGATGAACGTCACCAGGCGCACCTGCGGCTACCTGGGCGAGAACTTCTGGAACGAGGGCAAAACCAAGGAGATCGCGTCCCGCGTTCTGCACCTATAAACAAAACGCAGCCGGGGCGGTCAGCCGACCGCCCCGGTTTTCGCCCTGTGCGCCCCACACCGCCGAAAAGGAGACTGCTATGAATTACGCAACAATCAAATGGGCCGACGTGGCCAACGGCCCCGGCGTCCGGGTGTCCCTGTTCGTGTCGGGCTGCACCCACCGCTGCCCCGGCTGCTTCAACCCGGAGGCCCAGGACTTCGCCTACGGCCAGCCCTTCACCAAGGCCGAGGAGGACCAGATTCTGGCCGCCCTCTCCCCTGCCCACATCAAGGGCCTGTCCCTGCTGGGCGGCGAGCCCTTCGAGCCGGACAACCAGCGCTCCCTGCTGCCCTTCCTGCGGCGGGTGAAGGAAGCATACCCACAAAAGGAGATCTGGTGCTATTCCGGCTATCTCCTGGACGAGGAGCTGTGGCAGGACAGCCGCGCCC
Organism: uncultured Oscillospiraceae bacterium; assembly: GCA_910584285.1. Classification (GTDB taxonomy): domain Bacteria; phylum Bacillota; class Clostridia; order Oscillospirales; family Oscillospiraceae; genus Enterenecus. The sequence goes on from CAJTYK010000001.1 coordinate 109,375, forward strand.
GGTGCGAGTGCACCGACGAGCTGCTGTCCCTCCTGGACGTGCTGGTGGACGGCCCCTTTGTGGAGGCGAAAAAGGATCTAAACCTGCGCTTCCGGGGCTCCTCCAACCAGCGGATTTTGAACGTCCCCGCCAGCCTTGCCGCCCACACCCCAGTGGGGTGGGACGGCGATCTCACCATCCAACCCATCACCCCGGACTGACCCGAGGAGGGAACCCCATGAACCTGAAAACCATGCTGGCCGCCCTCCAGGGGGTCACGGCCTATAAGGACATCCTGGCCCGCCCGGTGATGGAGCGGGCCCTCCGGCTGGTGACCTGCGCCGCCCACGGGGACGGCCTGGGCGGCCTGGAAGCGTACACCGACCTGTTCTACCAGCTCCGAGTGGAGGGCTTCCCCGGGCTGGGCCAGTGGCTGGGGGACACCCTGCGCTGGTCGGAGGGGCCCTATCCCCTGCTGGCCGAGCGGGGGGATCGGGATCCGGCCCTGGAGCAGGCGGCGCGGCTGGATCTGTCCGCCTTCGCCCTGCTGGCCGGGGTGGACTGCGACCGCTGGCTGACCCAGCTGGGCCGGCTGCTGGACAGCGACTACCAGGGGGTGCTCACCGGTCTGCCCCGGTGGCAGGCCGGCGTCCCCTTCTCCTTCGACGCGCTGACGGAGGCCTACCGCCGGGAGGGGGCGGGCCGGTTCGCCCGCTACCGGGCCTTCGTGTGGGACAGCGGCGCCCTGATCCCCGTGGCCCATCCGGACAGCCCGGACAGCAGCCAGCTTTTGGGCTACGACGAGCAGCGGGCGGAGGTAGAGCGCAACACCCGCGCCCTGGTGGAGGGCCGGACCGTGAACAACGTGCTGTTGTACGGCGAGAGCGGCACCGGCAAGTCGGCCACGGTGAAGCACCTGCTCACCCTGCCGGGGCTGGAGGAGCTGCGGATCATCGAGGCGGACAAGGAGAATCTGGGGGGCCTGCCCGCCCTCATCCGCACCCTGGACGGACGGCGGCAGAAGTTCATCGTGTTCATCGACGACCTCACCTTCGATAAGGACGACCCCACCTACTCCATCCTGAAAACCATCCTGGAGGGGGGCGTGGAGCGCAGGCCCCGAAATGTGGCGGTGTACGCCACCTCCAACCGCCGCCATCTGGTGCGGCAGACCATCTCCGAGCGGGCGGGGGACGAGATGGATCGTTCGGAAACCATCCGAGAAAAGACCTCGCTGGCCGACCGGTTCGGGGTGCGGGTGCTGTTCCAGGGGCTGGACAAGGCGGGCTTCCTGGCCCTGGTGGATCTGCTGGCGGCCCAGCGCGGCGTGGCCCTGCCCCCGGAGGAGCTCCACCGGCAGGCGGTGGCCTGGGAGCGGTTCCACGGCGCCCAGACCCCCCGGACGGCGCTGCAATTCGTCCTCTCTCTCTAAAACAGGGCGGCGCACGGTGGACAGGCCGCGCGCCGCCTGTTTTTGTGAAAAAAAGGCAAATGCCACCGCCGGTGGCGGGTTTTCCAGCGAAAGCTGGTGGACTGCCACCGGCCTTTGCGGTAGGATAGACGCAGAAAGGAGGTCGGTTCTATGACCTTTGGAGAACGGCTCCAGCAGGTGCGGCGGGCGGCGGGGCTGTCCCAGGAGCAACTGGGGGAGCTCATCGGGATGTCGCGGCAGGCGGTGTCCAAGTGGGAGACGGATCAGGCCGCGCCGGACATCGAGACGCTGGCCCTGCTGTGCGGGGTGCTGGGCGTGTCCGCCGACGAGCTGCTGGGATGGGAGGCCCCGCCCCGGCGAGCGGAGGGAGCGCCCCCTGTGGGTGGACTGGAGGAATGCGTCCGGGTGAACGCCACCAAGCGGTGCTTTACCGCCGGGTGGGTGACGGCGGTCATCGGCGTGGTGCTGCTGATTGTGGAATTCTTCTCCCTTCTGGTGATCCAGGTGGTGGATCTGGAGACAACCCAGGACTGGTATCCCAACGCCATGGAGTACGCCACCATGCCGCCCATGCCGGTGATCTTCGGCGTCACCATCGCCGTGATCGTGGCGGGGATCGCCCTGGCTGTGGGCGGCATCCTCGCCATGCGAAGGAAACACCCCGGCAAGGCCCCAAGCGCGCCCTGACACGGCAAAAGCCCCGCAGCCAAAGGCTGCGGGGCTTCCTTCATTTTTCCATTACTCCTCGGGCTTGTCGTCCTCCGCCTCGGGCTCAGGCTCGCCGCCGCAGCAGCAGGAGGGCTCCTCGTCCACCGGCTCCACCGCGTCCACTTCCTCGTCGGACATCTGGCCCGCCGCCTTAATGTCGGCGATGCGCTCATTGTTGTAGGAGATGCGGGCCAGGGCGTCGGTGATACGCTGGCACAGGTCGGCGTAGGCCGCCTCGGGGGCGGAGCCCCGCTCGGCGTAGTACAGCTTGCCCAGCTCGGAATAGGCCTTGCGAATGGCCTCCTGCTCGCTGGAGTTCTGCACCTTCAGCTTGCCGATCTCGGTGAGTTCCTTGGCCTTGGCCGCGCCGGTGTCCGCCAGCTCCTTGGCCTTGGCCACGCCGGTCTCGGTGAGCTCCTTGGCTTTGGTCACGCCGGACTGGGCGAGAACCACAGCTTTGTCCTTCAGGCTTTCAAAATCAATGCTCATGGGGAATCCCTCCTGTTAAAAATGTGTGGGCCGCCCAGCGGCGCTGCCCGGCGCCGCCTCATTTTCCACGTAGTTTATTTTAGGCTCAGCGGGCCCAAATTGCAAGGGCCTTTCGCGAATATTTAGAAAGGTTTAACAATCTTTCCCTTTTGACAAGGGAGGCCGGCGCTATTTCCCGTCCTTCTGATCCGTCTCCCTGTCCAGCACCTCCCGGATCAGGAACCGGGGCCTGTCCTTGCTCTCCAGGTAGAGCTTGCCCAGATACTCCCCAATAACCCCCAGGGACAACAAGATCAGCCCCCCGATAAACCACACGGAGCAGGCCAGGCTGGCCCAGCCTGCCACCGTGTTCCCGGTGGCCCACCGCACCACGTTGTAGAGGATCATAATGAGGGAGATCAGGAACACCAGAAAGCCCAATCCCGTGATCATTCGCAGGGGCCGCACGGACAGGGAAGTGACCCCCTCCAAAGCGAAGGCCAGCATCTTCTTCAGAGGGTACTTGCTCTCCCCGGCGAACCGCTCCCCCCGCTCGTACTCCACCGTGTCGGTGCGATAGCCGATCATAGGCACAATGCCCCGGAGAAACAGGTTCACCTCGGTGAACTGGGCCAGCCCCTCCAGCGCCCGCTTGGACATGAGCCGGTAGTCGGCGTGGTTGAACACCGTCTCCGCCCCCAGCAGATCCATCATCCGGTAGAAGCCCTCGGCGGTAGTGCGCTTGAAGAAGGTGTCCTTCTTCCGGGAGGAGCGCACGCCGTACACGATGTCCACCCCGTCCAGGTATTTGTCCACCATGGCGTCCGCCGCGTCCACATCGTCCTGGAGGTCGGCGTCCATAGAGATCACCATATCCGCCCGATCCTTGGCGGTCATGAGCCCCGCCAGCAGGGCGTTCTGATGCCCCCGATTCCGGGTCAGATCCACCCCACACATCAGCCCGTCCTCCCGGTGGAGCCGTTGGATGATCTCCCAGGTCTTGTCCTTGGAACCGTCGTTGACAAACAGCACCCGGCTGCAGGGGCCGATCTTCCCCACCTTCATCAGGGCGCGGAGCTTGTCCCCCAGGCGGCGGGCGGTCTCGGGGAGCACCTCCTCCTCGTTGTAGCAGGGCACCACAATATACAGAGTGTTTCCGGGCATGACATAAACCTCCTCCGGGACTTGTGCTCACAGTCCGGCACAGCGCCGGATCGTCGCTTTTAAGCGGGCGTTCAGTTGCGCCCGGTGGAGCCAAAGCCCCCCTGGCCCCGCTCCGTACCGTCCAGCTCCTCCGCCGGGGCAAATTGGGCGGTGAGATAGGGCACGATGGCCAGCTGAGCGATCCGGTCGCCGTCCTCCACCACCTGGGTCTGTGAACCGTGGTTGTGGAGGAACACCATCAGCTCCCCCCGGTAGTCGGCGTCAATGACGCCCACCTTGTTGGCCGGGGCCAGCCCGCCCTTGCAGGCCAGACCCGACCGGGCGAACACCAGCCCCACATACCCTTGGGGGATGGCCACCGCCAGCCCGGTGCGCAGCTTGACGCTCTCCCCCCGGGCGATGGTCACCGGACCATCGGTGAGGGCGTACAGGTCGGCTCCGGCGGCATCGGCCGAGCCGTAGGTGGGCAGCTTGGCCCGGGGATCCAGCAGCTTCACAGGGACAGGTGCGGTCATAGCGGATTCTCCTTTTTCTTTCTGCTTCCGGCGGACGGCTCAAAACAGGCCGCTGATCACGCCGTTTTCGTCTACGTCGATCTGCTCTGCGGCGGGAACCTTTGGCAAGCCAGGCATGGTCATGATGTCGCCGGTCTGCACCACCACAAAGCCCGCGCCCGCGCTCACTTTCACCTTGGACACGGTGACGGTGAAGCCCTCCGGGCGGCCCAGCTTGGTCTGGTCGTCGGACAGAGAATATTGGGTCTTGGCCATGCACACCGGCAGGCCGCCGAAGCCCATGGCCTCCAGCCGATCCAGCTCCTTGGAGGCGGCGGGGGCATAACTCACCCCAGCCCCGCCGTACACGCGGCGAACAATGCTCTCGATCTTGTCCCGCAGGGGCCGATCCAGTTCATAGGCGAACCGGAACTCGTGGGGCTGCTCGCACAGCCGGAGCACCTCCTCCGCCAGCTCGATGCCGCCCTCGCCGCCCTTGCCCCACACCTCGGACAGGGCCACGTTCACCCCCAGCGCCTTGCACTTGTCGGCAATCAGGGCCAGCTCGGCGTCGGTGTCGTTGACAAACCGGTTGATGGCCACCACGCAGGGCAGGCCGTACGCCTGGGTGATGTTCTCCACGTGCTTCAGGAGGTTGGGCAGCCCCTGTTCCAGGGCCTTTAGGTTCTCCGCCCCCAGCTCCCCCTTGGGCACGCCGCCGTTGTATTTCAGCGCCTTGACGGTGGCCACGATCACCACCGCGCTGGGCTCCAGCCCCGCGGCCCGGCACTTAATGTCCAAAAACTTCTCCGCCCCCAGGTCGGCGCCAAAGCCCGCCTCGGTCACCACGTAGTCCGCCAGCTTCAAAGCGGTATCGGTGGCGGACACCGAGTTGCAGCCATGGGCGATGTTGGCGAAGGGCCCGCCATGCACCAGGGCCGGGGTGTTCTCCAGCGTCTGCACCAGGTTGGGCTTGATGGCGTCCTTCAGCAGGGCCGCCATGGCCCCCTGGGCCTTCAAATCGGCGGCGGTGACCGGCTTGTCGTCATAGGTATAGCCCACGATGATCCGGGCCAGCCGCGCCTTCAAATCCTTCAGATCGGTGGCCAGACACAGCACCGCCATGATCTCGGAGGCCACGGTGATGTCAAAGCCGTCCTCCCGGGGCACCCCCTGCATCCGGCCGCCCAGGCCGTCCACGATGTTCCGCAGCTGCCGGTCGTTCATGTCCACGCACCGCCGCCAGGTGATCTTCTTCACGTCGATGCCCAGGGCGTTGCCCTGCTGGATGTGGTTGTCCAGCATAGCGGCCAGCAGGTTGTTGGCCGCGCCGATGGCGTGGAAGTCGCCGGTGAAGTGGAGGTTGATATCCTCCATGGGCACCACCTGGGCGTAGCCGCCGCCCGCCGCGCCGCCCTTCACCCCGAACACCGGGCCCAGGGAGGGCTCCCGCAGGCACAGCAGCACGTTCTTGTCCAGCCTGGACAGCGCGTCCGCCAGCCCCACACTGGTGGTGGTTTTGCCCTCCCCGGCGGGGGTGGGGTTGATGGCGGTGACCAGAATCAGCTTGCCCTTCCGGGGCCTGTCCCGGAGGGGGCCGATGTCGATCTTGGCCTTCACTCGGCCGTAGTGCTCCAGCAGGCCCTCGTCAATGCCGGCCTTGGCCGCCACCTGGCTGATAGGCAGCATCGCCGCGCTCTGGGCGATCTCAATGTCGGTTTTCATCCTGATGTCCTCCTTTGCTTGGGTGCGTCCAAAGGAAACTGGGCGCACCGAGTCAGATCAGCGCGCCCAGACGGTCGGCAGTCAGACGCAATCGCGCCGCCGTACTCCATGTGGTGCTCCACTTCCGTCAGTCATACGGCAAGAATAGTGTACCATGCGGGTGCGGTTCCGTCAAGGGGTTATACGCTCCGTATATTCCCCGGTCGGGCTTGGGCCGGAGGATGGAGCCGATGGCGACCCACCCCTGAGTTTCCAAGGAGTTTCGGGGCCGCCCAGCCACCGAAATTGGTTTCCATAATATTGCATAGCTATGCAGATACGGAAAGTTATCCACAACTTCCACACAGTTTTCAACAGCCAAGAGGGAGAGCTTCCAAGGGTCTCCGCAGATATGGGAAAAATTTACAAACCCGCAACTGAACTTCTTTTCCATGCGAAAGCGGCGGTTTATTTGACATAATTTCCTCTTTTCACAGCGTGGAATAGCCAAGGCCCCGCGACCAATGCCGCGGGGCCTTTTGAGGATTCAAATGGACGGGGGAAGCCCCGGGGGCAGGCTGCCGCCGCCGTGTCGTCCCAGCATCTCCCGGTACAGCCGCTCCAGCAGCCTCCGCAGGGGGACAAACAGCCCCAGGGCGATGACAAAGTTCCCGGCGCAGTGGAGGATGTCCATGGCGATGCCGTTGACCCACCAGACGATAGCGCCGTGGAACCCCAGGGTGATCAGATACACCGGCGCGCACAGCAGGCCAAACAGCAGCCCAAACACCCCGGACAGCATAGCCCACCCCAGTGGGCTGCTCATCCCCCGCAGCAGCCATGCGGCGGCGGCCAGCACCAGCCAGACATAGAGATAGTTGATGGACCAGAGCTGGATCCCGTAGAGGACGAACTCCAGCAGCACATAGACGTAGATGGGGAAAACCGCCTTCCAGCCGAAGGTGACGGCGAACAGCATCACCATTAGGGACACAGGCTCCACGTTGGGGATCCCCGCCATTACCACCTTGGCCGCAAAGGTCATGCCCCCCAGTACACCGAACAGGGCGACCTCCCCCAGGCTTAGCCGGTGGGATCGTCTACGCACTGGTATATACCAGGGAGAAGGCGTCGCCGTCCTGGATGGGAGTCTGATCCACGCTGAGCGGGGTGGGCTCCCCGCCCTGCATCACCGCCCAGTAGGCCCCGTCCTCCTCATAGACCGCTTTTTCGCCGTCCGCAAACTTGATGAAAAGCCCATAGGGCCCTTCCTCGCCCTGAGCGATCTGCTCGGCATCCAGCACCGGGCCCAGATACTCCTCGTCGGTGTGGCAGGTGAATTCCTTCTTGGAGCCGTCCTTGTGGATGACCTCCACCGTGATGGTTTTGGCGCCCTGGGCGGTGGCGGGACGGGTGGCAAACCAGACGCCCAGGAAAACAGCGATAATCGCCACTACGGCCACGGCCGCAATGAGGAGCTTTTTATTTTGATTCATGCTGATGATCCTGCCTTTCATAAGTGAACATACAGGGACAGCCCCTTCGTCGCGGCTATTCCCATATGTAACGGCTTCCTTGGAAGCCCAGCCCTCGTCTCGCATACGTCTGCAACCGGGAGCGCCGGCTTGTGTGGCCTGTGGCGGGGGAGCGTGCTGGCAGACACGTCCCCCGCGGCGCAAGTTCCAAAGGGGTGGCAAACCAGAAAGCAAACAAAAAGCTGCACCCTTGAGGGTACAGCAAACAAGCCGTTGCTCAGCAACGGGATCCTGCACCCTCCCAATGCACGGGGAGGACATTTGTGCGTCATATGTGGGCAGGTATTCTGGCTAAAGCGTCAAACGTCTTTTCCAGCCTTCCCAGGGACGAGCCCCAGTGACATTCTTGGAAAACACTCCGCTAACACAGCAACGGCATTGCGCGGGATTCACACCCGCTTCCCTATTGTGCGCCCGGGAGGGCGCACCCACATACCCTTTTATTCACTTTATGGTCTACGCCTTTATTATAAGGTTCCCGGGTCCTGTTGTCAAGCGGGTTTTGCCTGTTTTTCCGGTGTTTTTGCCGTCAGTCCCGCCCCGCCCCGGAGGCGGGGCGGGACTGAAACGGCGTGAAGGCTTACTTAATGTTGTGATAGCCCGCGAACTCGGTCAGGAAGCCGTATTTCAGGCCCAGATCGTTGCCCTCCGCGTCGGCGGCGGTCTTGATGGCAAAGCGGTCGATGATCTCCTTGGTGGTCATGCTGTGGTCGATCATGTACTTGAGCTGGGCCTCATTGTCCGCGTTCTTAAACAGCGCAGGCTCCGTCTTGCCCAGCAGCATGGTCTTGTCGCTGGCCCGCAGACCCCGCAGCCCGTTCTCCTCGCGGCCCTGGAGGACGTACAGGGTGTCCCCGTTGGCGTTGGCCTTTTTCAGGTCAAAGCCCAGGGTGTCCCGCTGATAGATGGCCAGCTCGGAGATCACGCCGCCGCCGTCGGTAATCTTGCGGCTGGCGCGGTTGAAGCAGATCACCAGCTTCAGGTTGGCGAACTCCGTGCAGAAGTTGTAGTCGCCGGTGGAGTCCATGAACCCGGCCAGCGGGCCGGCGCCGTTGTACTTGGGGGCGATGGCGTTGACGATGGCCGTCACCTTGCCCACGCCCTGGGTCTGGGCCTTGATGGGCAGAGTGTCGCGCACCCAGCCGCCCTTGCCGTCATTGAGCCAGCCGCAGCCGGTGGTATAGTCATACTCGTTGACGTACACGCCGTTCTCCAGCTTGTTGGTCATGGCCAGCATACCGGTGATGTAGTCATGGAGGCCCCAGGCGTCCACAGCGGCCCGGATGGGGTCGGTGGCGGAGGCGGAACACACCCACACGTCGATGCCGTTGGCCTGAAGGGTGGCCCACAGCTCCTTGATATTCTCGGACACCTGGGTGCCGGAGGTCCACGTGTACTCCACAACGCCCACCTTGGACTCGATGTCCTTGGGGGTGGTCCAGGTCTGGGTGGTGGTCTCCACGCTGCTGTAGTAGGTGTGGGACGCCTTGGCCAGGTCATAGACCTCCTGCTCGGTCATACCGGTGAACCAGTAGAGCACCCAGGGGTAGGCCACGGAGGCGGACTCATGGTCGTAGACGACATCGTACATGGTGCGGATCTTGGTGGCGAACTCCAGCCACTGGGGATCGGCCTGGATCTTGGCCTGGGCCTCCTTGTCAAGGCCCTTGCCGGTGAAGGGGCCATACTCCTCGTAGAGGTAGGTGTACGCCTTGGTGATGTCCGCGATCCAGTCGTTGTAGGAGTGCTTAATGCCCTCGTAGTCGATCACCACATCCAGGCTCTCGTCATTCAAGCCGATGTCGGTGGCCAGCACCTCGGGCATCTTCTCGGGGGTGATGGCGAAGGTCATGGTCTGGAGCTGGTAAATGGCCAGCTGCTCCTCCACGTCGAAGATGGAGCAGGTGTTGTCAAAGTCAAACACCACGTAGGAGCCACCCTTGGCGTAGCTGGCGGAGGTCTTGCCATAGGCATCCATGAAGTCATTGACCGCCTGCTTCACAAAGGGATCCCAGTCGTTCCGCTGAACGTGGACCGCCGCGGGTGTGGGATCCGGTGTGGGCTCGGGCGTGGGTTCCGGCGTGGGCTCAGGGGTAGGCTCCGGGGTGGGCTCCGGCACGGGCTTGCCGTCGGGGATCTGGAGCTCCTGCCCCACATAGATCCGGTTGGGATCCTTGATGCTTTCCTTGTTGGCCTCGTAGATCTCGCGCCACCTGCTGCCATTGCCCAGCTGCTGCTTAGAGATGCTCCACAGGCTATCACCCTTCTTCACCGTGTAGGTGGAGGCAAGGGCGGGAACCGCCAGGGACAGGGCAAGCACAAGGGCCAAAAGTATGGAACCGAGCCTCTTACATTTTTTCATCATATCATAATCCACCTTTCATAAAAGGCGGGGCGGCAAGGGATGCCTGCCGCCCCGCCCTAAAAGCTTTCCTTGGGGCCGGTTGCTTGGAACTGAGATCTGCGCGTTGGACGGGCTCAGCCTTCCTGCCAGTTGGCGGGATAGACTGTGTAGACGTACTTTGCGTAGCTGGGGGTCTGGAAGTGGATGTGGCTGCCCTTGGGGATGTAGATGATGTCGCCCGGGCCGCCGCTGACAATGCGCCCATCGATCTCGATCTCCAGGGCGCCCTCCAGCACGATGTCGTACTCGTCATAGGTGAGGGTCCACTCAAAGCTGGCGGCGTCCTTCAGCTCCATGACGCCGCAGCCCATCCGGGGGGCCTCCTCCAGGGTGGTCACGTCATTCAGCAGCACGTCCTGCCGGCCCTCAAAGGGCTGGAGGGGGACAGTGCTGGTCTTGATCCCGATGATGCCGCTGGGATCCACCTGCCGCTCCATGGCGGGGGCGGCGGTGAGGCCGCCGGCCTCCTGGAGCACCTTGGTGACGATCTCACGGATCAGCTGTTCGCTGACGTTCATAGGTTCACACCTGACCTTTCTCTGCCGCACCCCGCCCCCTCACCCGGCGGGGGAGGGAGCGGGAACGGCGCTGGTTCTCGCTTTTGCCCGCGTCCGCCGGGGAAACCCTGAACGGACGCAGGAGCGGGATTTCGTTAAGCCTTCTTCCCCTCGGTGACGCCGATCTTGGCCAGCAGCTTGGGAGCCAGGAGGTAGGCCACGATCACGGCGGTGATACCGCCAACCAGCTTGGCGACGATAACGGGGGTCACCATGCTCTGGTTCACGCCGGCGGTGAAGCCCAGGTGATCGCCGAACACGAAGGCGGCGGACACGGCGAAGGCCACGTTCAGCAGCTTGCCCTTGGGATCCATTTCGCCCATGATGTTAAACATGGCGATGTTGTTGGCCAGGTTGGCCACCATGCCGGCGGAAGCCTTGTCGTTCATGCCCAGAGCGCCGCCCAGCTTGCCCAGAGCGCCGCCGAAGGTCTTGGTGATCCACTTCACCATGGGGAAGGCGCCGATCAGCACGATGCCGATCTGGCCGCAGGTCAGCAGGCCGCTGTTCAGCGGGGTCATGCCGGTTTCATCAGGAGTAGCCATCACATCAAACAGCGGGAACATGATGCCGGTGATCTGCTCGAACACGGCGATGGCGGTGAAGGCGGTGATGACGATGGTCACGCCGGTGCCGAATACGTTGAAGCCCTTGATCATGCCGGCGGGGGCGAACCACAGGCCGATGACAATGAGGGCGGCGATGATGATAACGGGGATCAGGTTCTGGAGGATCACCAGGAAGGACAGCTTATACTCGGTCATGGCGGACATCACCAGGCCGCCCACGATGCAACCGATGGGGATGGTAATCATACCGGCCAGAACGCCCGCGCCCAGGTAGGAGCGGTCTTCCTTGGAGATGATGCCCAGGGCCACGGGGATGGTGAACACGATGGTGGGGCCCATCATGGTGCCCAGGATCAGGCCGGCGAAGTTACCCATGGTCTCATTGGCCGCCAGCTCCATGGCCAGAGGATAGCCGCCCATGTCGCACGCCAGCAGGGTTGTGGCGAACATGGCGGGGTCAGCGCCGAAGATGGTGTAGATGGGGGTGATAATGGGGCCAAGGATCTTGGCCAGCACGGGGGCGGCGGCCACGACGCCGGCCATGGACAGCGCCAGGGGACCGATGGCGTTGAAGCCGGCCTCGAACTCCTCGCCGTAGCCGAACTTGTTGCCCATGATCTTATCAATCGCGCCCACCAGCATGAAGATCATCATGATCATCATAATGACGGAGTTGATGGAAAGACTGGACACCCATGCGCCGATGCTCTCAGTAAAAACGCTCATGTATGTTCCTCCTTCAAAATTTCTTTTCTCTTGACTCGGGGGCGGCGCCCCCGCAAAAGACAGACTGTGGAGCTTACAGCAGGGAGTCGAACACCTGCTTGGCGGGCCGCGGGATGACGGTGGTGCCCACCAGGAGCTGGGCGTCCCGGGAGGCGGCGGCCACCGCTGCGCGCACCGCGCCCACGTCCCCGGTGAGGGTCACGTAGCCCTTGCCGCCGATGGCATAGCCGATGCGCACCTCAATCAGGGTGATGTTGGCCGCCTTGGCCGCCACGTCGGCGGCGGTGATGGCGGACGCCACGGAATAGAACTCCAGCACGCCCACCGCGCCCAGGGCGGGGGTGGGGGTGGCCATACTGATGGCAGGGATGAGCTGGGGATGGACGTTGGGCAGCAGCAGCGTGTCCACCACGCACTCGCCTCCCCGTTTCTCCCCCTCCTTCATGGAGGCCCGCACGTCGCCGGTGTCCCCGGCGATGAGAATCAGATACTTACCCGGGCAGACCGTGGAGGAGCGGATGAGCTCCACCTGAGCGGCCTTTACCATATAGTCGCAGGTTTCAATGCCTTTGGCGATACTGTTCAGCTCCACCATACCGATTGCCGTTCTCATACGCTCACTCCTTTCTTCTGATGGTCGCGCCCGCGCCGGTGACCTGCTCCACCACGCCGTTGATGCTGGCGTGGATGTTGACGGACAGGCCCTCCGCGGCCTGGGCCAGCAGATCTCCCACAGCCACCGTGTCGCCCACGGCCTTCACTGGGACGGCAGGCTTGCCGATGTGCTGCTGGAAGGGGATGAATACCCGCTCCGGCTCCAGGGTCTTGCAGGCATGGGCGTGCTTCCCGTCGTACTGGGCCAGACCCAGGCGGGCGATGAGCCTGCCGGTGGGCGTCTTGCGGTCGTCCACAAACTGTCGGGCCTGGGGCTCCATGTTCCGGGGCACCTGAATGCCCCGCTGGCGCAGCTCGCCCTTGATGTACTGGTTCACCTTCCGAGGGGACAGCCCCATGGGGCAGGCGAACATCTCGCACACGCCGCAGTCACAGCAGTTGGCGGCGTCCCCGAAGGCGGCCAGGTACTCGCCGTCGTCGGTGATGGTCTTTTCCCGCCACAGGTTGCGCATCACCAGGTTGGGCCGGATCTGGTGCCCGATGAGATAACGCGGGCACAGATCGGTGCACATGCGGCACTGGATACAGGCGCTCTTGGTCTGGTGGCGGATAGCGTCCAGGCTGAGCTGGGCCCGCCGGAACAGATAGTGATCCTTGGGCAGCACGATGATGTTGCCGGTGGTCTTGGTCACCACGGCGGCGTCAATGTCCTCAGCTTTGGTGAGGGGCTTGCCCATCATGGGCCCGCCCACGATCAGGGCATAGTCCGTCAGGGTGGGCTCCGCCGCCGCCACGCACTGGGTCAGTGGGGTGCCGATGGGCACGTGGAGCATGATGGGCTCCTTGACCTCGCCCACCACCGACAGGTATTTCTGGGTGACAGGCACGCCGTCCAGGGCCTGGAGGACGTTGAGCAGGGTGCCCACGTTGTCCACCACGCAGCCCACGTCCAGCGGCAGGCCCCGCTCGGGCACGCTGCGCCCGGTGACCTGCTGCACCATGGTCTGCTCATCCCCGGCGGGGTAGAAGGTGGCCATCTGGAAGATCTCCACATCGGCCCCCAGCTTGCTAATGGCCCCCTCCAGAGCGGCAATCTCGTCCCGGTACTTGCCCTTCAGGGCGATGACCGCCCGCTTGGCCCCCAGGTGGGCAGCGATGGCCGCGGCCGCGGCCACCACCTGCTCCGGGAAGGTGCGGCACAGGTATTTGTCGGTCTCAATCAGCGGCTCGCACTCGGCGGCGTTGACAATAAAGCACTCCGCCTTGGCATTGAGCTTTACATGGGTGGGGAATCCGGCGCCGCCTGCGCCCACAACGCCGGCCTCCCGCACCGCTTGGGTCAAATTCATAGTCTCACCTTATTTCCTTGTGGGCCGCGGCCGGCCCGGCCCCCGGCCTGGGGGCTCAGGTCGACTGCAAAACGCTGGCGTCCACATCCTGGTCGTCCACAATGCCCACCACGGTGGCGTCCACCGGGATCATCATGTCCCCGGCGGCGCTCCGGGCGGAGCTGCCGCCAACCACCACTACCGTCTCCCCCACGCCGGCGCCGATGATATCGGCGGCCACAATGGGGATGCGGTACAGTTCCCCGTTCAGCGGGTTGATGGGCTGAACCAACAGCAGCTTCAGGCCGGCCAGCTTTTCCTCTTTCCGGGTCGCCCAGATGTTGCCAATCACTTTTGCCACTTGCATGAATTTCCCTCATTTCGTCCGGGCGATGGGCCGAGAACCGGTCAGCGCCCCGCGCCGCGGATCAGGCGGATGCCCTTGGATTTCGCATACTCCACGGCCAGCGCCGTCAGGATGGTCTTTTCCCCGATGTGGATGCAGGTGACCTCGTCCTTATCGGCGGCGATCACATCCCGCTCCGTCAGTACCCGCTTATCCAGGCACAGCTCTTTGTCCGGAGCGCAGGGCTCCGGCGCGGCCGCCGGAGCGGCAGGGGCGGCGGAGCAGGCGGGGCAGGCCCCGTCCAGAATCGCCCCGGCCAGGTTCTGCTGGGAACAGATGGTCAAGCCGCAGGCGGTGAGCAGGGCCAGCTTCTCCTGAAGCATGGCGCAGTAGGGCGCGGGCAGCTTGCAGGAGGTGGCGCGCATAGCCTCCATCTCCTCCGTGGGCACGAACACCCGCTTGCCGGTCAACAGCGCCTGCTGGGCCAGCTTGGTAAACGGCGTATCGCAGATCCCGCTGGCCAGCTTGCACAGCACCTCATTGGTAAACTGGTAGATCACCACGACCTCAAACCTGTCCAGATCCACCTGGTAGTCCTGCAAGAGGGCGCATTCCGTGCGGTAGCACGCCGTCAGGCGCGGATCCTCCAGCACGTGATGGCAGTCCTCTCCGTGTTCCTGGGTCAGGATCAGCAGGCCGGGCCGCCCGTCGTCCGGAGTGGGGCCGCCGCAGGCGGAGCACCCCTGGGAACAGGCCCCGCTCTGGGCCAGCTTCTCCACGACGCGGGCCAGGATCAGCTCGACCAATTCCTTATGATCCATGGCTGACCCCCCTTTCATGGCTAAATTTTACAGTTCATCGCGATTCCCGCCGGCGTCACCAGGAAGGGATCCGCCGGCTTGATGGTTTTGATTTGCGTCTCTTTTTGGAAGATGTCCTCGATCCCGGTGAGGCAGCAGGTGCCGCCGCACAGATAGATGGCGTCCACGTCGGTGCCCGCCAGATAGCGGCGGACAATGGTGGCCATCTTCTCCACCACCGGGCGCACCACCGGCAGGATCTCCCGGTGACGGGCATAGTCCTGCTTGATGGCCTCCGCCTCCTGGAAGCTGACGTGGTAGTTCCCCGCCAGCACCAGGGACAGGTGGGTGCCGCCGGTGGGCTCGTCCTCGGTGCGCACCACCTTGCCGTCCCGGAGGATGGCAAGGCCGGTGGTGCCGCCGCCGATGTCCACAATCACGCCGTTCTGGATTTGATAGATGGCGTTGGCCGCGCTGGGCTCATCCAGCACCGCCGTGACCTCAAACCCGGCCCCCTCCGCCACGTACTGGTGGGTGCGGGCGCTGGATTCCGTACCGGCGGGCATGGCGATGGCGCAGTTGAGCAGCTCCACGTCCAGACGGCCCTCCAGCTTTTTCTTCAGCTCCCGGACGATGCTCAGCGCGCCGGTGTAGTCCACCACCACGCCGTCCTTGAGCACCCCCGCCGCCTGCTTCTCGCAGGCGATGGGGTTGTCCTCCTCGTCCAGCACCACCAAGGCGATATAGGCCGTACCCAGATCCACGCCCGTTTTGAGCTTGGAGCTCACAGGGCGGAAGGTGGTGTGCTCCGACTCCTTCACCCGTTCCATATAGGCGTTGACCCGATCCAGATCCATCATAGTGATACGCTCCTTCCCGGCGCTGCGGGGGCCGTGGGGCCCTTACCGGATGATTTTACCAAGGGTGAAGCCCTTGACCATGGCGGCGTTGGCCTCGTCGAAATCAATGTGCATCTTACAGCTGAACCGAGTACTCACCCGGATCAGCACGTCCCGGAACACCACGGGCCGTTCGGTGAGCAGGGCCACGCTGACCCGCTGCTTATCCCGCAGGTCGAACATGACCGAGTCGGGGGCGGTCACATGGATGTGGTTGCGGGCGATGATCACGCCCTCCTTCAGCTCCAGGGTGCCGCAGGGCCCCTCGATGACGATGGAGCCGGAGCCGGCCACGTCACCGGACTCCCGCAGGGGCGCGTCCACGCCCAGCTCCACGCAGTCGCTCTTAGACAGCTCCACCTGGGAGGCCGTCCGCACCGGGCCCAGCACAGCGGTGCGCTCCTTGCGGCCCTTGGGGCCGATGAGGGTCACCCGCTGCTGGGACAGGAACTGCCCCGGCTGGGACAGGGGCCGGGCGGGCTCCAGCGCGGCGCCAGGGCCAAAGAGCACCTCGGCGTCGGCCTGGGTCAGGTGGACGTGGCGGGCGGAGACCTCGACCTCTACCAGCCCCGCCCGGTGGACGGAGTTCATGACCGCCGCGGAGATCTGTTCTGCCGTCATTTTGCCGCCCCCTTGTAGTCGCCCGCCAGATACTTGCACATCATGATGTGCAGGGCGCTGGACAGGCGGTTGAGCTCCTCGATGATGTCGCCCCGGCTGAACCGGAACCCATCATAGAAGGCGTTGGCCGCGGCCACCTCGGTCTCCCGGATGGCGGTCCGCAGCTGGTTGAGCAGGGCGTAGTCCCGGCCCATGGTGTAGGAGGGCAGGAGCATCTGCCGGATGTTGTAGAACTTCATGGGGTTGTGGGAGTGCTCCCGCAGCTCGGCGTGGGTCAGCCCGATGATGGTATCGCTGTGCAGCTCCTCGTCCAGCACGTCGCAGCGCATCATGTTGCGCAAGGCCTTCAGCACGTCGTCCAGGTCGGCCAGCAGCTGCTGGCTGCCGCCCCCCTCAGAGATCAGCGCCTGATCCAGCACCACCAGCGCCTGGAGGCTGTCCAGCTTGCCTCGGAACAGGATCCGGGGGTGGTTTTTCGCCACCAGCTGGTTGTCAAAGAGCTGGGTCATGTGCTCCGGCTTCTCCATGTAGAAGGAGCCGCTCTGGTAATCCACATACTTGGGCTTGGGCGCGGCCATCACCGGCTGCTGGACCGGCTGGGCCGCGGCCGGTGCCGCGGCCTCCTCCGGGGCCCGCTGGGGACACTCCCCCTCTTTGGCGATCTTGATCTTGCGCTGCTGGAGGTATTCCCGCGCCGCGGGCGTGAGGATTTTCCCGGTGGGGATGTAGTACACCTCCGGCTGGCTGTTGCGCAGCTCAAACCGCAGAATATCCTCGGTGATTGCTCTCATGGGTGTCCCCCCTTTCTCAGTGGAAGTTTACGGGCTTACTTCTCCAGAGAGGGAAGGATGAACTCCACTTCCTCGTGGGGCCTGGGGATCACGTGGACGGAGATGAGCTCGCCCACTCGCTCGGCGGCGGCGGCGCCCGCGTCGGTCGCGGCCTTCACCGCGCCCACGTCGCCGCGCACCATAACGGTCACCAGACCGCCGCCCACATGGACCTTGCCGATGAGGGTGACGTTGGCGGCCTTCACCATGGCATCGGCCGCTTCGATAGAGGCAACGAGACCCTTAGTCTCGATCATGCCCAGTGCCTGCATTGCTGCCATATTAGTTCACTCCTTAATGATGTTGGATTAGCCCTTGTCCAGGGTGGGGAGAATGAACTCCACTTCCTCGTGGGGCCTGGGGATCACGTGGACGGAGATGAGCTCGCCCACTCGCTCGGCGGCGGCGGCGCCCGCGTCGGTCGCGGCCTTCACCGCGCCCACGTCGCCGCGCACCATAACGGTCACCAGACCGCCGCCCACATGGACCTTGCCGATGAGGGTGACGTTGGCGGCCTTCACCATGGCGTCCGCCGCTTCAATAGAGCTGACCAGACCCTTTGTCTCGATCATGCCCAGTGCCTGCAATGCTGCCATTGTATGCTTCACTCCTTCATTTCGATGGGATTGGATGGGGCCCGTTACAGCGCCCGGAGTTTGGCCAGGATGCTGTCCACGATGCCGTCGATATCAATGCCGCTGAGATCGGGGTTGACCCGGCACACGCCGTCCTCGCAGGACGGCACGCCGGCCCGGATCTCCTCCAGCTCCTTCAGGCCGTGGGCCACGTAGCGCAGATTGAGCAGGTGCATGGGGCCCACGTTCTCCGACGTGGCCGAGCCGCCCACCGCGCCGCAGCCCAGGGTGAGGGAGGGCATCAGGCCGGTGGTGCCGCCGATGCCGCCCAGGGCGCTGGGGGTGTTCACCAGAATCCGGGAGGCGGGCACCCGACGGGCGAAGTAGTCCTCGATCTCCTTGTTCTGGGTGTGCATGGAGAAGGTATGGCCGGCGCCCTCGTAGTGGAGGATCTCGCACACCTTGTCACACACGTCCTTGTAGTCCTTGCCCACGTAGAAGGCCAGGATGGGCCCCAGCTTCTCGTTGGAATAGGGATGGCCCCGGCCCACGCCGGTCTCCCGGGCCACCAGCACCCGGGCGGTGGCGGGCACCTTGGTCAGGCCGGCCAGCTTGGCGATGGTCTCCACGCTGCGGCCCACGATCTCGGGGTTCATGGTGCCGTTGGCCCGGAGGATGAACCGGCCCAGCTGCTCCCGCTCCGCCTCGTCCAGGAAGTAGGCACCCTGCTTTTCCATCTCGGCCTGCACCGCCACCACCATGTCCTCGTCGCAGATGATGGACTGCTCGGAGGCGCAGATGGTGCCGTTGTCAAAGGTCTTGGAGTCCAGAATGCGCTTGACCGCCAGCTTCAGGTCGCAGCTCTTTTCAATGTAGGCGGGGCCGTTGCCCGGGCCCACGCCGATGGCGGGGGTGCCGGAGGAATAGGCCGCGCGCACCATGGCGGAACCGCCGGTGGCCAGAATCATGGCCACGTCCCGATGGCGCATCAGGTTGTCGGTGGCCTCCATGGTGGGGATGGTGATGCAGGAGACCAGATCCTCGTTCCCGCCCGCCTCGGACACCGCCTGCCGGATGACCTTGACGGTCTCCAGAATGCAGCGCAGGGCGGTGGGGTGGGGGGAGAACACAATGGCGTTGCCCGCCTTAATGGCGATCTCCGCCTTATACAGCGCGGTGGAGGTGGGGTTGGTGGACGGGATCAGACCCGCGATCACGCCCACGGGCACCGCGATGGTGTGGACGCCCCTGGCAGGATCACAGCTGATCTCGCCGATGGTTTTCATGTCCTTGATATGCTCATAGACGCCGCGGCTGGCAAAGACGTTCTTGATGATCTTGTCCTCGACGATACCGAACCCGGTGTCCTCATTGGCCATCTGGGCCAGACGGCGGGCGTTGCGCACGCCGGCGTCCGCGATGGCCCGGACGATCCGATCCACCTGGGCCTGGCTCATCTGGGCCAGCTCCCGCTGGGCGGCCTTGGCCGCCTCAACCAGCTCACGGACTTCCTGCATGGACAGTAAGTCCTTATCAATCAGTTGCATCTGTCACATCACTCCTATCGTAAGCCGGGTTACGGCTGTTGTCCCCGGCGCGCCAGACAGGCCCGGATCTCCGTGAGAAGCTGATCCTTCTTGGCGTCCCGGATCTCCCTGCGGCTCATGCCCTCCACGTTGAGGGAGCGGGCCAACACCCGCAGCTGCACCACGGGCATGGCCTCCAGCTCCGCCCCGGTGGGGATGGATCCGTCCATCCCGGCAGACACGGTTTGCTGGGGTTCCGGTTCCGGCTCCGGCTCCGTCTGAACCTCCTCGGCAGGGGGCTCAGGGTCGGGATCGGGTTCCGGCTTGGCCTCCCCGGCGGGGGGCTCAGGCTCCGGATCCGGCGGGGCGATGGGCTCAGGGGACTGCTCCGGTTTCAGCGGGGCCGGCGGCTCCGGCTTGGGGGCAGGCTCCGCGGCCGGAGGGGGCAGCTCGCCCAAAATCTCCTCCACCTCGCCGTGGGGCCTGGGAATGACATGGACGGAGATGAGCTCGCCCACCCGTTCGGCGGCGGCGGCGCCCGCGTCAGTGGCGGCCTTCACCGCACCCACGTCGCCCCGCACCATCACGGTGACAAGCCCGCCGCCCACGTGCTCCTTGCACTGGAGGGACACATTGGCGGCCTTCACCATGGCGTCAGCCGCCTCGATGGCGGCCACCAGGCCCCTGGTTTCGATCATGCCCAATGCTTTCATAAGTACCTCCGTTCAAAAGGCGGATGGGGACTTATTCCACGGGACGATCAGCAACAGCCTCCACGGCGGCGGCAAACGCGTCGCAGGCGGACTTGCAGGCGGACTGGCTGCCGGTGAGCAGGGCGCCGCCGAAGTTGGTCTCAGAAGGAGGCGCGTACAGCACGCACATCCGCACGTCGGCGGCCTTCAGCGCGGCATCCACGCCGTACATGGCCTCCAGCGGAGGCGCGATGAGGTAGGCAATGGCCTCGCCCTCGGCAATGCCGCAACCCTCGGACAGATAGGAGCCGGTGCGAGAGATGCAGTGGGCGTAGTAGCACACGCTGTCCTCGTCGTTGGCGGAGACGAAGTGGCACACGTTCTCGATCATGTCCACAGCGGCGTCCAGGCCGGCCTTAGCCTCAGCGGGGTTGGGAGCGGCCAGAATGCCGATGATTTCGCCGGCCAGGGCGGTGTTGGCGTTGGCGGCGCCGGCGTAGAAGCTCTTGGCGTAAACCACCTTGCAGTCGGCCTTCTTGGTGGCCTCATCCAGGGCGGTGTAGGTCACATCATCGCAGTCGGCGGTAATGAGGGCCAGGGACTTCTGATCGGGAGTCAGGCCCAGCTCCTTGGCCATATCGGGGGCCACATTGGGGATCAGGCGGGTGGCTAATACCTTTGCAGGCAACGGATCGCGTTTCATGATAATAATCCTCCCTCTGTTACAGTTTCAGATCAGTGCCGCTGGCCTTCTTCTCCAGCATGATCTTGATGATCTCGGCGATATGGGCGCCGGCCTCGGCGGGGATGGTGCCGGAGCGGTGGATGTTGGACACCACGGTGCGGCGGGCCTCGGGCATACCCACGGTGGCCTTGTAGGCGATGTAGGCGGACATGGACTCGGCGGTGATCAGGCCCGGACGCTCACCGATCAGGGTGCAGGTCACGTCGGCGCCGGTCAGCTCGGAGATCTCGTCCATCACGCCCACGCGGCCGTACTTCACGAAGAAGGGGGTGCCCACGTCGATGCGGTAGCTCTCCAGGCCCTGCAGGATGGCGGGGAGCAGATCGCCGATGTTGGCGGCCACGGACGCGGAGGACAGGCCGTCGGACACATAGATCTGAACGGTGGGGTTCTTCTTGCACTTGGCCTTGATGGTCTCCACGCCCTCGGGGCTGAGCTTGCGGCCCAGGTCGGGGCGGGTCAGGTAGACGTCCTTGCTCTCGCACTGGGTCTGGACGGTCCACAGGCCCATTTTCTCCACGAACGCCTCGTCCACGTCGTTGAACACGGCGTCCTGGGCGGCGGAGTGGGCGGCGCGGAACTCCAGCTGGGGCAGGGTCAGGTAGCGGGCGCCGGCCCGGCCGATGCCCAGACGGCAGGGAGCGTTGTACTTCAGCTCGGCGTACTCCTCGCCGTGCTCGGGATTTTCCACCAGGTACTGGGTGCGGATGTCGATGGCGGTCACGTCGGGCAGCTCGCCGTCCTCAACCTGGGAGGACTGGACGGCCTGACTGACAGCCTGGACGGCGGCCGGAGCAGCGGCCGCGGAGGTGCCCAGCTCGGAGAGTACCTGCTCAATAATGGCTCTCAGATCTTTCTCATTCATTGATTCCAGCCTCCTTTACTTCGTCATGAACACGGAAGCGTCGCCGGCGCGGCCGGTCAGCTTGCCGTTCTCGGAGAAGCCCATCTTCTCCAGCCACTGGTCGAACTCCTTGATGGGACGCAGGCCAAAGACCTCGCGCAGCGCGGCGGCCTCATGGTAGCCGGTGCACTGGTACATCAGCATGCAGTCGTCGCCCTGGGGCACGCCCATCACGTAGTTGCAGCCCGCGGCCACCAGCAGGGTAGCCAGGTTCTCGATGTCGTTCTGGTCGGCCTTCATGTGGTTGGTGTAGCAGGCGTCGCAGCCCATAGGCAGACCGCTGAGCTTGCCCATGAAGTGATCCTCCAGGCCGGCGCGGGTGACCTGCTTGGAATCATACAGGTACTCGGGGCCGATGAAGCCGACGACGGTGTTCACCAGGAAGGGCTTGAAGTGGCGGCCGAAGCCGTAGCAGCGGGCCTCCATGGTCACCTGGTCCCAGCCGTTGTGGGCGTCGGAGGACAGCTCGGAGCCTTGGCCGGTCTCGAAGTACATCACGTTGGGGCCGGTGCAGGTGCCCCGGGTCAGCATGGTCTGGCGGCCGTCCTCCAGCATCTGGGTGGTCAGGCCGAAGGCCTCGTTGCCCTTCTGGGAGCCGGCGATGGACTGGAACATCAGGTCCAGCGGAGCGCCGAACTTGTTGGCGGCCTCGGTCTGGGTGGTCACGTGGGCCAGCACGCAGATCTGGGTGGGAACCTCCCACTTGGCCTTGAACTCGTCCAGCATCTTCAGCAAACGGGCCACGCTTTCCACGGAGTCGTCCACGGGGTTGATGCCGATGACGGCGTCGCCGCAGCCCAGGGACAGACCCTCCATCACGGAGGCCACGATGCCCTTGGGATCGTCGGTGGTGTGGTTGGGCTGGAGACGGGCGGAGAAGGTGCCCGGCAGGCCGATGGTGGTGTTGCAGTGGGCGCTGACGCGGATCTTCTTGGCAGCGTACACCAGATCCAGATTGCTCATCAGCTTGCACACGGCGGCCACGCACTCGGAGGTCAGGCCCCGGGAAGCGCGCTTGATCATGTCGCCGGTGGTCTTCTCGCTGAGCAGCCACTCACGGAACTCAGCCACGGTCTTATTCTTGAACTCGTTAAAAATGGTCTCGTTCAGGTCGTCCTGGATAATGCGGGTCACGTCGTCCTCCTCGTAGGGGACGGCGGGGCAGTTGCGCACCTCGTTCATGGTAAGGTTGGACAGAACCACCTTAGCAGCGACCCGTTCCTCCGCGGTTTCGGCGGCGATGCCTGCCAGCTTGTCGCCGGATTTTTCCTCGTTTGCCTTGGCCATGACCTCACGGATGGATTTGAACTCGTAGACATGGCCGAACAGCCTGGTTTTGAGAATCACTTTTTTCACCCCTTATTATTGTTCGTCAGGAATTGAACACCAAGGTCTTGATTACCACGGGCAGAACCTGCCCACCGGCCACCGGCTCGCCGATGTCGATGTAGTCGCCGTTGGCGGTGTGTACTCCGTCGATGCAGATCACGGGCTTTTCGTGCTTGAGCATCACATTCAGCGCGTTGCCCAGCACCTTGCCCACATCGTTTTCCACCACCACGATGAGCGGGAATCTGCTGTCTATCACCTCCTTTGCCGATTCGATGATTGCCGCCGCCAGCGCCTGGACTTCCACAAAGCTGGTGCGTTTTTCCCCGGCGAAGGCGATGGCGATCTGCTCGATCTTGCCCTCCGGCATATGCAGCGGCAGTTGATATGCAATCGAGGCTTTCAGCGTCTCCAGCGACGCCTCGTCCTCAGCGGAGACTTTCAAAATGGGCACATTCTTGACGGGGAGCAGGTTGGCGTCATAGCGGATGGTGCTCCCGCTCACGTCGGTGGCGTGGGTGCCCGCCCCCACCACCGTGGCCCGGATGGTCTCCAGGGCGGGGCACCGCTCCACCCTGGACAGGTCGGGATCCTCCCGGATGGCCCGGCCCAGCAGCACGCCGATATCCCCATACCGGAACACGTCCCCAGGCTGATCCTGGTACACGCAGTCGGCCACGCCGCCGGAGAAGGTGACCGCCTTCACCCGGGGCCGGTCGGCCAGCATCTTGCCGGAGTTGGTATACAGCCCCTTGTGCTCCCCGTCCGGCTGGGTGAGGTGGAGGGCCTGGGCCAGCTGGGCGGCCATGAGCCGGCACACCTGATACAGCACCTCCGGATCGGCCCGGTTGCCGGCGGAGATCTGGATGCCATGCCGGTTGGCCAGGGCCTGGATTTTGGGATAGACATAGGTCAGCTTGCCGTCCGCCACCTTGATTAACCGTCCGCCGATATCCAGGCAGCAGGTGCTGCGCAGGGTGCCGGTGTCGTACAGGGCGATGTTGCTGGTGCCGCCCCCCACGTCCAGGTTGGCCACCGGGATACGGCGCTTTTTGGACAGGGCGTCCGCCCCGGCCCCCCGGGCGGAGAGGACGGACTCCAGGTCGGGGCCCGCCGTGGCTACCACGAAGTCCCCCGCCATGTCGGACAGGGCGGCCAGCACCTCGTTGGCATTCTGCTTCCGGGCGGTCTCACCGGTGATGATCACCGCGCCGGTCTGGATGTCCTCCGGCTTCATGCCGCCGGCGGCGTACTCCCGGCGCACAATGTCCTTCACCGCCTCCGCGTCGATCTCCGTGGGAGATTTCAAGGGGGTGAAGTAGATGGGGCTGCGGTAGATGACCTCCTTGTCCACGATATCGATCTGAGGGGCCATGTAGCTCACCGCTCGGTTCTCCAGGGTCAGGCGGCTGAAAATCAGTTGTGTGGTGGATGTTCCAATGTCAATGCCTGCGCTGAGAATGACTTCATGCAAAATAACCACCCGCTTCTCCTAAAAATAGTCCGAAAAAAAGGCAGCCCAAGGCATGGGGGCCTCCCCCCGTGCCCGAGCTGCACCGCTCCAAGCGAAGTCCGGCGGCGTTACGTCACGTCGTCGGGGTTGGTCAGTTGGTTTCTGAAATCAAAGGTCACCTGAGTGCCCCTGGGCCCGGACTCAATGTCCAGGTTGCCAAAGAGCTTATCCTCCACCAGGGTCTGGACGATGGACAGCCCCAGCCGGGACTTGGTGGCGTCCTGCACGTTGAAGCCCCGCCCGTTGTCGATGACCTGGATGCGGGAGTAGAGATCCCCCCGGGTCATGACGATGCGGACAAGCCCCCGCCTGTCCGGCTCAAAGGCGTACTTCATGGCGTTTTGCAGCAGCTCGTTCACCACCAGGGCCACCGACGTGCCCACGTCGGAGTCCACCGTGAAGTCGCCCCCCTCCATGGAGACGGCCACCTTCAGGTGGGGCCCGGCGCAGGAGCGCAGGGCGTTGCTTCTGATGTTGCGCACCACGTCGCTGAGCAGCACCTCGTCCATGCCGCTCTGGGCCAGCAGCTCGTGGGTGCTGGCGATGGCGATGATCCGGTTCATGCTCTCCTCCAGCACCTTCCGGGTCTCCGGGCTGTCGCAGCGCCTGGTCTGGAGCCGCAGCAGGCTGGCGATGGTCTGGAGGTTGTTCTTCACCCGGTGATGCATCTCCTTCACCGCCACCGACTTGAGGATGAGGGCCTTCTCCTGCTCCCTCCGCCAGGTGAGATCCCGAATTACCAGCACAAAGGCCATATTGGGGGCCCCCAGGGGGATGCGCTTCACATCCAGCACATAGCGGCCTACCTCGACCTCCATGTGGGAACCCTCGCAGGCGGGATCCGCGTTTACCAGGAATACGTTGTCATAGGGCTGGCCCAGCACGTCGTCAATATAGCCCAGCTTCTGGTACAGCTCCTTGGCCAGGGTGTTGCGGAAGGTGATGATCCCGCCCTCGTCCACGATGAGCAGGGCCTCGTCGATGCACTCCGTCAGCCAGTTGTTTTCCGGCATCACCCGGTTGAACCCTCCGGAGATGGCCTCATAGCTCTGCTGGGCGGACTGGAGGCGCTGGTTGGTAAAGAATTTCTCGTCGATGTGCCGCTCCTGAATCAGCACGCCGATGATGTGATCCCCGTTGCGGATGGGCTCCACCGACTGGATGGTGCGGCGGTTCTCCTGGGTGACCGCCTTCATCTGCTTGGTGCTCACCCCCAGGCGGGAGGTTCTGGCCACCGCCGGCTCGTTCTCCGCCTTGGCCAGCATCCCCACCACCGATTTCTGGTAGGAGGAGGGGAACCCGGAGGGCTTGGCCTCCGCCACCACAATGGAGTCGGCGTTCCGGCAGGGGCAGTCGATGAAGATGTCCGCGTCGGTCAGATCGGCGATGATCTGCAAAAACGGCGCCAGGGCTTCGATGGTGGAGATCTCGTCCTCCGTGAGGGTGGTATATTTGTGGCAAAGATCCCGGATGACGCCCACCTTGCCTACTCCTCCTTCTGCATCAAAATAAACTCGGCAATCCGGTACATGGACAGGTGCTTGCTCTGGCTCAGCGCCCGGATATAGTCATAGGCCTCCTGCTCGCTCTTGCCCTGCTCCGCCATGATCAGGCCCTTGGCCTTCTCAATCACAATGCGGTTTTCCAGCCGGGCCGCCGTCTTTTCCATGTCCTTCCGGAGCTGGCGCATCTCCTGGCTGCGGGCGGCGGCCAGCTCGATGCTGGGCACCAGCGACTTCTCGTCGATGGGCTTCACCAAGTAGCCGTTGACGCCGTAGCTCTTGGCCCGATTGATGAAGTCCCGCTCGCTGTAGGCCGTCAGCATGACGATGGCCCCGGCCAGGTTTTCCTCGTGGATGATCCGGGCGGCGGACAGCCCGTCCAGGAAGGGCATCTTCACGTCCAGCAGGATCAGATCCGGGCGGTGCTGCCGGCACAGCTCTACAGCATCCAGCCCGTCGGAGGCCTCCGCCACCACCTCGTAGCCCGCCGAGGTGAGCAGCTCCCGCAGATCCATTTTGGTGACGGGCTCATCGTCGGCGACGATAATCCGGATCTTCTCGTTCTCCATGGGGCCTCCTATCGATCTGCTTCTATAAATTCAGAAATTCCACCAGCTCGGGCACACCCTTGCCGGTGACGCCGCTGGCCACAAAGATGTCCTCCGCCCCCGCCATGCGCAGGTACTTTTTTGCCTTCTCCACTTGCTCCGGAGTGGCCAAATCCTCCTTGGTGACAACGCCCACAATGGGCTTGGCAAACATGGTGCCGTAGGCCGGAGGGAACATGGTTCCGTCCTCGGTGGCCTCCTGCACCAGCACCACGATGTCGGCGTCGGTGGCGGTCACCATCAAAGCGCCCCGGAACCCCCGGCGCTCCAGATACTCCCCCGGCGTGTCGATCATGTTCTGGTTGACGATGGACACGGTCTGGGTCTTGTGGTAGCGAACCTCCTCGTGGCTGATGCACTGGCACAAGGTAGTCTTGCCCGCCGCCGACCGGCCCATCAGAACGATGCGCGTCTTGTCCGCCATGCCGTCAGGTCTTAGTCATGGGGGCGGGAGAGAACCCCATCATGTCGCACAGCACCTTCATCACGTCCCGCAGGGAGGCCTCCACAGCGGCCACGTCCCCGGTGAACACCAGGGAGCCGTTGAACCGATCCACAAAGCCGATCTTCACGTCGGCGGCCTTGGAGGCCACGTCGGCGGCGATCATGGCTCCCTCGCTGGGGGTGATGGTGAGGATGCCGATAGCGCCCTCCGCGTCCAGCAGCCCCAGCTTGGCGTAGAGATCCTTGGTGGGGTTGGCGATCACATGGGCCAGCGTAACCTGTTTGCCCGGGACAAACTCCTGAATAATTCGCTTTTTCTCGTCCAGTTCGATCATGCAGTCCCCTCCTTGCTCTGCGCGCAGCCGGAATGCCGCGGCACAGGAAACCGGTTAAAAACATAATAACTCCTGTCAATATTCCTATCAACAGAAGTTACATCACTTCAAGTCAAACCCAAACCGCGTTGGCGCTGGCGTCGCGCCGCCGCAGGCTGTGCCGCCGTATTCAGTTGTGGATATCATGAAATTTCGCTTTTTATTTTAGCAGACAATTTAACCATTGTCAACAAAGGCGGCAAAATTTTGTTAATTATTTTCAAATACTGGGGCCGGACGGGCCAGGGTCTTTACAGCGGGGCGGCCCCTGTGCTATACTTGTCCCAGCAAAATGCCGGGAAACCGGCGGAGGGGGCGCGGGTATGTACACCACGCAGGTAAAAACGGCGACGCTGCCGGTATCCCGGTGGCTGGACAGCTACTGCACGCCGGAGCGGTTCCGGGACGCCTGCCGGGCCTGCCCGGACTACGGGAGGGTATGGTCCTGCCCGCCGGGGGTGCCCGACGCCCGGACGGCCTTCGCCCCCTTTCGCACGGTATACCTCGTGGGGGTGCGGGTGGACTACGCCCCCGAGACTATCGCCGCGGCAGACACCCCGGAACGCACCGAGGCCCTGCGGCAGGCCAGCTACGGCGTGGTGAAAAAGCAGCTGCTGTCCACCCTGCTGGAGCTGGAAAAGGCGGTGCCGGGGAGCTGGACGGTGGCGGCGGGCCGGTGCGAGCAGTGCGATGTGTGCACCCGGCGGGAGGGCCTGCCCTGCCGAAGGCCGGATCGGATGCGCTATTCCTTCTCCGCCTTCGGCTTCGATCTGGGCAAGCTGGCCCGGGAGCAGTTGGGGCTGGAGCTGCTGTGGGCGGATCGGGGCCTGCCAGCCTACAACGCCGCCATCGCCGCGTTTCTCACGCCTTAATACTTAACCATAAACGGGGCCCCGCCTGCCGACGGGGTCCCGTTTCGCGTTACAGCGTTTTTACCATGATGTTTTCATCCAACCCAGGCAGAATTGCGTCGGGCACATAGCCCACCTTCCGGTAGCCCATGGACTGGTAGAGGGCCTTGGCCCGGGGGTTGAAGCTGCTCACCAGGAGGGATACCTTCCGGAAGCCCAGCTCTCGGGCCACCCCCTCGTAGACCCGCAGCAGGGTGTGGCCCACCCCCATGCCCCGGAACCGCTTCTTCACGCCCAGCAGCGCCAGGTAGGGAAAGGCACCGAAGAAGCCGTTGCGCTCCACCTGCATGGCACCCACCACCTCGTTGCGGGAGTCCACGGCCAGCCACAGATCCCCCTTGGCCACGGCCTCGGACAGGATGGTGTCCAGCCGCCCCTCCCGGGTAAAGTAGTGATCATAGAGGGCGCTGTCCAGGAAGACCTCCCGGATCTCGGGGAGGCGCTCCGGTGCGGCCCGCTCTATGGTTACATTGATTCCGTTCATACAGTCTCCTGCTTCCCGTCAAAAATAGGTGTAGTTTACTGGTTTTTCGTGCCAGCCGATGGCTCTTTGCACCTCGGAGAGGTAAGTCGGATCGGACAGCTCCATCACGCCCCGAGCCACGGCCTTATCCAGGGAATAGGCCCCCATGACGAAGGAGGACAGGGCGGCGATGTCCGTACGCAGCGTCACCTGGGGGGTGGCATTCCCCACCAGCTCCACCCGGTCTCCGGACACGCGGAGGAAATAGCTGCCGGTGTTATCCTTCAGGAAGCAGTCCTCCACCTGGAGCTCCAGCACAAAGTCCCGGCCCACCGGCGCGGAGCAATGCCCCTGGCCTCGGAAATAGGCCGCCACGTCCAGAATCCGGCACATATAGCCCATGGTACGCCGGCCGATCTCCTGGATACAGCCGTCGTGGGCTCGGTTCTCCCCGGTGTCCGGGTTGAGGAACAGCATATGGAGATCGGGATCGGGAGAGAGAAACCGTACCCGCTCGATCTGATCGCCCTGGGAGGCAAAGAAGGTCATGAACTGCTTCAAGGTATCCAGATCATCGTACACCATCTCCCGCACCAGCAGGTCGTGGTAGCAGTCGGTGTAGTGATCCACCTCCACAAACTCGAAGGTGAAGTAGCCGGTGATCCGCCCCGCCCGGCGGCAGAGCACTACATAGGGCATATCAAAAATGCGGTGGGGATCCATGTAGTGGTGGAGGGTGGCACCGTGGGTGCGCTCCACCCAGCGGCGGTAATAGTCCAGCACTGCCTCCCGATCTCCGTCCTGAGCGTAGCACAGGCCGGATTTGTCCCCAAAAGATCGGATGTAGCAGGGCTTCGGGGCGTACAGCGTGTTTTCGTTGCACAGGCCGTAGCCCATCTTGTGATAAAACGCGGGGTTGAAGGGGTGCAGGCAGCTGATCGGGGCGCCTGACCTGGCGTAGTACCGCATCAACACCTCCAAAAGCGTGCGGGCCACGTGCTCCTTTTTCCGCAGGAAATTGGTGGAGACGTAGGCCGCCGCTCCCATCGGTGTCATCACCCCTCTGACGTTGAGGGTGAAGTCCATCATCAGGATGGAGCCCAACAGGGTTCCATCGTCATCGAAGCAGCCGAGGTAGCGTCCCTCGTCCGGCCGGTACAGTTCGCCCTCCATATTCTTCAGCAGGAGCTCCGGCGTCTTGGACGGGAACGAGGTCACCACATTCCGCGCCAGCTGCTCCACCTCTGAAGGAAGAACAAACCTGATATCCAATTTTGATGAACACTCCTTTGCCCGAATCCCCGCCCTCCGGCGCGGACACGGGCACGAAACTGCGGAACCGGCTGGACGGCCCCGCACACACCAGCTTTGCTGCTGTCAATTATGTCAGCTTTTCTCGAAAATGTCAACGGGAATTTGCGAAATTTCCCCAAAGGGCTTGACAAGCGGCCCCAAACCCGGTAAAGTTAGGATGTATCCTCGCGATGGAGCGGGGGTGCTGGAAAAGGAGCGATGGAGCGCCTTGGACTGCCGCTGGGCGGATCCGGGCGCTCTTTTGTGCAAATTCGGAAGAAACGGGGAAAATTCAGGACAGGAGGCTGGACTATATGGATCAATTTCAACTGGGCGCAAAAATTTTCATGGGCGGCGGTCTGGACGACCTGCTGGCAGGGCGGCGGAAGGTGCTGATCGTCAGCGACCGCTTCCTGGTGGACAGCGGCAAGGTCTCCTATGTGGCGGACGCGGCGGCCCGGGTCGGAGCGGAGCACCGCGTTTTCTCCGACGTGCAGGCCGACCCGGACATCGCCACCGTCACCGCCGGGGTGGGGCTGCTGCTGGAGTTCCAGCCGGACGCGGTGGTGGCCTTCGGCGGCGGCTCCGCCATCGACGCGGCCAAAGCCATCCTGTTCTTCTCTGCCAAGCAGCAGGACGTGCGGGACGTGCTGTTCGCCGCCGTCCCCACCACCAGCGGCACGGGCTCGGAGGTGAGCCGGTTCGCCGTCATTACCGACCGGGAGAAGGAGATCAAGTACCCCCTGGTGGACGACAAGCTGCTGCCCAACGCGGCGGTGCTGGATCCCGTCCTCACGGTGAGTGTGCCCCCCGTGGTCACCGCCGACACCGGCATCGACGTGTTCACCCACGCGGTGGAGGCCTTCGTGTCCACCGCCCACACGGATTTCTCCGACGCGGCGGCGGAAAAGGCCATCAAGCTGGCCTACCACAACCTGCTGGAGGCCTACCGCGCCCCGGACAACCTGGAGGCCCGGCAGAAGATGCACAATGCCTCCTGCCTGGCGGGCATCGCCTTCTCCAACTCGGGGCTGGGGCTGAACCATGGCATGGCCCACGCCCTGGGCGCCCATTTCCACATCTCCCACGGCAGGGCCAATGGCATCCTGCTGCCCTACGTCATGAGCTTCAACGCCGGCTGCATCGACGGGCTCACCCCCACCGCCAAACGGTACGCCCAGATCTCCCGCCTGCTCCGGCTGGACAGCTCCAGCGTGCGCCAGAGCGCCCTTCAGCTCATCCGCACCATCCGCAGCTCCATGGACAAGCTGAGTATGCCATCCACCATCAAAGACGCCGGGGTGCTCCAGGCGGAGTTCGAGGCGGACGTGGAGGCCATGGCGGCGGACGCCCTGGCCGACCGCTGCACCGCCACCAACCCCAGGCCGTGCACCAAGGAGGACATCGTGCGGATCTACCGGCGGGCCTATTCGGGGAAGCTGTTTTAATTGGATCATATGAAAACGCGGCCCATGGAGCTCCCATGGGCCGCGTTTTCTTTCCTATTTCGTCAACAGCTCCAAAGCCGCCTGGAGCTGTACGTCGTCCTCCCCGCCCAGGGCCGTCCCCTCGGGCAGGGACAGCTCCACGTCGGGGGTGATCCCCTCCCCGATGAGGGAGTGGCCGCTGCCCGTGCAGTAGGCCGCGGTGGACAGGCCCGCCCCGCCGCCGTTGGCCAGGGGGAAGGTCACCTGAGAGTACCCCTTGCCGCTGGTGTGCTCCCCCACGATGGGCGCCCCGGCGCTCTCCCGGAGCTGGGCCGCCAGCAGCTCCGCCGCGGAATAGCTGTCCTGGTTCACCAGCACCGCTATGGGCAGATCCACGCAGTCCTCGTCCGACTGGTACACCGATTTGAACCACCACCGGGGCTTGTGGGTGAACACCGGACCCTCGGGCAGCAGGTAGTCCAGAATTTTCTCCAGCTCCGCCACATAGCCGCCGGGATCGCCGCGCACGTCGATGAGCAGGCGCTCCGCCCCCTGCTCCATGAGGGCGTCCACCTCTTTTTTGAAGCTGTCCGCTGAGCCGGAGTAGAAGTTACTCAGCTGCACATAGCCCACCTTGTCCTCCAGCATCCGCCCCCGGGCAGAGGGGGTGTAGAGGGTGGCCCGGGTGCAGGCCACGTCCCGGCTGGCCCCGTCCTCCCCCAGGAGGGTGAGGGTGACCTGGGTGCCCGCCTCCCCCCGGATCCGGTCGGAGCCCTCCTGCCGGGCGTCCCCGGCGATGGACACGCCGTCCACGGCGGTGATCACGTCCCCCACCAGCACCCCCGCCTTGTCCGCGGGGCCGTCCCCGGTGACGGACTGCACCAGCAGGCCCTCCTCCCGGGCGGCGCTGTCCACCGTCACGCCGATGCCCACATAGTTGTTGGCCCGCCGCTCGATGGTGGCCTGGTGTTCCTCGGCGCTGAGGTAGTAGGACCACCGATCCCCCAGCCCTTTCACAAAAGCGGCCAGGGCCTTATCCGTGGCCCCGTCCAGATCCGCGTCTGTCTCCACGAAGGCGAACCGGGCCAGCAGGTAGGTCTGCACCAGGGCCACGCCGCTGCCGCCCAGCGCCAGGCACCACAGCCCCGTGGACAGCAGCAGGGTCAAGATCACCGCGATGGCGATCTTGGCGGGGCCAGTGGGCTGCCACCACTTCCGCTTGGCCTTTTCCGCCGTCTGTGTCCCCTGTTCCCTCATGGTACGGCCTCCTTTTTACGCTTTGTTGTTTTTCTATTGAAGATTACAATCCGTAACCAATCTCCCGGGAAATAAAACACAGGGGCGCGGGTTTTCCCCGCGCCCCTGGGCTATTCTATGGAAGTTTGCGCCGCTCAGCCGCCCCGGATGGTTCCGCCGGCGGGGGAGGTGAAGGTCATGCCGGGATACAGCCGCAGCACGTCTCCCCGCACCCCGTTCACCCGCAGCTCATAGTGCAGGTGGTTTCCGGTGGAGCGGCCCGTGGTGCCCACGTAGCCGATGACCTGCCCCTTGCTCACCGTCTGTCCCTCAGTAAGCGGGGGCACCTGACACTGGTGGGCGTACAGGGTGGCGTAGCCATTGCCGTGGCTGATGATGCAGTAGTAGCCGTAGGACGAGGCGTACTGGTTCCGGTTCACCGTGGTGACGACGCCGTCCTGGGCGGCGTAGATGGGGGTGCCGGAGGGGGCGGGTATGTCGGTGCCGGTGTGGTTGTCCCGGCGTCCGTTGATGGGATCGATCCGGCTCCCAAACAGGGACGAGATCTTATACCGCCCCGGCAGCGGCCAGTACCAGTTGCCGCTGGTCATGTTGACGTTGTTGTTGTTCTGCTGGTTCTGGCGCTCCAGCTCGGCCAGCTGCTGGGCGTACTTCCGCTCGGCCTCCTTCAGCTGCTTGTTGATGAGGGCCTCGCTCTCGGCCAGCTTTTTGGCCTCCTCCGCCGCCTCGCTCTCCGACGCGGCGATCTGCTTCAGCAGCTTATCCTGCTCCGCCCGCTTGGCCTCCAGCTCGGCTTTCTGACCCTCCAGCTCCTCCTTGGCGACGGCCTCCTCGTTCCGGGCGGTCTGCACCGCGTCCCGGGCCTCGCCGATCTGCCGCTGGGTGTTCTCCAGCCGGTCGATGATCCGGTTGGAATACTCCATGATATTGGTGATGAGGTCGGCGTAATCCAGCAGTTCGGAGAAGGAGGACGCCTGGAACAGGATGGACAGGTAGGACACGCTGCCCGTCTCCTCCATCCAGCGCGTCTGGCGGTAGAACTCCTTTAGCTGCTCCTGCTCCTGTACCTCCAGATCCGCGATCTCCGCCTCCTTGGCGGCGATGTCCCCGTCATACTGATCCAGCAGCTGCTGGCTGGCGTTGATCTGGGACTCGGTGAGCACCACCTGGCTCTGGATCAGCTCCATCTGCTCCTTAGCCTTGGACAGATCGTTCCGGATGGCGGCCAGCCTGGCCTCCGCGTCCTTCTTCTGATCCTTGATGTCGGCCAGCTCGTCCTTGATATCCTGGATGTCGCTCTTGGTCACCGTACCGTAGGCCAGCACACTCAGCGCCGGCACCAGCACCGTCAGCAGCAGCGCCGCCGCCACCACAATCACTATGATCCGCTGTGTTTTTTTATTCATATCGCGCCTCCCGTGCAATCAAACCTGAAGGAACCGCCGGATGGCGAACCCGGAGCCCACCGCCCCGATGGCCGCCCCCGCCGCCAGGAACACCCCCAGCACCCTGCTCCAAATGTCCTTGAACTCCAGCAGCTGAAACAGGGACAGCGCCCCGCTGCCGATGATGGCCCGGCACACCGCGCCGTACACCGCCCACTGGAGGAAGAAGGCCACCAGCGCCCCCATGAGCCCCAAAATCAGCCCCTCTACGATGAAGGGCCCCCGGACAAAGCCGTCGGTGGCGCCGCACATCTTCATGATGGCGATCTCCTCCCGCCGGGTGAAGGTGGCCAGCCGGATGGTGTTGGCGATGATGAACAGGGACACCGCCGCCAGGATGGCCAC
This sequence comes from uncultured Oscillospiraceae bacterium, assembly GCA_910584285.1. Classification (GTDB taxonomy): domain Bacteria; phylum Bacillota; class Clostridia; order Oscillospirales; family Oscillospiraceae; genus Enterenecus. The sequence continues at coordinate 143,907 of CAJTYK010000001.1, forward strand.
TAGCACCCAGGCCAGGGCGGTCACCGCGTTGCGCACCGCCACAAAGCCCTCGGCCAGCTCGCCCTCCGCCCGGTGGCCGTCCACGCCGGGCAGGGCCTCCACCGCCTCCACCGTCTCATTGAACCGGGTTAGATCCAGCACATGGACGGACAGGCGATCCCGGAACACCTCGTCGGGCATATTGGCGTACAGCCCATCCCCCTCCCGTCCCTCCAGGTAGACGGCCTTGGCCTCCTCCCTGGTGACGAACTTCACCGAATCCGCATCCACGTTGTCCACGGCCTTCACCCGCGCGATCAGATCCTGAATCTGGGCGTCGGTGTAGTTCTCGTCGATGTAGGCCAGAAACTCGTTGTCATCCTCCAGCTTTTTCAGGTTCTCGTCCACGTTCATGGCCAGCAGGGAGAAGGAGCCCATGATCAGCAGGCAGGCCACGATCATGCACACCGCCGCGAAGGACATCAGCCCGTGGGAGAATACGCTCAGGAATCCTTCCTTGATGAAATACCCTATGTTAATCCGTTTCATACCCTGTAGTAGCCTCCCTGACCGTCCCGTACCAGCTCCCCGTCCTTGATGGCCACCACCCGCTTGGAGAAGCGGTTGACCAGATCCTTCTCATGGGTGACCACCAGCACGGTGGTGCCCATGGAGTTGATCCGCTCCAGCAGCGTCATGATTTCCAGGGAACGCTTGGGATCCAGGTTTCCGGTGGGCTCGTCGGCAATAATCATGCGGGGATTGTTCACCAGCGCCCGGGCGATGGCCACCCGCTGCTGCTCCCCGCCGCTCATCTCGTTGGGGTACGCCTCCGCCTTGCCGTTGAGCCCCACCAGATCCAGCACGTAAGGGATACGCTTGCGCATTTCCCGCCCGCTGGCCCCGATGGTGCGCATGGCAAATTCCAGGTTCCCCTGCACCGTCTTTTTCTCGATGAGGCGGAAATCCTGGAAGATGACCCCGAGGGTGCGCCGCATATGGGGGATCTGCCAGCGGCGGATGTTGTTCAGGTTGTACCCGTTGACGATCACCCGGCCCTTGGAGGCGGTGGACTCGGCGGTGAGCAGCTTGACAATGGTGGACTTGCCCGACCCCGAAGGGCCCACCAGAAAGACAAACTCCCCGTCCTCAATGCGCAGATCGATTCCCTTCAACGCCTTGGTGCCGTTGTCGTACTCTTTATATACATCGATCAATCGTATCATGTCATGGGCGGCCTCCCCATTGTAACTGCTTTGTAATCTTTCTTATTATATCGGCTATCGGGGGCGCTGTCAACCGGGTGGCGCTCTTTCCCAGCATTCGGCAGGAAAATTTACAAACTGTCCACGCCGTCAACCCGGCCGCGAAAGAAAGCCGCCCCAGCGGGCGGCTTTCCAGGTTGCTTCTCCGGCGGTCAGGACTCGATGCCCCGGCTCACCAGGTACTTTTTGACCATCAGCGCCACCTTGAAGGTAATGGCGTCGTCGAACTCCCGCAGATCCAGACCGGTGAGCTTCTTGATCTTCTCCAGCCGGTACACCAGGGTGTTCCGGTGGACGAACAGCTTCCGGGCGGTCTCGGACACGTTCAGGTTGTTCTCAAAGAACTTGTTGATGGTGAACAGCGTCTCCTGATCCAGGGCGTCGATGGGGTTCTTCTTAAAGACCTCCCGCAGGAACATCTCACACAGGGTGGTGGGGAGCTGGTAGATCAGCCGCCCAATGCCCAGGTTCTCATAGCTGATGATGGAGCGCTCCGTGTCGAACACCTTGCCCACGTCGATGGCCACCTGGGCCTCCTTGTAGGTGCGGGCCAGATCCCGGATGTGCCCCACGATGGTGCCCACGCCCACCACGGTCTTGATGCCCAGCTCCCGGGTCAGGGCTTCCTGGACGTTCTGGGCGATCTTCTGCACCTCCCGGATATCGGCGTTCTCCCCCAGCTGCTTCACCAGGGCCACGTCCGTCTCACTGATGGACAGCACGAAGTCCATCTGCTTGTCGGGGTACAGGCTGGACACCACGTCCACCGCCGACACGTCGGGGGCGCCCAGCTGCCGGATCAGGATCACCGCCCGAGGGGCCTCCGACAGGAAGTGGAGCTCCTTGGCCCGGACATAGATATCCCCCAGCAGGATGTTGTCGCACAGGATGTTCTTGACAAAGGTGGCCTTGTCGTTTTTCTCCTCGTAGTAGGTCTTGGCCCCGTTCAGGGCGATGACGGCCATGGAGCACACCAGGGCGGCCCGCTCGTCCTCCCCCCGGGCGAAGGCGGCGTAGTCCGTCTGACCGTTCCAGCCGGGCAGGGACTTAAAGGTGAAGCCGTTGCTCACCACCAGGGCGTCCTGTTCCGCCGCCAGCAGCGCGGCGGCGTTTCCCCACTTCTCCCCGATGCAGCTCAGCTCGTTGCAGGCCACCACCGTTCCCTGTTCGTCAATCACCCCTACGGCGCGGTCACAGCAATCCTTCATCTGAAGAACGACGCTTTGGAAGATCCGGCTGAACATTGTGCGTTTCCCCTTTCTCTGCGGCCGCCGACAGGGCGGCGTCGCACAGGTTCCGTTTTTCCACGGGAGCTGTGCGATGCGGCCCTGTGTCTGCCGCACTTTCTAAAATCACGTTCCAACGGAATCCATTATATCGGGTTTCATTGCCGATTTCAATAGTTTTTCAAAAAATATTTGTGGAATCTGCCAAAAATTTCGTCTCATTGACGGAAAAGCGCCTGGATCTCCTCCTCGGTTAGTGCTCTCCACCCACCTTTTGGAAGATTCTGGTCTAACACCAGCGGCCCGAACTGCTCCCGTCGGAGATAGCGCACCGGCTTGCCCCGGGCGGCCAGCATCCGCTTCACCTGATGGTATTTCCCCTCGTGGATGGTGATCCGGGCGCGGCCCGCCCCCAAAAGCTCCAGCTCTCCGGGCCGGCATACCGTGCCGTCCCCCAGGACGATCCCCGACCGCACCGCCTCCACATCCTCCGGATCCAGCGTCCCGTCCACCTCCACGTAGTACACCTTGTCCACGTGGCGCTTGGGGGCCAGCAGCCGGTGGGCCAGGGGGCCGTCATTGGTGAGCAGCAGCAGGCCCTCCGTGTCCTTGTCCAGCCGCCCTGCCGGGAACAGGCCCCGGTTCTGCCACTCCTCCCCCAGCAGATCCAGCACCGTGGCCGCTCCCGGCTCGTCGGTGGACGACACCACCCCCGCCGGCTTGTTCAGCATCAGGTACACCGGCCCGCTGCCACCGGCGGCCTCCCCGTCCACGGTGAGGCTGGCGGTCTCCTCCACCTTCTGCTCCGGTGCGCGGCACACCGCACCCTCCACCTGCACTCGACCCGCCCGGATCAGCTCCCGGGCCTCCTTCCGGCTCCACTTCCCTGTGTTGGCCAGCCGCTTGTCCAACCGCTCCACGCCGTCCGCCTCCTTCTGACCGCCGCCGGCGCACAGGCCCGACGGTATCATATTATGGGGAATTGCTTCATACTATTTCCTGAGAAACCATGGGAAGGATTGATAACATGATCATCGTCACCGCACGGGTACCAAAGAGACGGCTGCTGGCGGGAGGGATCACCGCCCTTTGCTGCTGCGCGGTGGTGGCCGCCGCCCTTCTTATCACCCTGGGCGGGCGGGCCGTCGCCGCCTCGGCGGAGGTGAAGCACATCCGCACCAACGATGACCGTCTGGCCTACCTGGGCGGGCTGGGCTGGCAGGTGTCCCCCCAGCCCATCGCCACCGAGGAGCTGCTCATCCCGGAGGAATTTGACGACAGCTACGCGGGCTACCTCAAGCTCCAGCAGGATCAGGGCTTCGATCTGAGCCGATACTGCGGCAAGCGGGTGAAGCGGTACACCTACCAGCTCACCAACTACCCCTCCCAGGCCGAGCCGGTGCAGATCGCCCTGCTGATCTACAAGGATAGGGTGGTGGGCGGGCAGATCCAGTCCGCCTCCGGCAGCTTCCTCCACGGGCTGGCCATGCCGGAGGCCGGCGGCAGCGGGGCCCAACCCTCTGCCTCCCCGTCCCCCGCCCCCGCCTTTGGGGATCTGGTTTAGGGGCCCATCCCTGCGGCGCCTAAAGCCGCCTATCCCGCTTCCCGGTAAAAAAGGGGGGACGCGCTGCGTCCCCCCCTGCTACTTTTTATACCACCTTTACCCCGTGGAAGAACACGGCCTTCAGCTCCAGATCCGGGCCCAGCACGGCCACGTTGGCCCGCTTACCCGGCTCCAGGCTGCCCACCCGGTCAAAGATGCCGATGGCCTTGGCGGAGTTCACCGCCGCCGCCCGCACCGCGTCTGCCAGGGGGATACCGAAGGAGACGGCGGTTTTCATGCACGCCATCAGATCCGTCACCGAGCCGGCAATAGTGCCGTCCGCCAGGGTGGCCAGGGGGCCCTTGACGATGACGTTCTGGCCGCCCAGGTCGTACTCGCCGTCGGACATGCCGGCGGCCCGCATGGTGTCGGAGATGAGCACCACCCGGTCGGGGCCAAACATCTTGAAGGTGGCCCGCACCACGCTGGGGTGGATGTGGATGCCGTCGGAGATGAGCTCCACCCGGCTCCAGGGGGAGTCCAGCGCCGCGCCCACCACGCCGGGGGCCCGGTGGGTGAAGCCGGGCATGGCGTTAAAGAGGTGGGTGACCTCCCGGGCGCCCGCCCGGAACGCCGCCAGGGCGGTGTCATAGTCCGCGGTGGTGTGGGCCACGGACACGTTGACCTCCTCCGCCACCTCCTTGATGAAGTCCAGGGCGCCCGGTTCCTCCGGGGCCACGGACACCAGCTTCACCAGGCCCTCGGACGCCTCCTCCAGCCGGCGCAGCATGGCCACGTCGGGGGCGTGGAGCCAGTCGCCGTTCTGGGCGCCCTTCTTGGCATAGGACAGGAAGGGCCCCTCCAGATTGACGCCCACCAGATCCGCACCGGGCTTGCCCGCTTTCTTGTGGGCTGCCGCCGTCTTGCACACCTTGACGAGCTGCTCCTCCAGCAGGGTCATGCCCGCGGGGCAGATCTGGGTCACGCCCCGGGACAGCTCGTACTCCGCCATGGTCTGGAGGCCGTCCGGGTCGCCGTCGGACAGATCCGCCCCCCGGCAGCCGTGGAAGTGCACGTCCGTCAGGCCGGGGATCACATAGCACCCCGACGCGTCATAACTCTGAGCGTCCTGGCTGTCCGGGGTGAGCAGGGCGCCGTCAAAGCACACGTCCCGCTCCACAAAGCCCCGCTCCAGATCGAATACCTTACCGCCTGTAATCTTCATACGCTGCCCCTCACTTCAGGCCGCTGAGGGCCGCCTCGTCGCCGATGATGGTGACGTTGGGGTGGAGCTGGAGGATGGAGGCGGGCACATCCGGGGTGACGGGGCCGGCCACGGTCTTGGCCACCGCCTCCGCCTTGTCCGCGCCGCTGGCCACCACCAGGATGCTCCGGGCGTGCATGATGGTGCCGATGCCCATGGTGAGGGCCTGCTTGGGCACGTCGTCGGCACTGGCGAAGAAGCGGGCGTTGGCCTCGATGGTGCTCTGGGTCAGATCCACCAGATGGGTGGCCACGGGGAAGTGGTCACAGGGCTCGTTGAAGCCGATGTGGCCGTTGCGGCCTAAGCCCAGGAGCTGGAGGTCGGCGTAGCCCAGGGCCTTCACCACGTCCTCATATCGGGCGCACTCCGCCGCGGCGTCGGGGGTGAGGCCGCTGGGCACGTTGGTGTTCTCGGGGAGGATGTCCACGTGGTCAAACAGGTTGTGCTGCATGAAGTACCGGTAGCTCTGATCGTGGGTGGGGGCCAGCCCCACGTACTCGTCCAGGTTCACCGAATGCACCTGGGCGAAGCTCAGGTCGCCCTGCTTGTGCCACGCCACCAGCTGCTGGTAGGCGCCGATGGGAGTGGAGCCGGTGGCCAGGCCCAGCACACAGTCCGGCTTGGACACCACCTGGGCGGCGATGATGGCCGCGGCCCGGCGGCTCATGGCGTTGTAATCCTTCTCACAATAAATTCTCATAGCAAAACACCTCAAGCATATCATATTGCGTTTGCGGCACGGTTATCAGCAGTATTTCTGAATGGCGGCGGCGATCATGTCCGCGCTCTCCTTCACCACGGCCTCGTCCCCCGGGGCCAGCTCCAGCAGCGGAGCGCGGACGCTGCCCGCGTCCGGGCCGCCCTGGAGGCGGATGATCTCCTTGATCACGGCGTACATATTGCCCGTGGCGGAGCACATCTTATAGATGATGCGGCAGCACTCGTTCTGGATCTGGCGGCCCTGCTCCAGCTTGCCCTCGTGGAACAGGCGGAAAATGGCCAGGTACAGCTCGGGCATGGCGGCGTAGGTGCCGCCGATGCCGCCGGTGGCCCCGGCGGCCAGGCCGGACAGCAGCTGCTCGTCGGGCCCGTTGAACACCACGGCCCCCTCATCCTTCCACATCTGGATGTCCTGCACCGGCATGGAGGAGTTCTTCACACCGATGACCCGGGGATTCTTCAGCATCTCCTTCAGCAGGGGCACCGTCAGGGCCACCCCGGCCAGCTGGGGGATGTTGTAGATCACGAAATCGGTGTCCGGCGCGGCGGCGGAGATGTCGTTCCAGTACTTGGCAATACCGGCGGGGGGCAGGTGGAAGTAGATGGGCGGAATGGCGGCGATGGCGTCTACGCCCAGGGACTGGGCATGGGCGGCCAGCTCCCGGCTGTCCGCAGTGTTGTTGCAGGCCACGTGGGCGATGACGGTGAGATCCTTGCCCACCTCAGCCATCACGTTCTCCAGCACCAGCTTGCGCTCGGCCACGCCCTGATAGATGCACTCGCCGGAGGATCCGCCCACATACAGGCCCTTGACGCCCTTGTCCTTCAGGTAGCGGGCCATGGCCCGGACGCCCTCGGGGCTGATCTGCCCGTCCTTGTCATAGCAGGCGTAAAATGCGGGGATGATGCCGGCGTACTTGGTATAGTCTTTCATAGTTGCTCACTCCTTACTCATAATTGGTTGGGCAATCCCGCGCCAGCCGCGTGGACGGCGCGGGATCGCGGAACTTCACAGGGTCGTTGGGAAGGGAAACTCAGCCCTTCACCGCACCCATGGTGATGCCCTGGGTGAAATACTTCTGGAAGATCAGGAACACAATGATGATGGGAAGCGCCGCCAGAGCCGCGCCTGCCATCAGCAGACCCATGTTGATCGAGGTCTCCGCCTGGAGGGTGGCCACGCCCAGGGGCATGGTGTAGTTGGCCCCGGAGGTGAGCATGATCAGCTGCATAAAATAGTCGTTCCAGCAGTTGATGAAGGTGAAGATGGCCAGCGCGCCGATACCCGGCTTGACCATGGGCAGCACGATGGTGCCAAAGGTGCGCACCTCGCTGGAGCCGTCCACCCGGGCGGCCTCCAGGATCTCGCCGGGGATGCTCTCGGAGAACTGCTTCATGAGGAACACGCCGAAGGGCCAGCCTACCGTGGGGAAGATGACCGCCCACAGGGTATCGGTGAATTTGAGGAAATTCATCTCCTTGAGCAGGGGGATCAGGATCACCTGCTTGGGCAGCGCCATGGCACAGATGATCAAGCCGAACAGGATGGCCCGGCCGCGGAAGCGCTTCTTAGCCAGGGCATAGCCCGCCATGGCGGCAGTGATGCAGGTCAGACCCATGGCGGCGGCGGCCATGAACACCGCGTTGATCAACCACCGGAAGGCCGCCGGCACAACGGGGCCGGCGGAAAACACCAGCGGCTCATGCTTCTCGGTGAACCACTGGCTGAAGGGGACGTGCAGCTCCCACAGGGGGGCGCTGCGCTTGGCCAGCAACTCGTCAAAGTTTGTCATGACCCACTCGCTGGGCCACCAAACGGGCTTTGTGGCGTAGATATCGGCGCCGGGCTTGAACGCGCCGGTGACGATCCAGTACAGGGGGAAGACGAACAGGAACGCCAGAATGACCAGGATGATCACGGAAATGACCTTATATACCGTTGCTCTCGGGCCCACGTTATTGGTTTTCATAGTCTCTCCCCTCCCTTACTTTTCTTTCGCCAGACGGAACTGCAGGGCGGACAGGATGCCGATAAAGATGGCCAGCACCACGCCCATGGCGTTGGCGTAGCCGAAGTGGCCGGCCTGCTGGGTCAGCTTGAAGGCGGTGTAGTAGATATAATACATCACCGTCTGGGTGCCGGAGCCGCCCTGGGTCAGCAGCTGGATCAGCGCGAAGCACTGGAAGGAGTTGATGGTGGTGATCACCAGGATATACAGGGTGGTGGGCATCATCTGGGCCCACTTGATCTTCCAGAACACCTGCAGGTCGGTGGCGCCGTCCACCTTGGCCGCCTCCACCAGGCCCTGATCCACATTTCCCAGGGCGGAGACGTACAGGACGATGGGCTGGCCCACGGAGGTGGTGAACAGGATCAGGATAATGCACCACAGGGCCCACTTGCTGTCCCCCAGGAAGTTGATGTTCTTCTCAATCAGCCCCGCGCCCTTGAGGGCGGTGTTGATAATGCCGGTGTAGTTGTCGAACATCCACTTCCACACCACGGTGACCGCCACGGAGCCGGTAACCACAGGCAGGTAGAAGATGCAGCGGAAGGCGGACAGCACTGGCCCGCTGAGCTTATAGATGACGGAGGAGACCCAGAGGGAAAACGCGCACACCGTGGGGACGCTGACGATCACGATGACAAAGGTGTTGCGCAGGGCCTCAAGGAACACCTTGTCCTGGAACAGCTTAACAAAGTTGGTGAAGCCCACGAACTGGGTGGCGGCCTGCTGGTGCATGGTGGCGTCCGTCAGGCTGTAGCCGATGCAGATAAACATGGGGATCACCACGAAGCCCAGGAAGAAGATCAGGCTGGGCAGCATAAACAGATACCCGGCGATATCCTCCCTGCGCTGGAGGGCGCGGCTCATGGTCTGTTTGTTTTTGGCCAATGATGACAACTCCTCTCTCGCATAGTTCGGGAATAAAAGCGCCCCTTTCCCGCGCGTTGCCGCAGGAAAGGGGCGCGCATGACCCTTGAGATTTTACCAGGGGAGCCGGCGGATTAGCCGCCGATGGCCTCCTTGGCGTACTGCGCCACGACCTCGGCCACATCGGCGCCCTCGCCCACCTTCTGGAGCATGGTCCACCAGGAGGTACGGGCCTGGGCCCAGTTGGTGGTGACCTGGTAGTAGTCACCCAGCATGGGCATCAGCACGTTGTACTCAGCCATGATCTCGTTGTCCGCCCAGATGTTGGACAGATCGGTGCCCTCGCCAGCCTTGGTGCGAACGGCGAAGTAGTTAGCGGTCTTCACGGCGTCCACAGTGTGCTCGCTGTCGCACATAAACTTGATGAACTCCTTGGCGGCGGCGATGCGGCCGGCGTCCTTGCTGTCAAAGATGCCGAAGCCCCAGATGCCGCCCTGCAGCTTAGCGGTGCCGTCCTCAGAGGGGAAGGCCATGAACTCGATGTCGTCGCCAGTGACGGTCTTCTCAGCGCCGGTGTTGGCGCCGTTGGGGTTGAGCTGCTGGGCGATGTTCCAGCAGAAGGCCATCTTCAGCACGCCCTGATAGAACTTGGCGATCTCGTCGCCGCCGGCCAGGGAGGCGTCAAAGGCGATGCCGTCCATGTCGCGCAGCTGCTCCAGAGCCTTGACGTTCAGGGGGTCGTCCCAGGTGTAGGCGGTGTGCTCGGCGTTGGTGAAGGTGCCGCCGTAGAGGTTGTTCACCAGGGCACGGGTGCCCTGGTCGCCGCCCTGCCCGGCGCAGTAGACGGCGCCGACGGTCTCACCGTACTTGGCATACAGGGCCTCCACGGCCTTGATGAAGTTCTCGGTGGTCCAGGTGTGCTTCTCCAGGTCTACGTACTCCAGAGCGCCGGCCTCCTCAAAGGCGGTCTTGTTGATGGCCATGCAGTGGGCGGTCATAACCAGGGGGTACTCGTAGATAGCGCCGCTGGTGTGGGTGCAGGCGTTCATGACGCCCTCGCTCACCGCGTTGATCTCGGCCTTGTCATTGGCGTCAAACAGGTCGCTCAGATCCACCATGTGGCCGTTGTCGCCCCAGTTGGCAACCAGGCGCTCGGGGCCTTCCATAATCAGGTCGGGGGCGCCGCCGCCGGACAGGGCGGAGTTGACCTTGTCGTCGCCGTCGGCGTAGGCCAGGTACTCCACAGTGACCTTGATGCCGGTGGCCTCGGTGAAGGCGTCGGTCATCTTCTTGACCTCAGCCTCCTGGCCCCAGTTGCCGATGGGGTAAGTCCAGAGGGTAATGGCGTCGGCCATGTCGGTGCCGGGATCGGGCGCATCAGTCTGGGTGGTGGCGGGCTCCTTGGTGGGATCGGGGGCCTTGGTGGGGTCGGGCGTGCCGCTGGAACAAGCGGCCAGCGCCAGAACCATGCATAGCGCCAGCACCAGGGCCAGAACCTTGCGAATCGTCTTCATTCTGTGTTCCTCCTCATATTTAATAATTCTCCGCCTGCCAACACCGCAGGCTCTTGTTCAGATTGTATAATCTTTCCTTCTGTTTGTCAATAGTATTTGAAAATAATTTCGCAAATTTTATTTTGCGGGAAAATATTTTCGTTCCGCCTCACAGATGCTTGTCCGCCAGGGCGTCCGCCACCTGCTTGCGCCGCTCCCGACAGGTCTCCATGTCCCGGCGGCACACCTCGTTGAACAGCACGTCGATGAGGTAGAGCTGGCCCATCCGGGCGGCCACCGAGCCCATTTGAAGGGGGCCCTCCCGGGCGCCGCACTCCAGCACCACGTCGGCACAGGCCGCGCCGGGGGATTTGGGGAAGCGGGTGATGAGGATGGTCTTGGCCCCCCGCTCCTGGACGATTTTCATCACGTCCACCACGTCCCGGGTGGAGCCGGAATAGGAGAAGTACACCACCACGTCCCGCTGGGTGAGCAGGGCGCAGCGGATGGCCTGGAAGTGGGAGTCCTCCACGGCGTAGAAGTTGGGCAGGGCCGTGGAGAACAGGTGGGCCGCCTCCTGGGCCAGCACCATGGAGCCGCCCAGCCCCATGCACAGCACCCGGTCGGCGGACAGAATCAGATCCGCTGCCCGGGTCACCGCCCCGGGATTGATGAGGGACAGGGTCTGGGTGATGGCGTCCACATCGGCGGCGTAGATCTTCTGGCACATATCGCCCAGGCTGTCCTCGGCCTGGATCTCGCCATACAGGGGGCTCATGGGCCGCTGGGCGGAGCCGGAACCCGCCACCGCCAGCTTGAAGGCGCTGTAGCCCTTGTAGCCCAGACGGCGGCAGAAGCGGGAGACGGTGGCCTCCGCCACGTCCGCCACCTCCGCCATCTCGGAGATGGACATATACTGGCACTCCTGACGCTGAAGGAGCATATAGTCCGCGATCTTCTTCTCCGCGCTGGTGAGCTGATAATATTCCCGGTTGATTCTGGTGAATACGTCGCCGTAAGGCATACCGGCCCCCTTACTGCCCGTTCAGCAGCCCATCCATCATCCGCTCGCACATACTGAGCATCCGGGGCAGATGGAAGGGGCCCTTGAACGTGCTCCCCTTACACGGGGGTTGGGTGGGCTTCCCGTCCCGGCGCAGATAACCGTACCACTCGCCGAACTCGGGATCGGAGAAGTAGGTCTTGCAGTAGTCCAGCGTCTTTTCAAACCAGTCCAGATACTTCTCCTCCCCGGTGTCCCGGTAGAGCATCAGGCTGGCGATGAGGATCTCGTCGTGGGGCCACCACAGCTTCATGTCGTGCTCATAGGCCTCGGGGGGCTTGCCCAGGCAGTCCACAAAGTACAGCAGGCCGCCGTACTCGTTGTCCCAGCCCAGGTCGATGGCCCAGTCGAAGATCTGGGCGGCCTTCTTCACCAGCTCCCGGTCGCCGGTGCGCTGGGCGTGCTCCAGCAGGAACCACACGCCCTCGATGTCGTGGCCGGGGTTGACGACGCGGCCCTCGGTGTAGTTGAGCCGGGCCTCGCCGTCCGGGCCCACGTTCTCCAGCACGCACTTCAGCTCAGGGTGCACGTGGTACTTAAAGATCTCGTCCACGCACTGCTGGGCCCGCTGCTCGTAGAGCTCCTTGCGCTCGGGGTCCACCCGCAGCAGGGTGCCGGTGACATTGAGAATGATCATGGGGGTGCCGAAGGCCCGGCCGGTGCGGGTCTCGGGGATGGTCTTGGGGCCCAGGCCGGTGGGATCCTTCATGCCGTGGTTCAGATCCCAGTAGAGGTCGTAGGCCCGGCGGGCCCGCTCCAGGTGCTCCTCCCCGCCGGCCACGCCGTAATACTCCGCGTTGGCCAGGGCGTAGAACGCCTCGGAGAAGCAGTAGCGCCGCTGGCGCAGGGGCTTGCCGTCCTCGGTGACGGTGAAGTACAGCCGCCCCCCGGCCTCATGGTTGATGCAGTGCTTCTCCAGGAAGTCCAGGCAGCTCTTGCTGGCGGCCAGCCACTCGTCCTTGGGCCCGTAGAGGTGGCACAGGTAGGCGAAGATCCAGCCGCAGCGCCCCTGCATCCACACGCTCTTGTCGGTGGAGAACACCTTCCCCTCCCGATCCAGGCAGGTATACACCCCGCCGTGCACCGGATCCATGCCGTTCTTCAGCCAGAACGTCACACAGCGATCCAGCTCCTCCCTGAGCCACTGCTGATGGCCCTGCATACGTTTCACATCCATAACGCGTTCCACCTTTCTGAAAATCGGTTTTGCCTAAACTACCCTTATGATACCCGCCCGGAGGGGCCGCGTCAAGGGTGTGGACGAAAATAATTTTCATTTTATCCAAAAAATGCTTGACTTTTTGCGAAAAACTGATAGGCTTATAGTATGGATACTGGGCGTTTTTTGGCTACTGTCACAAAAAACGGGAAATTTCTTCCGTCCGGCCCGCATTTTGCCCGCATCCGTTACTTCTATGGATTGAAATGGAGGACGACTGTCATGAATCATCTCGGCATCGAAGTATCTGTGAAAAATGTCCCGGAGCTGGATCCCGGCTTCATCCCGCTGGCCCAGTTCAACCGCGCCTTCCTGGCCGGGGCGGACAAGCCCCTGGACGTGGCTGTGGAGCGCTCCAACGGCCAGGTGGCCGTGTGGCACGTGAAAATCCACGGCACGCCGGACATGGCCGCCGCCGACGAGTACTATGTGGAGCGGGTCATCAAAACCATGCTGTGGATGTACGGCGGTTTCCGGGTCTACCTCGCCGGCAGCCAGGAGCTGGCGGACAAAATGAACGTCCACTATTCCGCCACCGGCCGGCAGGCCTTTGACTGGGACTACATGGCCAACGTGTTCGAGCACCCCTTCGAGATCGTCGCCTGCGACAAGGTGCCCGCGGAGAGCAGCGACCCCAAGGCCATTGGCCGCCACCTGGACGGCTGCCGCATCGGCTTTGACGCGGGCGGCTCCGACCGGAAGGTGTCCGCCGTGGTCAACGGCGAGCCCGTGTTCTCCGAGGAGGTGGTGTGGTTCCCCAAGATCAACTCCGACCCCGACTACCACTACGACGGCATTGTGGCCGCCCTGAAGTCCGCCGCCGAGCATATGCCCCGGGTGGACGCGGTGGGCGTGTCCTCCGCCGGTGTGTATATTGACAACCGCACCATGAACGCCTCCCTGTTCCTCCAGGTGCCCAAGGATCTCTTTGACGCCAAGGTGAAGGATATCTACATCCGCGCCATCACCGACACCTTTGGGGACGTGCCCTACATCGTGGCCAACGACGGCGACGTGTCCGCCCTGGCGGGGGCCATGAACCTGGGGGAGAACAACGTGCTGGGCATCGCCATGGGCACCAGCGAGGCGGTGGGCTACGTGGACGCCCAGGGCCGGGTCACCGGCTGGCTCAACGAGCTGGCCTTCGTGCCGGTGGACGCCAACCCCGAGGCCATGCGGGACGAGTGGAGCGGCGACATCGGCTGCGGCGTGAAGTATTTCTCCCAGGACGGGGTGATCAAGCTGGCCCCCCGGGCGGGCATTGAGCTGGACGAGTCCCTCTCCCCTGCCGAGAAGCTGAAGGTGGTGCAGAAGCTGCTGGACGAGGGCAGCGAGGCCGCCGAGAAGGTCTATCGCTCCATCGGCGTGTACCTGGGCCACTCCCTGGCCCTGTACCACGGCTATTACGGCTTCAAATATGCCCAGCTCCAGGGCCGGGTCATGTCTGGCCGGGGCGGCGACCTCATTCTGGACGCCGCCAAGGCGGTGCTGGCCGACGAGTACCCCGAGGTGGCCAACGCCATCGACGCCTCCCTGCCCGACGAGAAGGCCCGCCGGGTGGGCCAGTCTGTGGCCGCCGCCTCCCTGCCCGAGCTGAGAAAATAAACCGCAGGGGCCGGTGTCCCCACCGGCCCTGGGTAACGCTGATTGGCAAGGCCGATGAGGACATCGGCCCCTACACATTCTGTTATCTGTGAGGTCTTTACCATGAAAAAGCACATTCTCTGCCTCGGCGACTCCAACACCCACGGCTACTGCGCCGACCCCGCCGACTGCGCCGACGGCGGCATCCGCTTCAATGAGGACGAGCGGTGGACCTGCCGCCTGCAAACCGCCCTTGGCCCGGACTACCTGGTGACGGAGGAGGGCCTGTCCGGCCGCACCACCGTGTTCCCCGATCCCCTCCATGAGACCATGGACGCGCTGAGCGTGATCTACTCCCTGCTGAAAAGCCATGAGGTCATTGACATGCTGATCATCATGCTGGGCACCAACGACGTAAAGGAACGCTTCGGAGCCAACGCCCCCTGCATTGGCATCGGCATGGAGCGGCTGGTGCGCAAGGCCCAGAGCGTGGACTGCTGGGGAGATCACGCCCCCAACATCCTGGTGGTGTGCCCGCCGGTGATCCTGCCGGAGATGGAGGGCTCGGACAACGGCCTTGCCATGGGCCGGGGCTGCATTGAGAAGTCCCGGGCGCTGCCCCCCTACCTTCGCACCCACGTAGCCCTCACCGGGGCCCACTATGTGGAGGCGCTGGACTGCGAGTTCAACCACGTGGACGGGATGCACCTGACCCGGAAGGGCCACGCCCAGCTGGCGGACAAGCTGGCGGCGCTGGTGCCCACCCTGATTCCCTGACAGACGCCGGCACCCGCCGGGGGGCGGACGCTTCCCGGCGGGTGTTCTGTTTAGAAAGGAGCCTTTGAGATGAAAAAAACGCTGCCGCTGCTTGGTCTGGGCGTTGTTCCGCTGATCCCCGGCCTCCTGCTGATGTGGGCGATCCCGGCCCTGCCGTCCGCGGCTGTGTCCCTTCTTCCGGTTTTGTCGGTGCTCTTTCTCCTGGCCTGGGGGCTCGCCGCGTACAAATTGTGCGACCCTTCCGAGGGGATTCTGCGGCAGGCCCTTCCGCTGTGTGCCTTCGGCCTCCTCATGCTCCTGCTCACCCTCGTCCAGGAGCTGGCCGTGGGACACTACTGGGACGGCCCCCTGGGGCTGCTTCCCCAGGCGTTCTTCCTCCCCTGGTACGCCTTGGCCTCCGCCGCGGCCTCCCTCCTGTCCGCCGCTGTGACCGGGCCCCTGCCCGCCTCCACCGGGGGTTGCTCCGGCGCCATTCTCCTCGCCCTGTTCGCCGCCGGCTGTGCCGGTTTCCTGGCGAGGCGGCGCGGATAACCTCTACAAATGAAGCAAGGAGCGGTACGGCCGGTGGCCGTACCGCCCCTTGCTTCCTGAACGCTCACACCAGCGGCTTTATCATGATGATCCCATGACAGTGAATCCCGTAGCAGTTGGGGATCAGGCCCGCCGGAGTAAATCCATAGTCCACAAAATAGTCAAAATGCGCTCTGCCGTGAGAAGCCAGCGCCCTCAGCTCGTCCGCATAGTTCGCCAGCGGCCTGCCGTGGCAGGACAACCCAGGGGAGCTGATCACATACTTCAAGTTGCGGAAGCCCTGCTCCCTCGCGTGGGCCTCCGCCTGCCTCAGCAGCGGCTCCAGCTGCCCCTCCATGGCAAAGCTCCCGTTGTCGTCATACCCCAGGCACTCAATGCTCAAATAGGAGTAGCCCTCGTATTCCGCGCACAGGATCCACCCCTTGGGGGCTGTCGGCTCTCCCATATACCAGCCCACCAGCTTTGCCAGCGCGGACACCTCCAAAAGCTGCTGGTTCGCCCCCTCAAAGTCCCACCAGTCCGGTTTGATGGCGGCCATAAGCTCCGCCACTGCGGCGGCATTTGAGGAATTGATCTGATAAATTCCCACGGTCACTCCTCCTCATCGTCCGCTTCGGGGGCGGCGCCCTCCGCCTCCCCCTGCCCCTCCATAAAGGGCTTGAACACCCGCTCCAGCAGCAGGCTGGCCAGCCACGCCCACACATAGGGCAGCACCAGCGCGGGCAGCCAATAGGCAATACTCAGCAAAACGCATCCGGCTGTGACGATCCCCAGCCCCAGTGTGGTCAGCGGATGGGCAAAGGCCAGCTTCACGCTGGTGGCCAGCAGTCCCCCCACCCCAAAGGTAAACCGGGACAGCACCGGGAAGATATAGGCCCCAATGCCGCAGATCACCACAAAGCATACCCAAAAGCCCACATAGAGCATCAGCATGGCCTGATCTCCCGTCCGCGCCGCCTCAAACAGCACCCCCCGCAGCTTCACCAGAACGTATCCGAGAGCTACGATCACCAGTCCAGCGGGGCACCCCACCTTGAAATTGGCCTTCAGCGACTCCCAAAAGCGCACATAGCCCCCCAGCTGCCCCTTACGCAGATGCCGGGCCATGGCGTCGTACAGAGCGGTGGTGCCCGGCCCCAGCAGCACCACCGTGGCAGCGCAGAGCAGCCACATCAGGCTGAACGCCACCACATCTACTAAGAGCCCCAGAAAGCGGAAAAAGGCGTTTTCCGGGTTGAAAATCTTATTCAGCATCGCCGTCCTCCATTCCCCGGCGGCGCAGCCGCCGTCCGCCCCCCACCGGCCCCCACTGGGGCAGGGGCAGGCGCTGCATCGAGCCAAACACGTAGTCCTTCAGGCGGGGATAGTCCCTGGACAGCCGCGCCACCAGCTCCTTCACCTCCTGCCGCCGGGTGTTCCCGTCGGCGGGACAAGGATTGTGCACCACCGGCAGGTTGTGCCGCTTCGCCGCCCCCCGCACCATCCCTTCCCCGCAGTACAGCAGGGGGCGGATCTGGGTGATCTCCATCCGATCCAGCCAGGTCACCGGCTGGAAGCAGGACAGCCGCCCCTCGTAGAACAGGGACAGGAAAAAGGTCTCCACCGCGTCATCCCGGTGGTGGCCCAGGGCCACCTTGTGGATACCCAGCTCTTTCAGGGCGTTGTGCATGGCCCCCCGGCGCATCTTGGCACACATGGAGCAGGGGTTCTTCTCCTGCCGCACGTCGAAGATGATGTGAAAGATCTCCGTCTCAATCAGGTGATAGGGCACCTCCAGCTCCCGGCAGAACGCCGCTACCGGACCGAAGTCCATCCCAGGTGCGCCGGGGTGGACGGTGACGGCGTGGAGCTCAAAGGGCGCGGGATAAAATTCCCGCAGCTTGGCCATGGCGTACAGCAACACCAGCGAGTCCTTCCCGCCGGACACGCCCACGGCGATCCGATCCCCCGGCTGAATCATGTCGTAGTCCTCCACGCACCGGCGCAGATAGGACAGGATATGCTGCATGGCGTCTACCTCCCAAATCAAAGCGACAGCCGGGGAGCGGGCTTTCCCGCTCCGACAGCGCGGCCGCGAACCCCGGTCGCAAAGAAAATATCAAAGTGAGAATAACATAGTATTTTAAAGTTCAGCTGCGATTAAGCAAGTATTTGAAAAATATCTGAAAAAATCCGGATATTCCGGTTGACAGATCCGCTTTCCCGCATTATAATACACCATGCTCCCCGTTGTAAAGGGGAGCATTCCCTTGCTTCATACAAATTTGAGATAAATGGAGGAAACCAGAAATGTCTACCTTTATGGCAAACAAGGGTAACATCCAGCGCAAGTGGTACGTGCTGGACGCTGCCGGCAAGCCTCTGGGCAAGACGGCCGTGATTGCGGCCACCATCCTGCGGGGCAAGCATAAGCCTGAGTACACCCCCCACGCCGACTGTGGCGACTTCGTCATCGTCATCAACGCAGACAAGGCGGTACTCACCGGCAAGAAGCTGGAGCAGAAGTACTACCGCACTCACTCCGGCTGGGTGGGCGGCCTCAAGGAGACCAAGTACCGCCTGCTGATGCAGAGCAAGCCCGAGCTGGCCATGCGTCTGGCCGTCCGCGGCATGATGCCCCGGAACATCGTCACCAAGGACTCGCTGACCCGCCTGAAGATCTACCGCGGCGACAGCCATCCCCACGCCGCCCAGAAGCCCGAGCCCTGGGCCGTGGACTAAGGAGGTAACGGAATATGTACAAGAGCAAGAAGCCTTATCATTACGGCACCGGCCGCCGGAAGTCCTCCGTGGCCCGCGTCCATCTGTTCCCCGGCGGCACCGGCGCCATCACCATCAACGGCCGGGACATTGAGGAGTATTTCGGTCTGGAGACCCTGAAGATGGTGGTTCGCCAGCCCCTGAACACCACCGGCACCCTGGGCAAGGTGGACATCACCGCCACCGTCACCGGCGGCGGCGTCACCGGCCAGGCCGGCGCCCTGCGCCACGGCATCTCCCGCGCCCTGCTGGAGATGGATCCCGAGTTCCGCCCCGCCCTGAAGGCCGCTGGGTTCCTCACCCGCGATCCGCGCATGAAAGAGCGTAAGAAGTACGGCCTCAAGGCCGCCCGCCGCGCGCCTCAGTTCTCCAAGCGCTGAGTTTCCTGCAAAACCCCGGAGCCACACGGTTCCGGGGTTTTTCTGTGTAGCAAGGTCTGACAAAATTGAGCCGGAAGAAACAAGAAAAGTTGAGGTCATTGAGGCTCAAAGCCCTTAAAATCAGTTTTTGAGGTTCAATTTGCGGTTCATTTCGACACCCTGTTTCCAGCAAAATCAGCAGGCCGCCCGTGCTGTACTCCGACCATAAGGAGAGTGGCTTGATTAGGATTTCATTGTTCGTCGGACTTGGTGGACCTGGATGGGCGCGCGGCTGTACATGGACAGAAAAAAGCAGAGAGGCCCAGCACGGCCTCCTGCTGAAAATGGAATATGCCCCTGCTCCCCCCTCCTGGACGCTCATCAGGCGTCCGGGTCTTTCTTTTTTAGGGAGTATTTTCCTTCAGTTCTCTCCCGCCTGCTGGCCAATTAAGTATAACATCGGTTGCTTCAAGCACAACAGCTCCGATAGCAGCCCGCAACATATTGACGTCCTCCCGGGCGCTGCTCTCATCACGCCGGAACACAGCCTTCCACTGCATCAAGATTCATTACTATGCCATTACTATGTACATTACTATGCTACCCAAAAAAAGCTTGCAATTTCGACCTTTTTTTGGTAAAATACAGAAAAATGTATGGAACGAAAAATTTCCCCTCCCTGCTTTTTCTTGTTTTCTGCCATAAAAGGACTGTGCAAGGCGCCGCATGATTCTTGGTTTCAGCAATTCAAATAACATTGATTATTGTAAGGAAGGTGCTAATATGCGTTATATCGGACGGGATCATGATTTATTGTATCTCAAATGTGGTCACTGCAAAAAAATATTTGCTTATGACAGAAATGAATTTGAAAAGAAAGAACAACGCAAATGTCCCAACTGCGACAAACGGGGCCGGATCATATGGTTTTATCCTATTGCGCCCCAAACAATTTTCATGTGGCTTCCGGTTCTGTTCATGACAGCGTTGGCCGTCGGATGTATATTCATTATTTCTTTTCCTGTTTTTCAGGAATCCTATTTATTCAACAAAGCGGTCACTGCCCTGAACCCGCTATTCACGTCTATACTGATCTCTGCTACATTTTCGTTTCTTTCTTTTCTTTTTTCTCAAAAAACCTACAAAGAATCTGGAGAGCCAAATGCCCGGGCCGAAACCGTAAAACGGATCAATTGGGTCATTATAATGATCCAATGCATCATACTTATTTTTACAATGAATTTCATTATGCAAACGCAGTATTGCCCGTTGGAAATCAATAATTCCGGTACCGGAGAACTCCAGCAGTACTTTGGTAATGCCACCGGGAATTTTGCGTCTGGAACAGGCCGACTATTCAACAGCCAGGGAGAGCTTGTTTATATTGGAGAGTTTAAAAACAATCTGTTTGACGGCTATGGAAAAGAGTTTGAGCTGATTAATACTGTTCGCAATACAGATGTCTCACAATCCTATCGATGTGTCTACGAGGGGTCTTACAAAGGCGGGGTGCCCGATGGGCAGGGGCGCGAATACCGATACGATGCAGAGTACACGTTCGAGAAAGATAAAGATGTGGATCCTAATCTTTACTATGAAGGGCAGTTCGTGGAAGGCGAATACTGCGGCTACGGGACCTTGTACGGCATAGACAGCAAATATGAGGGGGTCTTTTTTGACGGAGAGTACAACGGCTATGGAAGCAAATGGTTTTTAGATTCCTCTGCTAAAAAGATTTATAAAATGGAGGGAACTTATCTGAACGGCTCTATCAATGGGGCCGGAAAAAAGTATTATCCAGACGGAGCCATTCTTTTTGACGGAACCTATGAGAGCGGACATGCTGTCGAGGGGACTACCTATTTCAACGACGGAAGCGTCCGATATACAGGAGAGTGGGATGGAAACAACTATAGCGGCAGCGGGACCCTTTACTGGGAAAACGGTAATACACGATTTGAGGGGAATTGGACCGATGACAAGAGAAACGGAAGCGGCACCAGTTATCGTGAGGATGGAACGATAGCATATATCGGAGGATGGCAGGATAATCAATACTCTGGATACGGCAAATTATATTATCAGGATGGAACTACCCTTCAGTATGATGGTCGTTTCAAAAATGGAGTTAAGAGCGGCAATGGCAACGGGTATTATAGGGACGGAACCCTTCAATATTCTGGCGCGTGGAGTTCCGATACTTGGAGCGGCCAAGGGACTTGGTATTGGGAAAATGGGCAGCCATATTATAAAGGCGCGTTTGCAAATGGACAGCCCAATGGCTTTGGAACCATACATTCGGAAAGCGGTACAATTAATTATGAGGGCTATTGCGAAAACGGCCTCCGAAGCGGAAATGGCACCTCATATGATGATGCTGGCATAAAGAATTATCAAGGTGATTTCCTTGATAACCAGCGGGATGGCCAAGGCATTTCTTATTGGCCAAACGGCAACGTCAAATATGACGGTGGTTGGCAGGCAGGAACCTATTCAGGTGAGGGCAAAGAATATGATGAGAACGGAAACCTGCTGTATGAAGGCATATTCGACAATGGAGAATTTGTCTCTACGTCAATGGTTGCACAAGCATAGCCATGGTTTGCTGAGCTATTCTTGCTCATTTTCGCCCTTTCCGTGATATGCTTTGTGCGGGGCCCGTAATTCCGACACCTATTGTAAAGCGAGCCCTCCCTTTTAGACGCCACCGCCTGGGCTGTCATTTCCCATCCGGCGCAAAATGCGGCCCCCGGAATCCTCCGGGGGCCGCGTCTCTTTTGCCTCTCAGCTCCGGGCCAGGGTATACCGCACCCCGCCGCCCTCATACAGATTGGTGAGTGTTACCCCGGGCTCAGTGGCGTAAATCACCCGATCCCGGCAGTAGATGGACTGAATCCCCTCACGGGCCAGCCCGTCCAGCGCCCCGGATTCCAGCTCCTCCGCCACATAGACGGGGGCCAGCCCCAGGGCGATCTCCCCGCAGCCTATCTGGTCGGAATAGGCGATCAGGCTGTGGGCGGCACTCCGGCACAGCCCGTCCTCCGGGGACAGGTAGGTGGTGCGCGTCTCGCCGTCCTCCAGGCGGTAGATCCGCTGCCAGTCCAGATCGTCCATGGCGTAATCCTGTAGACACACCACGCTCCGGGGGCCCCGGTAGCGCAGCACCGCCGCTGGACAGATCACGCCGTCCACATAGTCCAGCACACTCAGGCTGTAGTCTGTCTCCCGGCTGTCCAGGTTCCGCTGGAAGCCGTCATAGCTGGAAATCGTGCCACGGGTAAAGCCGTTTTCTATCATCAGCTCCGCCAGCGCATCCACCACAAAGGCGTTTCTCAGCCAGCCAAAGTCCAGAAACCGCTCCACGCCCTCCCGCCGGGCGAAGGCCAGGTAGTCCTCCGACACATAGAGGCACACCTGGTTATCCCCCAGCAGCCGTAGGTCGATGGCCGACCGATCCCGGGCCCAGGCGGCCAACGTCTCATACTCCCGGGCCACGTTCCCGCTGAGCCGGGGATCGAAATCCGTCAGCTGTACGTCATCCTGGCAGAAGAACAGGTCGCCATACCGGGCGTACACCGGGCCCAGGTAGATGGTGCGGTCGCCGCTGCGCTGCACCGTCTCAAGGGCCCGATACAGCATCCCGTCCACCGTCAGCGTCTCGTTGGGGTGGAGGCTCAGATCCCGCAGGTTGGTGACGCCCTCGAAGCTCTCCACCGTGTGGAACAGCTGGAACAGCGTCCGACAGGCGTCGGAGTACAGCGCCGAGATGGCCCTGTTCTCCGCCGCGGGCGAGGCCCCGTCGGCGCCCAGCTCATAGAGGAACACCAGCTCGTCGCCGCAGCCCGGCCCCTGGGCGGTGCTGGCCTCAATGGCCTGCCACCCGGATTCCGGTGTCATAAGCTGGGTGAAGGCGTAGGCCAGCCCGGCCCCACCGATCAACAGCAGGATGGCCGCCGCAATCAGCCGCCGCCCTACATTTCCCTCCGGCAGCTGGATTTTCTCCACCGGCCTGGGGTGGGGGCGATCCCGGTTGTCTCTTGCTGTCCGCCCCAAGCCTAAATCACCGCCAGCACCAGCAGCAGCACAAAGAGCACGGCGATCACCGCCAAGAAGATGAACCCGGCCACAGCGCCGCCCTTGCAGGCCTTGTAATTGCGGATATAGTTGTGCTTGCGGAACACCACCGCCGCGATAATACCCAGGATGGGCAGCAGGAAGGACAGGATCTTATACCAGATGCTGCCCGTGTCCCGGGCGGGATGGGCCAGGATCTCAGCGTCGGCAGCCCGCTCCGCGGCGTTGTCATCGGTCTTGTGCTCCACGGGGTGATCCGGATCCTGAATGGTGACGGCCTTCACCGGCACGCCCTTGTCCCGGATGGCCTTGTACTCCGCGATCTCCTTCTTGTTACCGTAGATATAGTGGTCATGGCCAATGCACACAAACTCCGGCTTATCCTCCGAGTAGTCGTGGATGGAGGGGTCGTAGGTGTACAGCACCTTGTTCTTTTCCAGCTGGGGATCGGGTATGGGAATGGCGGAGATGAGGGAGTGGGTGTAGGGGTGCAGGGGGAAGTTGAACAGTTCCTCCGCCTCCGCCACCTCCACGATCCGCCCCTTGTAGATCACGCCGATGCGGTCGGAGATAAAGCGCACCACGGAAAGATCGTGGGCGATGAACAGGTAGGTGATCCCCTTCTCCTCCTGGAACTTCTTCATCAGGTTGAGCACCTGGGCGCGGATGGACACGTCCAGGGCGGAGATGGGCTCGTCCGCCACCACCAGCTCTGGCTCCATCACCATGGCCCGGGCGATGCCGATGCGCTGGCGCTGGCCGCCGGAGAACTCGTGGGGATAACGGGTGAGGTGCTCGGGGAGCAGGCCCACCTCCTCAATGATGGTCTCCACCTTTTTCACCCGGTCGGCCTCGTTCTCGAACAGGTGGAAGTTATAGAGGCCCTCGGAGATGATGTAGTCCACGGTGGCCCGTTCGTTCAGCGACGCCGCCGGATCCTGGAACACCATCTGGATATTGCGGATGACCTCTCGATCCAGGGAGCGGGGGATCTTGCCCGAGATGCGCACACCCTTGTAGCGGATCTCGCCCCCGGCCAGAGGATTGACCCGGATCACCGCCCGGCCCACGGTGGTCTTGCCCGATCCGGACTCGCCCACCAGGGAGAAGGTCTCCCCCTTGTAGATGTCGAAGCTGGCGTCCTGGACGGCGCGGACGGCGGCGTCCCCCTTGCCGAAGGTGATATCCACATTTTTCAGCGACAGCAGGATCTCCCTGCCGTTCTCGTCCAGCGGGCCGTGCTCCGGAAGGCTGCCGGCCCGTACCTCAGTTGCTTTCTCTTGCGTCACGATCCGACCCTCCCTAAATGTTGAATGCTGCGATCAGCTTTTCGTGGATGTCGTGGATTCCCTCGGGTTTCTCGATCTTGGGCGCCCGGGGATCCAGCAGCCAGGTCTTGGCAAAATGGGTGTCGGTGACCTGGAACATGGGCGGCTCCGCCAGGGTGTCGATCTCCAGGCAGTAGGGATTCCGGGGGGCGAAGGCGTCTCCCACGATCTGATTGTACAGGGAGGGCGGCGTACCGGTGATGGAGTACAGCTTGGTGTTCTTCTGGGCCAGCTGGGGCAGAGAGGACAGCAGCGCCCAGGTGTAGGGGTGGCGGGGGTCGTAGAAGACCTCCTCCACCTTTCCCAGCTCGATGATCTGGCCGGCGTACAGCACTGCCACCCGGTCGGCGATATTGGCCACCACGCCCAGGTCGTGGGTGATGAACACGATGGTGTAGTTGAACTCCTTTTGCAGATCCTTGATGAGTTGGAGGATCTGGGCCTGAATGGTCACGTCCAGGGCGGTGGTGGGCTCGTCGCAGATGAGGATCTTGGGCTGGCAGGACAGGGCGATGGCGATGACGATGCGCTGGCGCATACCGCCGGAGTACTGGAAGGGATAGTCGTCAAACCGGGCGGCGGCGTTGGGTATGCCCACCTTGTGCATCAGATCCAGGGCCCGGCGGCGGGCCTCCGCCTCGCTGCACTGCTGGTGCTTGATGATCACAGAGGTGATCTGCTTGCCGATGGTGATGATGGGGTTCAGAGAGGTCATGGGATCCTGGAACACGGTGGCGATCCGGCGGCCCCGGATCTTCGTCCAGTCCTTGGCATATTTCACGTTGGCCAGGTTGAGCACGCAGGTGCCGTGGAGCTGTTCCGGCGTCTCGTCCAGGTAACGCACCCGGAAGGCCACCTCGTCGAACACAGCGCTGCGCTGGGCGTCGTCGTCCAGATCCACCCCCAGCTGCATGGCCTTTTTCAGCGCCTCCAGCAGCTTGTTTTCGCACTTCATCCGCCGCCTCAGCCCGAACCGCCCCACGGACAGGTAGATCTCCTTGGCCAGGATCTCGTTGCGCTTGCGGGTCTCCGGGGTGATCTCGCCCTTGATCTCCTGCTCGTACTGGGCGTGGAGCCGGGCGGATTCCTCCTGGTAATGCTTCAGGTAGGCGGTGTCCGACGCCGCGCTCTGCTTCTTCTCCCGGGCCATCTGCTCATTGTGCCGCTTCAGCTCCTTGAGCTTGGCGTCGTACTCCTTGAGGGCCTTGTCGGCCTCCTGGATCTTGTCCTTCTCCTTGGCGGGATCATAGGTCTGCCGCTGGTTGAACACGCTGGTGCGCTGATACTGGAGCTCCTTCAGCTCCCGCTCAGCCGCCTCCACCTCCTCGCCGCTCAGACCGCTGCGCCGCTTCTTCTCGCTCTCCAGCTCCAGGATCTTCTGGTAGGTGGCAGCCCCCAGCTCCAGGTGGGCGTACTCGTCCAGCTTCCGCTTCGCCCGATCCATCATGGAGTGGGCGGTGGAGTCCAGCTTCACCACCGTATCCGCCAGCTCGTCGTCGTTGAAGATGATGGAGCCGTTGCTGATAAAGCCGTTGGAGTCCAGCATTCCGGCGAAGGTCTTGGTGAACACCGACTTGCCGGAGCCCGATTCACCCACGATGGCGATGGACTCGTTTTCATAGATGTCCAGGGAAATCCCCCGGATGGCGGTGAGGATTCTTCCGCGAACCCGGAACTTCACGTCCAGATTCTTGACGGATAACAGCACTTTTTTATCTTCCATAACGCCGCCCCCTTACATATGGGTTCTGGGATCGGACGCGTCGCCCAGGTTCTGGCCGATCACATACAGCACCACCGTGATAATGGAGGAAATGGCCACGGGGCTCCAGAACTCAAATTCCCAGCCGGGGGTAACCATGGCGCTCTCCGCCTCGTAGATCAGGCGGCCCAGGGACATATCGGACAGGCCCATGCCGATATAGGACAGGAACACCTCGTAGGAGATATAGGAGGGGATCTCGGTGGCCAACAGGGTCACGATCACGGAGGTCATGAAGGGCAGGATGTTCTTCATGGCGATCTTGATGGTGGAGGTGCCCAGGCACCGGGAGGCCAGGTTGTACTCCCGATCCCGGATGATCACCACCTGGGTGCGGATGAAGTACGCAATGCCCAGCCAGCCGGTAACGGTCAGGGCCAGCACCATCGTCCAGAAGCTGGCCGAGAACAGCATCACCATCACGGCGATCAGCAGGATATAGGGCACGTTGCCGATGATGTTGTAGACCTCCATCATGATGATGTCCACTTTTTTCGAGAAGCCCCAGACGGCGCCCACCACAACGCCCACCGTCATGTTGATGGCGGCGCAGATAAACGCCAGGGAGATGGAGATGCGGGAGCCGTTCCAAATGGCCTGGAAGGTGGACTGGCCAGCAGCGCCGCTGCCCAGGATCCATTTCAGATCCAGACCAAACTTCTTCAGCGCCCGGGCGGGGGGCAGATGCTTGGCGGTGGCGTCCATCAGGTTTTCAAATTGATCATAGTGCGTCACCGAGGGATAGATATACGCGAACGCGATGACAAACACCAGCAAGGCAAGTATCACGATGTTCAGCTTGTTGCGGAAAAACACGCGGAACACGGACTGCCAGTAGGAGTACCGGGGGGCGGTGATTTTCTCCGACTCCAGATCGCTGTGGTCGTGGAAGGAGAACAGCTTCTCCTCGCTCATGCCGTATTGACTCAGATCATGCTCCATATCTCTCACCTATCCTTCGTCGAGAACGAGATGCGCGGATCCACCGTGGCCATCAGAATGTCGCCCAGAATGATGGACACCACGGACAGCACCGCATAGAACAGGGTCACGCCCACGATGACGCCGTTGTCGTATTTGTTGATGGCCTCCGTCAGCAGGTTGCCGGCGCCGGGCACCACATACACGCGCTCGGTGATGATGGCGCCCGTCATGGCCCCCAGCACGCTGCCCGGGATGCCGTGGACAATGGGGATCACCGCGTTTTTCAGGATGTGCTTGGTGAAAATCTCACCCTCCGTCAAGCCGCCGGATCGGGCGAACTTCACATAGTCCGAGTTCATCTGGTCGATCATATACCGGCGCATCCACTTCATCAGGTTGGCCACCGAGGGCAGCGCCAGCGATACGATGGGCAGGATAAACATCAGCTTGTTGGTGGACTCCATGTCAAAGGTGGCGGGCAGGCCGATCACCTGGCCGCCGATGGCCTTGAACAGGAAGATATACGCCAGGGAGGGCACCGCGATGATGAACACGATGTAGACGGTGCCCAACTTGTCGATGAGCTTATCCTTCCGCCGGGCCATCAGGATGCCCAGAGGCAGCCCCAGCGCGTAGGCCATAAGCACCGAGATGATGCCGATGACGAAGGAGAAGCCGATCTTGGACATACTGCGCCGGGTCACCGACACGTTGGTATAGTCGTCGTCAAAGCGCACCGAGCTGAACTCGTCGCTGCTGGAGCCCGCCCGGTAGGTGGCGGTGTGCAGATCGTCCGCGCTGTCCTCCACAAAGCCGGTGGGGAAGGTCATGTTGGACAGCACATAGGAGCCCTGGCTCCGCGTCATGGTGTCGAACACGTCCACGCCCTTGTTCACCGAATAGGACTGGCCCAGCTGAATGGTGGCGATGTTCTGGTGGACATAGGGGAACTGGCCATCCACATACAGCAGGTACTTGTGGCGGGTGCCGTTCCCGATGATGGCCGGGGAAAATTTGTCCCCGCCGTACACCGGGTCAAACCAGGTGAAGGTCAGGCCCCGCTCCCCCACCAGGGTGGAGTCGTCCTCCACGTAGTGGATGTTGTCGATGCTCACCAGGTTGGTGAAGTAGTCCACGACCCGGTTGATCAGCGGCACATCCCGGTAGGCGAACAGGATCTGCTGCCCGCCGGTGGCCACCTTCCGGCCACTCACCTTGGCGTTGTTCCGCTGGACGGTATAGCCCTGGGACTCGTAATACTGGGTGAATTGCTCCACATACTCCGCCACGATCTCTGAATCGTTGGCCGGGGTGCGGCCAAACGCCACCGCCTGCTCCCGAACCTCCTCGGTGATCTCGCCGGCGGCGGTGATCTGCTGGAGCCACTCCGCGTAGGTCACATAGTCCAGATAGCCGTACTCCTCCCACCGGGAATACATATAGCTGACCTTCGCGTTGTTCATCTGCCGGCTGTACACTGAGTCGCCGGCAAAGATCAGCATCCGGTTCAGCAGGGCGTAGACCATCACCATGACGATGATCACGACCGCGATGATGGATACCACGCCGTGAAGCAGGCGTTTTACCAGATATTTTCCCATGATCTCACGCACCTAATCTTCCGTTCTGTCCCCCCTCGCGGGGGAGGAAACGGTTATTTCACTCCACGCTTCCGTTCCCTCCCCCGTAAGGGGGGAGAAATTGTGCCGATACGCGTGCAGGAGAATGGCACGCACCATCCTCCTGCACGCGCAGTATATTAGCTCTTATTCAGGGCCGCTTTTTACCACAGGCCGAAGCTCATGGTCACATAGCCGGTGCCATCGGGAGGCGGCACCAGGGTCTCCAGGAAGTTGCCCGGATCCGCGTAGTCGGCGCTCCAGCCGGAGGCAAAGGAGATATCATAGTTGTAGTCGAAGCCGGAGGTGGGGAAGTAGCTGCTGCTGTAGTAGTCGTTGCGGTCGTCAAAGCCCATCAGGTTGACCTGCACCAGGCCGTCCAGGTTCTCCTCAATGCACTTCTTGTAGGCATTGAACTGGTTGACGTAGGTCTGGTTGCTGGACTGGTACGTGACGTCGATCTGGATGGGGTTCTCCTTGGTGACCTCAACGCCCTCGGCGGCCAGCTCCTCCACGGCCTTGGCCATATACTCCTTGGCGGCGGCGGCATTGTACCAGCCGTCGAAGCCGTCACTGGAGCCGATGCCGTCGTCAGCATCGGGATCCCACACCTTGATGGGGAAGCCGTCCGCGTCCAGCTGGGCCTGCACGATCTCGCCATAGTGGGTGCCGGCGGGGAAGGTACCGATGTCCAGGGTCACTTCCTCCTCCAGGGAGACGAAGGTGCCGCACACGAAGGTGTTGCGCATGGAGTTGTACTTCAGATCCTCGCCATACTGCTGGCCCTGGTACTCGCCGCGGTCAAAGGCGAAGGTCAGGGCCAGACGGAAGTTCTTGTTGTTGATGGCGTTGTGCCAGCGGGCGGCGTCATCCAGGATGTCGGAGGTGTACACGCCCTCGGCCAGGTTGATCTCCTTGGCGCTGTCGGCGGTCTTGTTGGACACGCCCTTGGTCTCGTCGTCATAGTTGGCGTAACGGCCGCGGTTCAGGTTGTAGTAGCCGTTATAGGTGGAGCCGGTGCTGTTGACAGACAGCACGGCATACTCCTCAAAGATGCCGTCCTTCTTGCACTGCTCCAGACGGGAGGCGTCCAGGGCGATGGAGGCCAGCTTGCCGTCCTTCACGTCATAGTAGGGCTGGAGCACGTCCTGGCCGTCCCAGTACTTCCAGGTGATCTCGTGGACGTTCAGAGAGTCGGGATCCCAGTAGGTGGGGTTGGCCTTGTAGACGATGCTGTTGTTGGCCGTCCAGCTGGTGACCAGCATGGGGCCGCAATAGGCGATGTTGTTGGGGGTCTTGCCGTAGTTGTAGTCGGCGGCGGCGGAATCAAACTCGGCGCCGAACTTGCCGCCCTGGCTCTCATAGTAGCTGCGGCACAGGGGGCCGCCCAGGCCCACGTAGGTCAGGGCGGACATGAAGTAGGGCATGGGGGCGGTGAGCTTGTACTCCAGGGTGTACTTATCCACAGCGGTGACGCCCACGGTGGAGAAGTCGGTGGTGGTGCCGCTCAGGTAATCGCTCATGCCCTCCAGGGAGGCCAGCATCTCAGCGGCGCCGCCGCCGCAGTCGGCGCAGTGCTGGAGACCGGCAACCCAGTCGTCAGCCTGAACCTCGCCAACCTCACGGCCCTGGGAGTCCACCCACTTCACGCCCTGGCGGATCTTGAAGGTGTAGGTCAGGCCGTCCTCGGACTCCTCCCAGCTCTCGGCCAGGGAGGGATACATCACGTTCTCCATGTCATAGTTCACCAGGCCGTCCACCAGGAAGCAGGTGGGCTCGGACTGGCTGGACTGCCAGGTGGCCAGATAGTCCCAGGTGGTGGGGTCGGAGGTATAGATATAGTCCGTGCTGTCAACCAGGGTATAGCCCTTGTCGGTGAGGAGCTTCTTGACCTCCTCCTTGAAGGTGCCGGTGCCGGCCAGCTCGTTCCACAGCTTGGTGACCTCGCTGGAATCCGCGGCCTTCAGCAGCTCCTCCACCACGATCATGGTGTGCAGACGGTCGCTGTCGCTGCCCCAGCCCACGGTGGAGATGGTGCGGGGAACCACGTGCCGGATGCCGTAGCGGCCGCCGTCACCCTGGGTGGGGATCATGACGCCGGACTCCAGCATCTTGGCCTCGGCCACGGCCATCAGGGCGTACCGCTCGGAAGACGTAACGGCCTTCTTGGCCTCCATAAAGGCGTTGTAGAACTCGCCCAGGGCGGTGTCATAGACCACCTGCTCCTCATAGGTCATGGGCTGGAACTCGCCCAGCTGCACGCCCTGGCTCTGCTCAGGCGCGTCTGTCTTGTCGGCCGGGGGATTGCTGGTGTCAGCACCGGGGTTGCCGCAGGCAAACAGGCTGAGCATCATAGCAAGCGCCAGGGCCATGCTAAGAAACTTCTTCATTTCGTATCCTCCTATTTATTTTATATTTAACCGGGCAAAACGGAATCATGCCGCCCATCCTGCTCAGGTTAAACCGGGATCCTCCCCACCGGTCGGCAGGGGTTTTCGTTTTCCCGGAGGGAAAACGGCGAACGGGGCGCGCCCCGTTCAGTGCTGTGTAGCGTTAAACTGCCGCCCCGCAAATTGCAGGGGCCGCGGCGTCTTGATTCATGCCAAGGCGCTCCAATGCTGTCATACGCCAAACATTATACCGGGCCGACCCGCCGCTGTCAATATTAAAATGCCCAAACCTGTGCCAAATCTGCCTGTTTCCCCCCCTCCATCCTCCCTCTTTTTTTCTCCGTTTCAAGCAGGAAACTCTCGGATTTCTTGCAAAATCTGTGGGTGCCGCCCTGCCTTTGGGGAAAAACCGGAACATTTGTCCACCATATGCGCACAGTTTTTCCTCCGTCAATCCGCCGAAGCCGGCTGAGAAAAAACGGGAGACGGCCCCGCCGCCTCCCGTTTTTCCATCATGTCAGTCACTCGTAGACCGCCCGGCTCCCGCCGATGAACCTGGGCCGGGTGCGGGCGCACAGCAGGATGGCCTGTCCGATGTGATCCAGGCTCAGCCGCACGGGCACCGCCACCTCCCGCAGGTGCATCCCGATAAGGGTGCCGCCGATGTCCAGCCCGGCGTGGACCCGGATGCGCTCCACCGCCGTGGGCCGCTCAAAGGCCCGCCACGCCTGGACGGCAAAGGAACCCCCTGCGTGGGGCTGGGGCACCACGCACACCGGCTCATAGCCGTACCGTTCGGCGCACACCCCCTCGACGATGAGGGCCCGGTTCAAATGCTCGCAGCACTGGGCAGCCAGGTAGATCCCCCGCTCCCGCAGGATCGGGTAGATCCCGCCGAACACGGCCCGGGCCGCCTCCTGGCTGGACGCCTTGCCAATGCGCCCGCCCAGCACCTCGGAGGAGGAACAGCCCACCACGAAAAGGTCTCCCGCTCTCAGACTGGCCGCGTCCAGCAGCTCCGTCGTCGCCGTCCGGGCCTGGGCTGTGATCTGTTCAAAATCCGGTTCCATAGCCCGCCCTCACAGTCCGTACAGCGCGCTGTACTTTTTCTCCAGGTAGTCGGCAAACACCGTGGGGTCGAACACGCCGCAGGCGTTTTTCACCACATCCGCCGGCACCAGCAGGCCACCATATTGGTGCACCTTCTCCCGCAGCCACTCCGACACCCCGGACAGGTCGCCCCGGGACACGGGGCCCCACACGTCCATGTCCGCCTCCATGTTTTTCAGCATCTGGGCGCCGTAGGCGCTGCCCAGGGCGTAGGAGGGGAAGTAGCCGAAGGCCCCGCCGGACCAGTGGCTGTCCTGGAGGCAGCCGCTGCGGTTGTCGGGCACGTCCACCCCCAGGTACTCCTTGTACAGCCGGTTCCAGGTCTCGGGCACGTCCTTGACGGACAGCGTACCGCCGATGAGCTGCTTTTCGATCTCATAGCGCACCATGATGTGCAGGCAGTAGGTCAGCTCGTCCGCCTCGGTGCGAATCAGGGAGGGCTGGGCCTTGTTGACGGCGCGGTAGAACTGCTCCGCCGTCACGTCCGCCAGCTGCTCCGGGAAGAACTCCTTCATTTTCGGGTAAATGGCCTCGATAAAGGGCCTGGAGCGGCCGATAAGGTTCTCATAAAACCGGGACTGGCTCTCGTGGACGCCCATGGACACGCCCCCGGCCAGACTGGTGTACTGCACCTCGTCACAGATCCCCAGCTCGTACTTGGCGTGGCCCCCCTCGTGGATCACGGAGTACATGGAATTGCCCACGTCGTTTTCAAAGTAGTGGGTGGTGATCCGCACGTCCTTGTTGTTGAACTCCAGGGTGTAGGGGTGCTCCGTCTCCCCGATGGTGCAGTGGGCCCGATCCAGCCCCAGCACCTCCATCAGGTAGTCGGAGAACTTCCGCTGAGCCTCCACCGGGTAGTGCCGCCGCAGGAAGGAGTCGTCGGGCTGCTCCTTCTCCCCGATGGCGTGGATCAGGGGCACGATCCGCGCCCGGAGGGTGGCGAAGAAGCCGTCCAGATAGGCTGTGTCCACCCCCCGCTCGTACTCGTTTAGCAGGGCGTCGTAGGGGGCCTTGGCAGGATCGTAGTATCCGGCAAACTTGATATTGAAGGTCACCAGCTTCTCCAGCAGGGGGCGGAATAGCTCGAAGTCGTCCTGCTCCTTGGCCCGGTGCCACACGTCGCTGGCCTCGTTGGTGAGCATGGCGTACTCCATATACTCGTCCGCCGGGATCCGGGTCAGCTGGGCGTAGGAGCGGCGCAGCTCCTCCACCTCCCGGAAATGGAGCCGATCCAGCTCCTCCCGCCGCTCCCACAGAAAGTCCAGCAGCTCCCCCGTCTCAGGGGCAGAGAACAGCTTGTGCCGCTCCCCCGCCAGCACGCCCAGGGCTACCCCACGGCCTTCGGCGGTGTCCTTGGGGGCCACAGTGGTGCCGTCCAGATACAGGGCAGAGTCCGCCGCATAGTAGGCGTACAGCTTCTTTTCCAGCTCGGCCAATTTGGCCAGCGCCTCGTTCTGTTCCATGTCCGTCTCCTCATTTCCTTTGTAGTGTGTATGGGCTCAGATCCGGTCGGGGCAGTCCCCGGTGAAGGACACGCCGCCCTCCCCCGCCAGCAGTCGGGCCAGGGCCCGTCCGTCCTCCGTCAGGCCCAGATCCTCAATGACCACCTCACCTCGCCACAGGCCAGTGCGCCGCAGCCACAGCGCCGCCCGCACCGTCTGCTCCAGTCCCGCGCCGCTTCCCTCGGCGCTGATCACCAGCCGCCCTGGGCACTCCCCCGGCAGCAGCAGGGCCCCCAGCGCCAGCCAGCCCAGGCTCACCGCCCCAAAGGCCGCCAGCAGTACCGCGATAAACTGGATGAATTCCGTCATAAACGCCACCTCCTGGGCCATTCTATGGCCCGGAAGCCGGTTTTGTCACCGATTGCAGCAGATCCCCGTCAAATCAGGCTGACCACCCCGTAGGACAGGATGCTGATGGCCATGCCCGCGATGAGCACCCCGACGATCACCGAGGGGATGGCCTTCCGCAGGGGCATATCCAAAAACGCCGCCGCCAGGGAGCCCGTCCACGCCCCGGTGCCGGGCAGAGGGATGGCCACAAACAGCATCAGCCCCAGGTACTTGTACTTCGTCACCCGCTGTCCCTTCAGGTGGGCCTTGCGCTCCAGCTTGTCCACCAGGCTGTTCAGCCGGGGCATATGCCGCCGCATCCACTGGAAGATCCGGCGGATATAGACGATGATGAAGGGCACTGGGATCAGATTGCCAATGACGGCGGCGATGAAGGCCGCCCACACTGGCAGCCCCGCCGCCACGCCGAAGGGGATGCCCCCCCGCAGCTCCACCACCGGGATCATGGACACCAGCATGGTGAGGGTAAACTCCCCCGCCATGGTGTCCGTCAGCCACTGCATCAATTCCATGGGAGATCAACTCATTTCCAAAACCGTTTTTAGATACTTGCCCGTGTAACTCTCGGGGTGGCGGGCCACCTCCTCCGGCGTGCCCGTACAGACGACGGTGCCGCCGCCGGAACCGCCCTCCGGGCCCAGGTCGATGAGATAGTCCGCCGTCTTGATCACGTCCAGGTTGTGCTCAATCACCACCACTGTGTTTCCCTTGTCTACGAACCGCTGGAGCACCTCCACCAGCTGATGAACGTCTGCGGTATGCAGACCCGTCGTCGGTTCGTCCAGGATATACACTGTGGAGCCGGTGGACTGCTTGGACAGCTCGGTGGCCAGCTTCACCCGCTGGGCCTCGCCGCCGGACAGAGTGGTGGAGGGCTGGCCCAGCTTCACGTAGCCCAGCCCCACGTCCTTGAGGGTCTTGACCCGGTTGTAGAGCCGGGGCAGGTTCTCGAAGAAGGGCAGGGCCTCGTCCACCGTCATCTCCAGCACTTCGTGGATGTTCTTGCCCTTGTAGCGCACCTCCAGCGTCTCCCGGTTGTAGCGCTTGCCCTTGCACACCTCGCAGGGGACGTAGATGTCCGGCAGGAAGTGCATCTCAATCTTCAGCAGGCCGTCGCCGGAGCAAGCCTCGCACCGCCCGCCCCGGACGTTGAAGGAAAACCGCCCCGGGCCGTAGCCTCGGGTTTTCGCGTCCTGGGTGGAGGCGAATAGCTCCCGGATGTCGTTGAACAGCCCCGTGTAGGTGGCGGGGTTGGAACGGGGGGTGCGGCCAATGGGAGACTGGTCGATGGCGATCACCTTGTCCAAAAATTCGATGCCGTCCATGCCGTCGTGCCTGCCGGGGCGGGCTTTGGTGCGGTTGAGCTCCGCGCCCAGCCGCTTGTAGAGGATCTCGTTCACAAGCGACGACTTGCCCGAGCCGGACACGCCGGTGACGGCGATAAACGTCCCCAGGGGGAAGCTCACGTCGATGTGGCGCAGGTTGTTCTCCGCCGCCCCCCGCACGGTGAGGACGTGGCCGTTCCCCGCCCGGCGCTCGGTGGGCACGGGCACCTTCTTCCGCCCCGCCAGGTAGTCGCCGGTGATGGAGCCGGGGGTGTTCATGACCTCCTCGGCGGTGCCGCAGGCCACCACCTGCCCGCCGTGAACCCCCGCGCCGGGGCCGATGTCCACGATGTAGTCCGCCGCCCGCATGGTGTCCTCGTCGTGCTCCACCACGATCAGAGTATTTCCCAGATCCCGCAAATGCTTCAACGTGCCCAGCAGCAGGTCGTTGTCCCGCTGGTGCAGGCCGATGGAGGGCTCGTCCAGGATATACAGCACCCCCATCAGGGAGGAGCCGATCTGGGTGGCCAGCCGGATGCGCTGGCTCTCGCCGCCGGACAGGGTGCCCGCCTGCCGGGTCAGGGTCAGGTACTGCAAGCCCACCGACTTTAGGAAGCCCAGCCGGGCGCGGATCTCCTTCAAAATCTGGTCGGCGATCATGGCCTGGGTGTCGGTGAGGGTGATGGTGTCCAGGAAGGCCAGGGCCTCGTCCACCGGCTTCTCGCAAAACTCATGGATGGAGCTGCCCCCCACGGTAACCGCCAGTGCCTCCCGCTTGAGCCGCTTGCCCTGGCAGGTGGGGCAGGGGCACTCGCTCATGCACTCCTCGATCTCCCGCTTCATGGCGTCGGACTGGGTTTCCCGGTAGCGGCGCTCCAGGTTGTTCACGATGCCCTCGAAGGGCTGGTACAAGGTGCCCTTGCCCCGGGGCTGGTCGTAGTTCAGGGTGAGCTTCTCCCCCTTGGTGCCGTAGAGGATGATGTCCATCACCTCGTCCGACAGCTTCTCCACAGGGTCGGTGAGCTTGAACTTATATTTTTTCGCCAGCGCGTCAAAATACATCCGGGAGATGCCGTCCGACTTGATATGGTTCCAGCCCGAGGCGGTGATGGCCCCCTCTAAAATGGACAGGGAGCGGTTGGGGATGATGCGGTCGGGGTCGATCTTCATCTGGCTGCCCAGGCCGGTGCAGGTGGGGCAGGCCCCGTAGGGGTTGTTGAAGGAGAACATCCGGGGGGTGAGCTCCTCGATGGACACGCCGCAGTCCTCGCAGGCGTAGTTCTGGGAGAACAGGATGTCCCGCTCCTCGTCGCCTAAGACGTTGATGATGACGATGCCGCCGGACAGGTTGGAGGCGGTCTCCACGCTGTCGGTGAGGCGGCGGGCCACGTCCTCCCGGATCACCAGCCGATCCACCACGATCTCAATGGAGTGCTTCTTGTTTTTGTCCAGCTTGATCTCCTCGGTGAGGTCGTACAGCGAGCCGTCCGCCCGCACCCGGACATAGCCCGACTTCCGGGCGTCCTCGAAGATTTTGGCGTGCTCGCCCTTCTTGCCCCGGATGACGGGGGCGAGCACCTGGATCCGGGTGGCCTCCGGGAGTGTGAGCACCTGGTCGATGATCTGGTCGATGGTCTGCTGTTTGATCTCTTTGCCGCAGATAGGGCAGTGGGGGGTGCCGACGCGGGCCCACAGCAGGCGCAGGTAGTCATAGATCTCCGTCACCGTGCCCACAGTGGAACGGGGATTTTTTGACGTGGTTTTCTGGTCGATGGAGATGGCGGGGGACAGCCCCTCGATGTAGTCCACGTCCGGCTTCTCCATCTGGCCCAAAAACATCCGGGCGTAGGAGGACAGGGACTCCACATACCGCCGCTGTCCCTCGGCGTACAGCGTCTCAAAGGCCAGGGAGGATTTGCCCGAGCCGGACAGGCCGGTGAGCACCACCAGCTTGTCCCGGGGAATGGTGACGTCGATGTTTTTCAGGTTGTTTTCTCGCGCGCCTTTGATGACGATCTTATCCTGCATGGGTGTTCTCCTCGGTTTTCTTTAAATTTGGGCCCAGAGATAGGATAGTGAAACAAATTTTTAATGTCAAGCCCCATTTTTGTCAGGTTTTTTGGGGATTTCGCCGGGCAGAGGCGGACGGGCGTGGCAAACCAGATCGGGCCGCACCGCGCCGTACTCCCGAAAGTTCTCCCGGCCCTCCCGCAGCGTCATGCCGCCGTTCTCGTCGCTGGGGTCGTCCTCGCCGGGGTCGAACACGTCGTTCTCCCAGAAGCACACCGGGCAGATATAGGCGATGGCGTCCTCCCTGGGGACGGGAAAGGTGAGATACCCGCAGCAGGGACAGGGGTAGATCCCGGCGAGCTTCTCCGGCTCAGCCTCCGGCGCGGGCATGGATTCCGGCTCCTCCGGCCGACGCACCCCGTCTGTTATGATGAAGTGGTCGTTGTGGGCCTCGGGGAGATACAGGAACTTTTCCCGCCTTTTTCTCTGGTCATCCACCGTCCGCCAGCTCCTTCTGCACATACTTGGGCAGCTTGGACACCACCAGCTCATAGGACATATCGCACAGATCCTTGAGCACCCCGTCGGGCAGCCCCCCGTCCAGCAGGGCGGCAATCCACAGCTTCTTGTCGCAGTAGAAGCCGGGCAGTATGTCCGGGTACTGCTCCCGGAACGCCTCCGCCAGCCGGGGGTCGCACTTCAGGTTCACCAGATCGTGGTCGTTATACCGCTCGTCCTTCATCCCCCGGGGCGAGCACACGGCGGCAAACAGTTTGCCCCGCACCATGTAGCGGTGCCAGCCCCATTCCAGCTTGTAATCCTTTTCCGCTCCGGGCTTGTCCAGCAGGTATTCGTCCAACCATTCATATTTCACAGGTTTTCTCCCCTTCCCTCAGCCCTCCGCCGCCACATCCGCCGTGGACGCGCCCACCAGTGCGATGAGATCGGCCGGGTTTACCTCCACCTGAAAGCCCACCTTTCCCGCCGACACGCAGATGGTGTCCTGCTCCAAGCAGCTCTGGTGGAACACGGTGGGGAACCGCTTCTTCATCCCCACCGGGGAACAGCCCCCGTGGACGTACCCCGTCAGGGGCAGCAGATCCTTAGCGGGCAGCATGGTGATGGACTTCTCCCCCACCGCCTTTGCCGCCTTTTTCAGATCCAGCGTGGCCGCCACCGGGATATCGAACACGTAGTACCCGCCGGAGGCCCCCTTGGCCACCAGCGTCTTGAACACCGCCGCCGGATCCTGGCCCAGCATTTGGGCCACGCTCACCCCGTCGGGGGCGGCGTCCCCCACCGGATAGGCGTGGGGAGTGTAGGAGATCTTTTTCTGATCCAGCACCCGCATGACGTTGGTTTTTTCCTCTTTTTGTTTGGACATACACGTCACCTGTCTGCCTGATTATGGTTCGTCGGTCCGCCCCAGGAGATAGTCGGCGGAAACATTGAAATAGTCCGCAAGGAATGCCAGGGTTGTGGTTGGAATGTTTATTTGGCCATATTCCACTTTTTGATAGTGGCTGGGAGTACTGCCCAAAATTTCAGCCATATTTTTTTGGGTCAAACCGTTCTGTTTCCGCAAACTGCGAATTCGTACTCCCATTGTTTTTAATAATTCCATGTTGCACCTCTTGACACACAGTGAGACTGTGTGTATAATGATCCACATATAGCACAGTGTGACTGTGTGTATGGAGGATGGGTCTATGAATGATTTTTATGAATGGCTCTATGAGCATTACGCAGAACCCCGTCTGTCCAGCGCCCAATTTTCATCCATCTACCATATTCAATGTCAGGAATGGCAGGCCGTGGCGGAAAATCTGTCCCGGCATGACCGCCTGTTATCCTACGACCTGATGGATACACTCAAACATGACTGGGGCGCTTTGGCCTTTGCCTGCGGGATCCAGGCGGGGCTGGCCCTCGCCGCGGGCCTCAAAGCGTGAGCCCTGGGGATTATTTCCCGCTCCCCCGCAGCTTGATAATTTGATCCCGCAGCGCCGCCGCCACCTCGAACTCCAGCATTTTCGCCGCCTCCTTCATCTGCTTCTCCAGGCCGGCGATGGCCTCCATGCGCTGGAGCTTGGTCATCTGGGACAGCTCCTTGTCGTTGTAGTCCGGCTTCTCCTCCGCGGACAGGGCCATCAGCTCCCGCACCGCCTTCTTCACCGTCCGGGGCACGATGCCGTGGGCCTTATTAAAGGCGTCCTGCTTTTCCCGGCGGCGCTCCGTCTCGTCAATGGCCCGGCGCATGGAGGGGGTAATGGTGTCGGCGTACAGCACCACCACGCCGTCGGCGTTCCGGGCCGCCCGGCCGATGGTCTGGATCAACGACGTCTCCGAGCGCAGGAAACCCTCCTTGTCCGCGTCCAAAATGGCAACCAGGGACACCTCCGGCAGATCCAGACCCTCCCGCAGCAGGTTGATGCCCACCAGCACGTCGAACTCGCCCAGGCGCAGATCCCGGATGATCTCCATCCGCTCGATGGTGTCGATATCGTGGTGCATATACCGCACCCGGATGCCCGCCGTTTTCAGGTAGTCCGTCAGGCTCTCCGCCATCTTCTTGGTGAGGGTGGTCACCAGCACCCGCTCGTCCCGGGCCGTCCGTTCCTGGATCTCCCCGATGAGGTCGTCAATCTGCCCCTCCACCGGGCGCACCTCCACCCTGGGGTCCAGCAGGCCAGTGGGGCGGATCACCTGCTCCACGATCTGGCCGGAGCGCTCCCGCTCGTATTCGCCGGGGGTGGCGGACACGTACACCACCTGGTTGAGACGCTTCTCGAACTCGTCGAACTTCAGCGGCCGGTTGTCGAAGGCGCAGGGCAGGCGGAAGCCATACTCCACCAGGGTGGTTTTCCGAGCCCGGTCGCCGTTGAACATGGCCCGCACCTGGGGCAGGGTGGCGTGGCTCTCGTCGATGAACAGCACGAAGTCCTTGGGGAAGTAGTCCAGCAGGGTGTGCGGGGGCGAGCCCACCGGCCGGCCCTCGATGACCCGGGAGTAGTTCTCAATGCCGGAGCAGTAGCCCAGCTCCTGCATCATCTCAATGTCGTACATGGTGCGCTGCTTGATCCGCTGGGCCTCGATGAGCTTGTTCTCCTTCTCGAAGAAGGCCACCCGCTCCTCCATCTCCTTGTAGATGTCCTGGATGGCGGCGTCCATCTTTTCCTTGGGGGTGACGTAGTGGGTGGCGGGCCAGATGGGAATATTGTTCAGCCGCCGGATAGGGGCTCCCGTCACCACATTGATCTCGCTGAGCCGGTCGATCTCGTCCCCGAAGAACTCCACCCGGATTGCGGTGTCCTTCCAGTAGGCGGGCCAGATTTCGACGGTATCCCCCCGGACGCGGAACATATTGCGCTCAAAGGCGATGTCGTTGCGCTCATAGCGGATGGCCACCAGTTTTTTCAGCAGATCCTCGATCTTGATAACCGTACCCACCCGCAGGGCCACCATCATCTTGCCATAGTCCTCCGGCTCGCCCAAGCCGTAGATGCAGGACACGGAGGACACCACGATCACGTCCCGCCGCTCCAGCAGGGAGGCGGTGGCGGACAGGCGCAGGCGGTCGATCTCCTCGTTCACCGACGAGTCCTTTTCAATAAAGGTGTCGGTGTGGGGAATGTACGCCTCCGGCTGGTAGTAGTCGTAGTAGGACACGAAATACTCCACCGCGTTGTGGGGGAAGAACTCCTTGAACTCGGCGCACAGCTGGGCGGCCAGGGTCTTGTTGTGGGCCAGCACCAGGGTGGGCCGCTGAACCGCCTCGATGACCTTAGCCATGGTGTAGGTCTTGCCTGAGCCGGTGACGCCCAGCAGGGTCTGCTCGTCCAGGCCGTTCTCGATGCCCGAAGCCAACGCGGCGATAGCCTCCGGCTGGTCGCCGCTGGGGGTGTACTCGGACACCACTTCAAACTTCGGCATAACGGCCCCTCCCTCAACTGTGTGTTCTCATTTTAGAACGAACGTTTTAATCTGTCAACCCTGAACTGTTTAAGAATGGATAAAACTTCATGCGCCGCCTGGACGCATAAAGTTTTGCCCCCTTACATCTGGAAAATAATTCCTGCCAACGCCGCCAGCCCAATAAAGCAGATGGGATGCAGCTTTTTCAGCGGCGAGAACTTCACCAGCACGAAGATGACCGCCGCCAGTATAATCGCGGGCCAATAAAACAACTCGTATGTGAGAACGCCCTGGCTCGGGGCAATTTCCACCCCTGTCTCATGGAACATCAGGGCGATTTTCGCCACCTGGAGCAAAGCGGCGGTGATCAGCGCCACTGATGCGGCCCGCAGGCCGTAGAACACCGCGTCCACCGCCTTGGACTGGCGGAATTTCTCCAAAAACCCGGCGATGATCAGGATGATCACCACCGAGGGGAAGATCAGCCCCACCGTGGCCACCACGCCCCCCACCACCCCGGCGGTGTGGAAGCCCACATAGGTAGCCATGTTCACCCCCATGGGGCCGGGGGTGGACTCGGAGATGGCGATCATGTTGGCCAGGTCGCCGGGGGTGAACCAGCCGGTGCGCTCCCCCAGGTCGGTGAGGAAGGGGATGGTGGCAAGGCCGCCCCCCACCGAGAACAGCCCCACCCGGCAGAACTCCAAAAACAGTCTGATCAGAATCATCCCTTGAGCCCTCCCTTCGCCCAGCGCACGCACAGCCCCGCCGCGCCCGCCGCGATGACCAGGAACACCGGTGAGGTCACCACGCCCAGCGCTGCCCCCAGCACGCCCTGGGGCAGGTGGAAAAAGGTGCCGTATCCCGCCAGCACCAGCACCACGGCGTAGATCACCCGGGTGGGCCAGTCGATGACGGCGTTTTTGAACAGCTTGATCACGCTGGACAGGATCAGCGCCACCACCCCGGCCCGGACGCCGTTAAAGGCGTGGGTCACCCATTCCAAATGCATGAAGTTTTGCAGGAAGGCGGCGATCACCATGATGATCACCAGCGAGGGGAACACCAGCCCCAGGGTGGCGACAGCTCCCCCAGCGATGCCCGCCTGACTGCGGCCCACAAAGGTGGCGGTGTTCACGGCGATGATGCCGGGGGTGCACTGACCCACAGCATAGTAGTCCGCCAGCTCGGTCTCGGTGGCCCACTTTTTGTTCTCCACCAGCTCCCGCTGAAGGATGGGCAGCATGGCGTAGCCGCCGCCGAAGGTGCACACGCCGATGCGGGCAAAGGTGAGGAACAGGTCAATGAGAATGTTCATGAAATCACCTCATAGGGGCGGATATCATCCGCCCACGGTTTATTGGCCGCTCCCGTATCGTGCGGGCGGATGGTATCCGCCCCTGCACCCGCGGTCACAGCCCCTCCAATTCGTCCAGCCACAATTTTGCCACCGCGTCCGACGGCATCCGCCAGTCCCCCCGGGGGGACAGCGCCACCGAGCCCACCTTGGGCCCGTCGGGCAGGCAGGAGCGCTTAAACTGCTGGGAGAAGAATCGCCGGTAAAAATTCTTCAGCCATTTCAACAGTATCTCCCGGTCATACCGCCCCTCAAAGGCGCGGCAGGCAAGGCGGAACACTTTATGGGGCGGAAAGCCCCACCGAATGGCGTAATAGAGGTAGAAGTCGTGGAGCTCGTAGGGCCCCACCAGATCCTCGGTGATCTGGGCGATCTGCCCGTCCTTGGGGGGCAGCAGCTCCGGGGACACTGGGGTGTCCAGGATGTCCCGGAGCACCTCCCCGGCCCGGCCGCCCAGCCGCTCCGCCTCCCAGTCCACCAAGTGGCGCACCAGCGTCTTGGGGATGGAGGCGTTGACGGCGTACATGGACATATGATCCCCGTTGTAGGTGGCCCAGCCCAGGGCCAGCTCGGACAGATCCCCGGTGCCAATCACCAGACCGCCCCGCTGGTTGGCCAGATCCATCAGCACCTGGGTGCGCTCCCGGGCCTGGGCGTTCTCGAAGGCGACGCTGTGATCCTCCATGGACTGGCCGATGTCGGCGAAGTGCTGCTCCACCGCCTTGCCGATGTTCACCTCCAGGAAATCCGTCCCCAGCTCCTGGGCCAGGATCTCCGCGTTGGAGCGGGTGCGCTTCGTCGTGCCGAAGCAGGGCATGGTGACAGCCAAAATTCTTTTCCGGTCTTTGCCCTGCATGTCAAAGGCTTTCGCGGTGATCAGAATGGCGAGGGTGGAGTCCAGCCCACCGGACAGCCCCACCACGGCACAGGGGGCGTTCGTGTGCTCCATCCGCTTCTTGAGGCCCAGGGCGGCGATGGTGAGGATCTCCTCGCACCGCTCCCCCCGGCGGGATTCGTCTGCCGGGATAAAGGGGGTGGGAGAGACGGGGCGGGTGAGCTCTGTCTCCTCT
This sequence comes from uncultured Oscillospiraceae bacterium, assembly GCA_910584285.1. GTDB lineage: Bacteria > Bacillota > Clostridia > Oscillospirales > Oscillospiraceae > Enterenecus. The sequence continues at coordinate 187,306 of CAJTYK010000001.1, forward strand.
CGTTCAAACTTGCAGTAATCAGAGAAGATATACCCATCGCTGGGCGGAAAAGCGTAAGTGTTCATCCTCCGCCGCTCATAGGTCAGCCGCTGTACGTCAATCTCGCTGATGGTCAGCCCGGTGCTGAACCGGCTTTCCGCAAGAAGCGTCCCGTTTTCTGCGATCATGTTATGCCCCGCGAACACCAGGTCGGTGGACGACTCTCCTTCCCCCGCGTCGGCGTAGACGTAGGCGCAGCACAGCCGCCCAGATTGCCCCGTCACCAACGAGCGGCGGTAGTCCGCCTTGCCCGCCACCTCGTCGGAGGCGGACAGATTCAGGATAAGGGTGGCCCCCTCCGCCGCAAGCCGGACGGAGGGCGGCACTGGGGCCCACAAATCCTCACAGATTTCCACGCCGATGACCAGCCCGGAAACTGTCCCGCATTCAATCAACGGACGGGCCGCCATTTGCACCGGCAGCCCCGCCAGTTGGAATTCGCACCCGCCGATCCGCGCGGAACCATCGCGTCTCTCCAAGGATGTGGAAAACCATCTGGCCTCGTAGAACTCCCCGTAATTGGGAATATAGGTTTTTGGGGTCAACGCTAAAATCGCACCTTTTTGTATTACTGCGGCACAATTATACAATTTGTTTTGGCATTTTATCGGCAGGCCCAAGGCGGTGACGATATCCAGCTCCCTCGTCTCCTCCAAAATCCGCTCCAGCGCCCGCTCCGCCCCACTTAGCAGGGTGGGCTGCAGAAACAGATCCCCGCACGTATACCCGGTGACGCATAGCTCCGGCAAGGCCAACACCTTTACTCCCTGTGCCGCCGCTTCCTTCATCAGGGTGATGATCTGCCCCGCGTTGTAGTCGCAGTCGGCCACCCGGATCTTGGGCGTGCCCGCCGCCACCTTCACAAAGCCGTCCCGCATGGATGGCCCCTCCTTTTTCTGTTTACCGATTGGCAACGCAAAATGAACCTTCGGTATCATACCCCAAAATCGCAAAAAAAGCAACGGGGACGCTCCACAAACTCCCACCCTTCTTTTTGCGGAATTTATATCCTGTTCATTGATTTTTACCGTAGTTTGGTGTAAACTATATTGATTCAACAAAATTTTACCATAGGAGGCTACGGCTATGGCATACACATTCGCTCAGTATCAGGAAAGTGCTGATTACATCAAGGAAAAAATCGGAGACTTTATCCCCAAAGTCGCCATGGTGCTGGGCTCCGGCCTGGGCTTCCTGGGCGACGTGGTGGAGCACCCCACCGCCATCCCCTACGGGGACATCCCCCACTTCAAGGCGTCCACCGCCCCCGGTCATAAGGGCCGGCTGGTGTTCGGCACCCTGGCGGGCCGGCCTGTGGCCGTCATGCAGGGCCGGATGCACCACTACGAGGGCTACAGCTACGACGAGGCGTCCTACGCCGTCCGCGTCCTGCGGCTGTTGGGCTGCGACACCCTCGTCGTCACCAACGCCGCCGGCTGCGTGCGCACCGACTGGAAGGCCGGGGAGCTGATGCTCATCACCGACCAGATCAAGCTGTTCTCCGAGTCCCCCCTCCGGGGGCCCAACCTGCCCGAGTTCGGCGTGCGCTTTCCCGACTCCTCCCATCTCTACACCCCCCGGCTCCAGGACATCGCCCGGAAGGCGGCGGCGGAGCTGTCCCTTACCCTCCGGGAGGGGGTATACTTCTACGGCTACGGGCCCCAGTATGAGACGCCCGCCGAGATCCGCGCGGTGCGGACACTGGGCGGAGACGCGGTGGGTATGTCCACCGCCCCGGAGGTCACGGTGGCCTCCCACTGCGGCATGGAGGTGCTGGGCTTCTCGCTGCTGAGCAATATGGCGGCAGGCATCTTGGATCAGCCCCTGAGCGAGCAGGAGGTGCTGGACGCCGCCGCCGCGGCCAAGGACAAGTTCTCCCAGCTGGTGCTGGCCTGCCTGGAGCAGCTGTAAAGGAGGGGTCCCTGTCATGACGACACTGTTTACCAACGTCACCGCCCTGCTGATGGATAAGGACTTCACCACCCTGCGGAACGGCTATGTGGCCGTGGACGGGACGGACATCTCCTATGTGGGCACAACCCGGCCCCAGGGAGCCTTTGACCAGACCATCGACTGCGCAGGCAAGGTGATGATGCCCGGCTTCGTCAACTGCCACACCCATGTGCCCATGACCCTTATGCGGGGATACGGCGGCGGCCACGACCTCCAGAGCTGGCTCAACGACTATATCTTCCCCGCCGAGGCCAAGTGGGACGACCGCGCCCTGGCCGCCGCCACCGGGCTGGGGCTGGCGGAGATGATCGCCTCCGGCGTCACCTGCATCGCCGATATGTATATGCGCACCGGGGTCATCGCCCAGCAGGTGATGGACGCGGGTATCTCCGCCAACCTGTCGGTGGGCGGGGTGTACTTCGGCGACCCGGCGGACTTCACCCCAGAGAAGTGCGGCGACTGCGCCAACCAGCGCACCCTGTTCCAGCAGTGGCACGGCGCGGGGGGCGGACAAATCCTCGTCGATGCGTCCATCCACGGGGAGTATACTTCAAGCGCCCCCCTGTGGCGGTGGATGGCGGACTTCGCCCGGGATCACAGCCTGGGGATGCACGTCCACATCTCCGAGACGAAACAGGAGCACGAGGACTGCAAGGGCCGTCACCAGGGCCTCACCCCCATTCAGACACTGAACCAGTACGGCGTGTGGGACACCCGGGCCATCGCCGCCCACTGCGTCTACACCACCCCCGAGGACTGGGCCATCATGGCCCGGAAGGGCGTGTCCTGCATCCACAACCCCTACTCCAACCTGAAGCTGGGCTCGGGCATCGCCCCCATCCCCGCCATGGCCAAGGCCGGGGTGAACGTGGCCCTGGGTACCGACGGGGTGAGCTCCCACAACAGCATCGATCCCTTTGCCGACATGAAGCTGGCCGCCATCCTCCATAACGGCGCCGCCTGCGACCCCATGGCCGTCACCGCCCGGCAGGCCCTGGAGCTGGCCACCGTCAACGGCGCGAAGGCCCTGGGCCGAAACACCGGACGGATCGCGGCGGGCTGCACGGCCGACCTGATTCTGGTGGATTTCGACGCTCCCAACCTGATCCCCTGTCACGACCCGGCGGAAAATTTGGTGTTTTCCGCCCACGGTTCCAACGTGTGCATGAATATGGCCCGGGGCAAGGTCATATACCAAAATGGGGCCTTCCTGACCCTGGATCTCAACCGCATCAAGGCCGAGGTTCGGCAGTACGCCCTGCCCCTTATTTTCAAGTGACGGGAAAGGTCTGAGGATATGTCTGCTTCCACCCCCAAAAAGAACTCGTTCTTCGGCGGCGCCGCCATTTTGACCGCCGGGATCGTCATCGTCAAGCTCATCGGCGCGCTGTATAAGGTGCCCCTGGGCAACATCCTCACCGACGCGGCCTTCGCCGACTTCAACACCGCCTACGACATCTACTCCCTGCTCATCATCATCTCCACCGGCGGCCTGCCGGTGGCCCTGTCCAAGATGGTGTCCGAGGCCAACGCCCTGGGCCGGACAAACCAGGTGAACAAGGTGTTCCAAATCGCGGTGGGAGCCTTCTGCGTGCTGGGCGTCATCAGCTTCCTGATCATGGCGGTGTTCCCCCGGCAGCTGGCGGATGCCATGAACAACAGCCGGGCCCAGTGGAGCATCCTGGCCCTGGCCCCGGCAGTGTTCTTCATCTGCCCCATGTCCGCCCTGCGGGGCTACTTCCAGGGCCACTCCCTCATGACCCCCACCGCCATCTCCCAGATCCTGGAGGCCATCTGCAAGCTGGTCATCGGCCTGCTACTGGCCAACGCTATCATGAAGGCGGGAATGGACGAGTCCCTGGCCGCGGCGGGGGCCATCCTGGGCGTGTCCGTGGGGGTGGCGCTGGCCATGTTCTATATGTACTGGTGCTACCGCTCCCGCCGCTCCCGCCAGAAAAAGGGCCGGGACGTGCCCGACAGCAGTAAGGAGATCCTCTCCACCCTGGCCAAGCTGGCCATCCCCATCACCGTGGGCGCGTCCATCATCGCCGCCACCAATATCCTGGACTCCGCCATCCTCATGGATCGGCTTCAGGACGCCCTGGGCATCGGGGAGGACGCCGCCCGCACCCTGAAGGGCGTCTACAACAAGACCATGACCCTCTACAACCTGCCCGCCTCCTTCATGGTGCCCCTGACCTCCAGCGTGATCCCGGCGGTGTCCGCCGCCCGGGCGGTGCGGAACTACCGGCTGGGGGCCCAGATCAGCGAGACTACCCTGCGCACCACCGCCCTGCTGGCCTTCCCCGCCGGGGTGGGGCTGTTCGTGCTGGGCGAGCCCATCATCCGCCTGCTCTACCCCTCCACCGATGTGGAGCTGGCGGGCTGGATGCTGTCCGTGCTGGGCATCGCCTCCATCGCCGTGTGCTTCATGCTGGTGAGCAATTCCATCATGCAGGCCCACAAGCTGGTGACCCTGCCCATGGCCACCACCCTGATCGGCTGTATTTTGAAGCTCATTGTGGGCTATATTCTCATTGGCAACCCCGATATCAACATCAAGGGCGGTGCCATCAGCACCGTGGTGTGCTTTGGCATCATCGCCCTGCTGGATCTGGTGATCATCAAGCTGGCCCTGCCCCGCTCCCTGAGCTACGTGCGGGTGTTCGCCAAGCCCGCCGCCGCCGCGGCCGCCATGGGCGCCTCCGCCTGGGCGGTGTGCGGGCTGACCGGGCGGCTGCTTATCTGGATCGACTCCCTGCTGAAGCGAGAGGTTCCACTATTTCTTGCCCTGGGAGATGACGGCTCCACCCTGCTGAACGAAGCGGGGCAGGCTGTGCTCTCCTGGAAGGGCAACGCCCTGGCGGTGCTGGCCGCCATCGGGGTAGCGGTGATCGTCTACTTCGCCCTGATCCTGCTGACCAAGGCCATTTCCAAGGAGGATTTGGCCCTCATGCCCAAGGGGGATAAAATCGCCCGGCTCCTGCGGATTCAGTGAGAACCCCCAGAAAATTTCCGCATTTTTACAAAATTCCGCGAATACTTGTGGGAAATCTATTGCAATTCAGGTGACACTATGGTAAACTGGACAGACAAACCCACCTATAACTGCCAGGATCTGCGAGAAATCGTCCACATTCTGCGTCATCCCGGCGGCTGCGCCTGGGATCAGGAGCAGACCCATGAATCCATCCGCCGCAACTTCCTGGAGGAGGCCTATGAGGTGGCCGAGGCCATCGACGAGGGCGACCCAGAGCATTTGCGGGAGGAGCTGGGCGACGTGCTGCTCCAGGTGGTGTTCCACTCCTCCATCGAGGAGGACGCGGGGCGGTACGATCTGGACGCCGTGGCTGACGGCGTGTGCAAGAAGCTGATCTACCGCCATCCCCACGTGTTTGGCGACGTGGCCGTCCACTCCACGGTTGAGATCCTCTCCAACTGGGATGAGCTCAAGAAAAAGGAAAAACACCAAGAGACCCAGGCCGACGCGGTGGACGCCGTGGCCCGCTCCCTGCCGGCCCTGTGGCGGGCGGAGAAGATGAAGAAAAAGGCCGCAAAGGCCGGCTTCGACTGGCGGGACGTGTCCGGCGCACTGGACAAGCTGTCCGAGGAGCTGGACGAGCTGAAGGCCGCAGCCCTGTCGGGAGAGGGGGATCCCGTGGAGGAGCTGGGGGATCTGCTATTCGCCGCTGTCTGCGTAGGCCGTTTCCTGGATGCCGATCCGGAAGACGCCCTCCATGCCGCCTGCGACAAGTTCTCTGACCGGTTCCGGAGGCTGGAGGCACTGGTGGCGCAGCGCGACCAAAGGCTGGATGAGCTGTCCGATGAGGAACAGATCATCCTGTGGCGTCAATCACATTAACAGGACTTAACAGTGCCAACGTGCGCTTTAAGTATAAATCTGCGGTAAGACCGCAAACTCAACACAGATTTACAGGAGGAAAAGTCATGAATAAAGCAGATCTGATCAACGCCGTGGCCGAAAAAACCGGCCTGTCCAAGAAGGACAGCGAGTCCGCCGTGGCCGCCGTGGTGGACGTGATCACCGAATCCCTGGTGCAGGGCGAGAAGGTGCAGCTGGTGGGCTTCGGTTCCTTTGAGGTGAAGGCCCGCGCCGCCCGTACCGGCCGCAACCCCCACACCAAGGAGGAGATCCAGATCCCCGCTTCCAAGGTGCCCGTGTTTAAGGCCGGCAAGGCCCTGAAGGACACCGTGGCCCAGTAACAGAAACCCCGGTGAGGCAGGGCGCCGGCCCTGCCTCATTTCTTTTTGGGAGGTGCAATTGGTATGCGATTGGACAAGTGGCTGAAGGTCTCCCGGCTGATCAAGCGGCGCACTGTGGCTAATGAGGCCTGCGACGCCGGACGGGTAACCGCCAACGGCCGGCCGGTGAAGGCGTCCTATGACGTGAAGTCCGGCGATGTGCTGGAGCTGAAATTCGGCGAAAAGATTATCCGGGTGGAGGTGCTGTCCACCGCCGACATCGTGGGCAAGGCGGACGCGGAGGCCATGTATAAGCAGCTTTGAACGCTGGAGTTGACCGCAAAGCAGCGGCGGGCGTAAAGCCTGCCGCTGTACTTTCTCCCCCGAATATGCTATACTCTTTTCAGCGGAGATAAAAACACAGTCCCCGTCGGGTAGTCGGGGCGCGGGAGCCCTCCCTCCCGCCAGTAACCTGCCTCCTTGGTTGTCCCTTCTCCGTGGAGAATTCATAAGGAGGACAACTGAATATGTGCGTTTCCAAGGCAAGCCTCACGGTGTATTTTGAACCGCCCTTCTGGGTGGGGCTGTATCAGCGGGAGGACGGGGACGGCTGCCGGGTCTGCAAAGTCACCTTTGGCCGGGAGCCCCGTGATCAGGAAGTTTTGGAATGGCTGCTCCGAAATTACCGGGGGCTGCAATTCAGCCCGCCAGTTGCGGGAGCGCAAAAATCCACCCCTGTTCCCAACCCAAAGCGCCTGCTGCGGGAAGCCCGGAAGGCCGTCCAGCCTACTGGCAAGGGCACCAAGGCCCAGCAGGCCCTCCAACTTCAGCGGGAACAGCAAAAGGTACAGCGTCAGGCCGATTCCAGAGAACGCCGGGAAGCAGAGCGGGAGCGGAAGCTCGCACTCCGGCAGGAGAGGCACAGGCAAAAGCACCGGGGACATTGACCCCGGCAGTCAAAGAAAGCGGACAGTCCGTAGACTGTCCGCTTTCTTTATGTCGGCATTACCTATTTTTCCGGGCCGTCGCCAGCCAAGTATTTTCGGCGCAAGTGAGCTTAACTGCCGTGTTCGGGATGGGAACGGGTGGACCCTCACTGCAATCAACACCGACTTCATCGACGTGGACTTCGTATCGCTCGCCTCGGCCTGCGGCCAAGGTTCGCTCGCTCCGTCACGTCTCCTCTCCAACGCAAACCCGCTTCGCTGGGCTTTGCGTTGGGCTATTATTTCAACCGCTCACGCGGCTAAAATCTTTGTTGTCTCCCCCCAGAGTGTTCCCACTCCAGGGGGAGTGGT
>CAJTYK010000002.1 GCA_910584285.1 uncultured Oscillospiraceae bacterium
CAACGAAATAGATGGTTGCCTGGTTCGCATGGCTCTCCTTTGGTGGAGGCGAGGGGAGTTGAACCCCTGTCCGAAAGCGCGTCCACAGGAACCTCTCCGAGCGCAGGCGGTCGGTTACATTCCCTTACTCAGCCGCAGGCCGTCAAACTGCTGAGCTTGGTAGAGTCATGATCCATGGCACGGTCAACTCTTTCCGTACTCATGTTCACCACTGAGATGACGCCCCAACCCGGCTCGTGGTCCTTCCGGGCGGGACGGCCGCGTTAAGCCGCGGCGAGAACTACGTTGTCGTTGTTCTTTAATTTATAACTTGCCCGTTTTTAGGATGTCAGGCGCATCCGCTCGCTATTCCTGCTTCGGCACCCCCGTCGAAACCAGTACGCCCCCTCGGCGTCGAGGCAAAGTCCATTCCGTGTGGAACACCCTGCGGGCATTCCACACTGCATTCCCTTGCCTCTCCTTTCCCCACAAAGCCTGAGGGTCGGCTTTGCGGGGGCCCCGTTAAGGGCACGACCTCGGCCCGCTTCGCTGGCCTGCGGCCTTTATTTCATCCGTCAGGCTTTACCTGCCGGGGTGAAAAACATTGTTACACCTTCTCCGGCTCGGGATAATCCACGCCCCGGGTGTCCACGGTGACCTTTTTCATCCGCTGATCCTGTCTGGGGCGGTCGCTGTAGTCCCGCTTGGCGCTGACGATGGCGTCCGCCGTGTCCAGGCCCTCGATGACCTTGCCAAAGGCAGCGTAGCCACCGTCCAGGTGGGGCGCGTCGTCCACCATGATGAAGAACTGGCTGCCCGCCGAATCGGGATCCATGGTGCGGGCCATGGACAGCACGCCCCGGGTGTGGATCAGGTCGTTTTGGAAGCCGTTCTGGCTGAACTCGCCCTTGATGCAGTAGCCGGGGCCGCCCATGCCGGAGCCCTCCGGGTCGCCTCCCTGGATCATGAAGCCGGGGATCACTCGATGGAAAATGGTTCCGTCATAGAACCCGGACTGCACCAGGGAAATAAAGTTGTTCACCGTATTGGGTGCGACGTCGGGGTACAGCTCCGCCTTCATCACGCCGCCCTTCTCCATCTCAATGGTGACAATGGGGTTGCTCATGGGTATCCTTCCTTTCCTTTTGCCGTCCGGCGGATCAAAGCCGGACAGTTTCTCAATAACGGCCCCGGGAGGCCCGATCCATCTCCCGCTTAGCGTCCCGCCGGGCGGCGTCCTCCCGCTTGTCGTAGAGCTTTTTGCCGCGGGCCAGGGCCAGCTCCACCTTCACCCGGGGGCCGGAGAAGTACAGCGACAAGGGGATGAGGGCATAGCCGTCCTGCTGCACCTTGGCCTGGAGCTTGCGGATCTCCCGTTTGTGGAGCAGCAGCCTCCGAGTGCGGCGAGGATCCTTATTAAAGATGTTGCCCTTCTCATAGGGGGACACGTGCATCCCGTACAGGAACATCTCCCCGTCCTTCACCGCGCAGAAGGAATCCCGCAGATTGACGGTTCCCTGGCGGATGGACTTGACCTCGGTGCCCGTCAGCTCGATGCCCGCCTCGAACTTATCCTCAATGAAATAGTCATGGAACGCCTTTCGGTTGGAGGCGACCTGCTTCACCGACTGCTTGCCCATGTCCGGCGTCCCTCCCTTCGCGGCGAAAGCGCATCACGATAGTATAGCATACCACGCCGCCCGCCCGAATGCAAGGGAAAACGGGCCCCTGTTTTGTTACATTTTGATTACGGCGTTCCCCGGCAAATCCCCTCTTGTTTTTACGGAGGGAATAGCATATAATAACAAGGCTTTATGCCAGAGGAAGCGCGGAGCCGTCGTGAGCAGCGCGAATGGAGCAGAGCGAGGGCAAAATCCCAAGGCCCACACAGTGGGGCTTGGTTTTGCCCTCGCCGCAGCGAAGCCGCGCGTCGCGAACTGGCACAGCGTGACAAAGCGGAGGGGAGGGCACCTATGGATACACGGCCCATCGGGGTGTTTGACTCCGGCCTGGGCGGGCTCACCGCAGTGCGGGAGCTGGCCCGGATCATGCCGGAGGAGGATCTGGTTTACTTCGGGGACACGGGCCGGGTGCCCTACGGCGGGCGTTCCCGGGAGATCCTGGTGAAATACGCCCGGCAGGACACGGCCTTCCTGCGCTCCTTCCGCCCCAAGGCCATTGTCATCGCCTGCGGCACCGTATCCACCACCGCCCTGGACGTGCTCCGGGCGGAGAATGATATCCCCATCTTCGGCGTGGTGGGGCCCGCCGCTCGGGCCGCCGCCCAGGTCACCCGGAACGGCCGGGTGGGGCTCATCGGCACCAAGGCCTCCATCCGCTCCGGGGCCTATGAGCGCACCCTGTCCAAGCTGCGCCCCGGGTTGGAGGTCACCGCCCGGGCCTGCCCCCTGCTGGTGTCCCTGGTGGAAAACGGCCGCTTCTCCCCCGGCGATATCGTGGCGGAGACGGTGGTGGGCGAGTACCTGGCCCCCATCCGGGCGCGGGGGGTGGACACCCTGATCCTGGGCTGCACCCACTATCCCCTGATGAAGGCGGTGATCGGCGCGTACATGGGCCCGGACGTCAACCTGGTGGACGTGGGGGAGCAGTGCGCCCGGTGGGTGAAGCGCCAGCTGGAGCTGGACGGCCTGCGAAATGAACGCCCCGGCGCGGGGCGGCGGCGCTATTTTGTCAGTGACAGCGTCCAGGATTTTTCCGACCTGGCCTCCCTCTTTTTAGGGGAGGATATCCACGGCGGTGTGGAGCAGATCGACATTACAACTTACGAGTGAGGAAAGCTATGACGGATAATGTGATTATATCCATCCGGGGCCGGCAGCTATACGCCGAGAGCAGCCCCGACGAGGTGGAGCTGGTGACCTCCGGCACCCTGAAGCGGGACGGCGCGGGGGGCTACATCGTGTCCTATGCGGAGACGGAGCTCACCGGGCTGGAGGGCACCACCACCCGGCTCCATGTGGACGGGGGCCGGGTGACCCTGCTGCGGGAGGGGAATGTGAACTCCCAGATGGTGTTTGAGGAGGGCAGGCGGCATCTGTCCATGTACGAGACGCCCTACGGGGCGCTGTCCATCGGCGTCAACACCCGGCGGATGCGCTCCACCCTGGGGGATGCGGGGGGCGATTTGGAGATCGACTACGCCATTGAGATCGACAACCTCATCGCGGGGCAAAATCTGTTTCGCATGAACGTGCGGGCCAATCCGCCCCTGCGCCAGTGACGGGAATTTTTTCACAATTAGGGGTTGCAATCCCCGCCGGATCGTGGTAAACTACGGCTATGTAAGGTATGGAAGGAGTGAGGCTGGGGCCTCACTCCTTTTGTTGAGGCAAAGGAGCTGACGCCAGATGCCAAAGGTGACGGACGCGGTGGCTGCCCTGGCCCTCCCCATTGTGGAGGGGGCGGGGTGCACCCTGTGGGACGTGGAATATGTGAAGGAGGCCGGGGAGTGGTTCCTCCGGGTCTACATCGACCGAGAGGGCGGCGTGGACATCGACTGCTGCGAGGCTGTCTCCCGCCCGCTGTCCGACGCGCTGGATGAGGCCGACCCCATCCAGGGCAGCTACACCTTCGAGGTGTCCTCCGCCGGACTGGATCGGGCGCTGAAGAAGCCCGCCCACTTTGCCGCCTGCCTGGGCAAGCCGGTGGACGTGCGCTTTTACCGCCCCGTGGGCGGGCGCAAGGAGCTCACCGGCGCCCTCACCGGCTATGAGGACGGGGCCGTCCTGGTGGACGGGGTACGTTTTGAAAAGAACGACGTGGCCCAGGTGCGGCTGCACGTCGAGTTTTAAGGAGTCGATGGACAATGGCCAGAAAAAAAGTCGCCGCAAAGAACACGGAACTGGACACCAAGGAATTTTTCTCCGCCATCTCCGACATTGAGCAGGAAAAGGGCATTCCCAAGAGCTATATGCTGGAGAAGATCACCCAGGCGCTGGTGGCCGCCTACAAGCGGGATCACGAGGGGATCACGGACAACGTGGTGGTGGACGCCAACGAGGAGTTGGGCACCGTGCGTATGTACGTGAAGAAGGACGTGGTGGAGGAGGTAGACAATCCCCACACCGAGATCAGCCTGGAGGAGGCCCAGAAGGCCCTGCCCCGGGCCCAGCTGGGGGACGTGCTGCGCATTGAGATCAAGCCCAAAAACTTCGGCCGCATCGCCGCCCAGACCGCCCGCCAGGTGATCATCCAGGGGATGCGGGAGGCGGAGCGGGGGATGATCTTCAACGAGTTCTCCTCCAAGGAGCACGAGATTTTGACGGGCACCGTCACCCGGGTGGACGAGCGCAACGGCTCGGTAGCCATCCGGCTCACCTCCGGCTCCGAGTTCACCGACGCCTTCCTGTCCGCCGGCGAGCAGGTGAAGGGCGAGGTCATCCACGAGGGCGACCGGGTGCGGGTGTACGTGGTGGAGGTGCGGCAGGCCAGCCGCGGGCCCCAGGTGCTCATCTCCCGCACCCACCCCGGCCTGGTGAAGCGGCTGTTTGAGCTGGAGGTGCCCGAGATCTACGACGGCACAGTGCAGGTCATGTCCATCGCCCGGGAGGCGGGCAGCCGCACCAAGCTGGCCGTGTGGAGCGACGACGAAAATGTGGATCCCATCGGCGCCTGCGTGGGCCCCCGGGGCCAGCGGGTCAACGCCGTGGTGGAGGAGCTGCGGGGCGAGAAGGTGGACATCATCAAGTGGTCGGAGGATCCCGGCCAGTACGTGGGCGCCGCCCTGGCCCCCGCCGACGTGATCAGCGTCACCGAGCTGGAGGAGGGCAAGAGCTGCCGGGTGGTGGTGCCCGACGATCAGCTGTCCCTGGCCATCGGCAAGGAGGGGCAGAACGCCCGCCTGGCCGCCCGGCTCACAGGCTATAAGATCGACATCCGCCCCGCCAGCGCCCCCGAGCCCCCCGAGGAGACACCGGAGGCCACCCCGGAAACGGGCGAGGACGAGATCGAGGCAACAGAGGAATAACACCTGTAGGGGCGCACAATGTGCGCTACACGCCAAAACGAAGGGGGAGAACACCATGCCCAAGAAAATACCCATGCGCCAATGCCTTGGCTGCCGGGAGATGAAGCCCAAGCCGGAGCTGATCCGGGTGGTGCGCTCCCCCGAGGGGGAGCTGTCCCTGGACTTCCGGGGGAAGAAGCCGGGCCGGGGGGCCTATCTGTGCCCCGATCCCGCCTGCCTGGCCCGGGCGAAAAAGAGCCGCGCCATCGAGCGGGCCCTGTCCGCCCCCATGCCCCCCGAGGTGTGGGAGGGCCTGGAGGCCCAGATGAAGGCGGGTGACGGCGGTGACTGACAGCGCCCTATCCCTGCTGGGTCTGGCCCTGCGGGGGAACAACCTGGCCGTGGGCGAGGAGCCGGTGGCGGAGGCCTGCAGGACGGGCCGGGCCAAGCTGGTGCTCACCGCCGCCGACGCGGCCCCCAACAGCGTGGAGCGGGCCCAACGCTGGGCCCAGGCCGGGGCCGTCCCGTGGATCCCGGCCCCCTGGACGAAGGAGGAGCTGGGCGGGGCCCTGGGGCGGTCAGTATGCGCCATGGCGGCCCTCACCGACCGGGGGCTGGCCGCCGCGCTGGCGGCCAAGCTGGCCCTGCGGGACGAAGCCCTGCGCCCCATCGCGTCCCTGCTGGAGGAAAAGAAGAAGCCGCGGGCCCAAAAGCCCGCTGTCCGTGAGATTTAGGAGGTGGCCTGTTTGAGCCTTGCGAAACTGAACGCCCGGGATGTGGCCAAGGACTTTGGGATGCAAGCCAAAGCCATTACCGCTATCCTGGCCGAATACACCAAAGAGACGGTATCCCCCACCAAGATCCTGACGGATCGGGAGCTGTCCATCATCTTTGAGCACCTGACCCAGCACAACCAGGTGGACTCCATCGAGTCCATCTATGCCGACGTGTACCAGGAGCCTACCAAGGCGGAGCCCAAGAGCGCCCCCAAAAAGGACGGCAAAGCCGCCCCGTCCCCCGCCCAGGAGAAGGGCGCCCCGGACAAGGCCCCCCAGAAGGAGCAGGCCAAGCCCGCCGCCCCCGCTAAGCCCGTGGGCCGCGCCCCGGAGAAGAAGGTGGTGGACACTCGGAAGGGCGGCGGCCCCAACCTGGAGAAGTACGATCAGCACCTGGAGGATCTGGCCCCCGACAAGGCCAACCGGATGCAGACCGGCAAGCAGAAGTTCCAGAACCGGGGGGGCAAGAACCGGGGCCAGAGCTTCGGCAACAAGCGCAAGCAGGAGGAGCAGGATCGGATGCGCCGCCTCCAGCTGGAGATCGCCAAAAAGACCCCCCTCACCGTGAAGATCCCCGACGAGATCGGCGTGGGCGAGCTGGCCTCCCGGATGAAAAAGACCGGGGCGGAGGTGGTCAAGTGCTTGATCCGCAACGGCGTGATGGCCTCCCTGTCCGATATCATCGACTACGACACCGCGGCCCTGGTGGCCATGGAGCTGGGCTGCAAAGTCGAGAAGGAAGTCATCGTCACCATTGAGGAGCGGCTCATCGACACTGCCGAAGACAAGGAGGAGGATCTGGTCCCCCGGGCCCCGGTGGTGGTGGTCATGGGCCACGTGGATCACGGCAAGACCTCCCTGCTGGATCACATCCGCAACGCCAATGTGGTGTCCGGCGAGGCGGGCGGCATTACCCAGCACATCGGCGCATACCAGGTGATGGTCAACGGCAAGCCCATCACCTTCCTGGACACGCCGGGCCACGAGGCGTTCACCGCCATGCGGGCCCGGGGCGCCATGGTCACTGATATCGCCATTCTGGTGGTGGCGGCGGACGACGGCATCATGCCCCAGACCGTGGAGTCCATCAACCACGCCAAGGCCGCCGAGATCCCCATCATCGTGGCCATCAACAAGATGGATAAGCCGGAGGCCAACCCGGAGCGGATCAAGCAGCAGCTCACCGAGTACGAGCTGGTGCCCGAGGAGTGGGGCGGCGAAACCATCATCTGCCCCATCTCCGCCAAGACGGGCATGGGCATCGACAACCTGCTGGAGATGGTCACCCTCACCGCCGAGATGCGGGAGCTGAAGGCCAACCCCAACCGCACCGCCCACGGCGCGGTCATCGAGGCCCGGCTGGACAAGGGCCGGGGCCCGGTGGCCACCCTGCTGGTGCAGAACGGCACCCTGCGGCAGGGCGACGTGATCATCGCCGGCATGGCGGTGGGCCGCGTCCGGGCCATGACGGACTACAGGGGCAACAAGGTCACCGAGGCGGGCCCCTCTGTGCCGGTGGAGATCATCGGCATGGGCGAGGTGCCCGGGGCTGGGGACGACTTCCACGCCGTGGCCGACGAGCGGATGGCCCGGGAGCTGGTGGAGCAGCGCAAGGCGGAGATGAAGAACGCCACCACCGGCGCGGCCAAGCAGAAGGTGTCGCTGGAGGAGCTGTTCAGCCAGATCCAGGCGGGCGAGATGAAGGATCTGAACATCATCGTCAAGGCGGACGTGCAGGGCTCCGCCGAGGCGGTCAAGGCCAGCCTGGAGAAGATCTCCAACGAGGAGGTGCGCGTCCGGGTGATCCACTGCGCCGTGGGCGCCATCAACGAGTCTGACGTGATGCTGGCCACCACCTCTAATGCCATTATCGTGGGCTTCAATGTCCGTCCGGACAAAAACGCCGCCGATTCCGCCGCCCGGAACAAGGTGGATATGCGGATGTATCGGGTGATCTACGACTGCATCAACGAGATCGAGGCCGCCATGAAGGGGATGCTGGCCCCCAAGTTCAAGGAGGTGGCCCTGGGCGAGGCCGAGGTGCGCCAGGTGTACAAGATCACCGGCGTGGGCTTTGTGGCCGGGTGCTACGTCACCGAGGGCAAGGTAGCCCGGAATGCCCAGATCCGGCTGGTGCGGGACGGCATCGTGATTCACGAGGGCGTGATGAACTCCCTCCAGCGCTTCAAGGACAGCGTGAAGGAGGTCGCCCGGGGCTACGAGTGCGGCATCGGCATCGAGAAGTACAGCGACATCAAGGAGGGCGACATCATCGAGGCCTTCGTGATGGAGCAGATAGAGGTATAGGCTGAGTGTGGGTGAAGAAAGGAGCGCAGAACATGGGAACTGAAGCTGAGCGGCAGGACACCAGAAAAGCCATGGCGTATGATTTGTTCGACATCCTTGACGAGAAGCCGGAGCAGGAGAGCTACACCGTGGACGAGATCAAAAAACTGATCCGGATTTACCTCAAAACAGCAGAACAAAAGTAAAACAGGCTTGGGGCGGGCGGGTTCGCCCGCCCCGCATCGCTTTTTATGGAGGACAGCGCTATGATGTATCCCTTTATGACCTTGGATGACGGTACCGAGATTGTCCACTCTGAAATGAAAGAGGACGGCCAGGTCAAGGTATATCTGGAACGGCCGGACGAAAAGGACTGCTTCCATCATGCCGTCTGCTGGCTTCCCGGCTACGTCTGGGAGGATATCTCCGGCTTTTCTGAGGAGGATGTGGCCCGCTTTCAGAAGATCATCCAGTCCACAGCCCATTTGATCCTGCAATTCTCCCAGGAGGGGGGCTTTGACAGTGCCGCAAGTTTTTAAGATCGGTTCTTACTGGGTCTATTTCTGGTCTAACGAAAACGATCCTCTGGAACCGGTGCACGTCCATGTCTGCCAGGGGGCTCCCACCGCCGGGGCCACAAAGGTTTGGATCACCCGGGCTGGGAAATGCTATTTGTGTCACAACAATGGAAAGATCCCGGAGCGGACGCTCCGGAACATCATCAAAATTCTTGAGGCCAGAAGCGAGGAAATCATTGAAAAGTGGATAGCCTATTTTGGTGAGATCAACTATTTCTGCTGATGCTTTGATTACGATGCAAAGGAGAAACGCTATGGCAGGCAACCGAATCGGCCGCGTCAACGAGGAGATCCAGCGGGAGCTGGCCGCCCTCATCCCCACGGTGAAGGATCCCCGGGTGGCGGAGGCGGGCATGGTGAGCGTCACCGCCGTGGACACCACCCCCGATCTGAAATACGCCAAAATCTACGTCAGCGCCCTGAACAAGGACAGCAGCGCCCAGCTTTTGAAGGGCCTCAAATCCGCCGCTGGCTACCTGCGCCGGGAGCTGGGCCGGGCGCTCAACCTGCGCAACACCCCGGAGCTGTCCTTTGTCCGGGACGACTCCATCGACAAGGGGGCCCACATCCTGGATCTGCTGCGCAACCCGGACGTGGTGAAGCCCCCCAACCCCGCCAATGAGCACATCATTCTGGACGAGGAGGTTTAACAACCCATGGATTACCGGGAAGCGGCGGCGTTTCTGCGCGCCCATGACAACTATCTGATCCTAACCCACAAGCGGCCCGACGGAGACACCATCGGCTGTGCCGCGGGGCTGTGCCGCACCCTGCGGGAGCTGGGCAAAACGGCCTATGTGCTGCCAAACGAGGATGTCATTCCCCTGCTGGAGAGCTACCTGGACGGCCTCACCGCCCCGGACGGCTTTGCCCCGGACACGGTGGTGAGCACCGACGTGGCCACGGAGAACCTGCTGCCGGACAGTGCCGCCGGGTACAAGGGCCGGATCGACCTTGCCATTGACCACCACCCCTCCCAGGAGTTTTTCGCCAGGGAGACCTGTCTGGAGGCGGACAAGGCCGCCTGCGGTGAGATCATCTGGAAGATCTGCGGCGAGCTGGGGGTGATGGACGGGGAGATCGCCACGCCGCTGTATGTGGCCATCGCCACCGATTGCGGCTGCTTCGTCTACGCCAACACCACCCCACACACCCACCGGGCGGCGGCGGCGCTGATGGAGCAGGGCATCCCCGTCCAGGCGCTGAACAAGCGGCATTTCCGCACCAAGTCGCTGGCCCGAATGAAGTTGGAGAGCCTGATCCTCCAGAATATGCACCTGTATCATGACGGCACGGTGGCAGTGGCCCCCATCTCTCTGGAGCTGATAGCTCAGGCCGGCGCCACCAGTGAGGACACGGACGACATCGCCGCCTTCCTGGGCCAGCTCAAGGGTGTGCTCCACACCGCCACCATCCGGGAGCACGAGGGGGGCGAGTGCCGCGTCTCCGTGCGCACCAAGGCGGACGAGCTCAACGCCACCCGGGTCTGCGCCCGGCTGGGCGGGGGAGGGCATAAGGCCGCCTCCGGCTGCACCGTGAAGGGGACGGTGGACGAGGCGGAGCGGGCTATTCTGGCCGCCATCGACGAACAGCTGAGCGAGCCCAACCAGGATTGATAAGGTCAAGGGCCTTCTTCTTTTTCTCGAGAGAAAAAGAAGAAGCAAGAAAAAGAGCTTGATGCTGGCCGCTGATGGGACAGTTTCCTTGCTGGGAGAGAGGTTCTGCCTATGCCAAATGGAATTATTGTGATTGATAAGCCTGCCGGGTGGACCTCCATGGACGTGTGCGCCAAGCTGCGGGGGATGTTTCACGAGAAGCGGGTGGGCCACGGGGGCACGCTGGATCCCATGGCCACCGGGGTGCTGCCGGTGTTTCTGGGCCGAGCCACCCGAGCGGTGGAGTTTGCCGCTGATTCCGATAAGGAGTACATCGCGGGGTTAAAGCTGGGAGTTGTCACAGACACTCAGGATACCACCGGGGAGGTGCTGGAGGAACGGCCCGTGGACGTGACCCGGGACCAGCTCCTGGCGGCGCTGGCCCGGTTCACTGGGGACATCCAGCAGCTCCCGCCCATGTACTCCGCCATCAAGATAGGCGGCAAAAAGCTGTATGAGCTGGCCCGGAAGGGCAAAGAGGTGGAGCGCAAGCCCCGGCCCGTCACCATTCACGCCCTGGACGTGCTGGACGAGGCGCCGCCCGAGGGGGCGGACTGGCTGGTGCGGGTGGCGTGTTCTAAGGGCACCTACGTGCGCACCCTCTGCCACGACATTGGACAGGCCCTGGGCTGCGGGGCGTGCATGGCCTCCCTGCGGCGGGTCAAGGCGGCGGGCTTTACGCTAAAGAACGCTGTGACGCTAAAAGCGGTGCAGGAGGCAGTGGATCGGGGGGAGGGGGACTCCCTCCTGCTGCCTGTGGACGCCTATTTTGCCGGCGTGCCCATGCTGGTGCTGAAAACCGACCGGGCGGAGAAGAAAATCCGCAACGGCGCGGCGCTAAACGCCCGTGATCTCCCGGACGGGGCATACCGGGTGTACAGCATGGACAAGACCTTTCTGGCCCTTGGACAAGTAGTGGGCGGGACCCTCACTACCGTCAAGAGCTTTTTCGAGGTGTAGGGGCGGATATGAGCCGCCCGCATAAACGAGAGCGAAACCGACGGGCGGATGATATCCGCCCCTACAGAGGTGTAATCACCGATGGATACTCAACGAAATGTAATCGCCCTGGGCTTCTTCGACGGGGTACATCTGGGCCACGGGGCGCTGCTGCGGCGGGTGGGGTCGCGGGCCGCGGAGCTGGACGCCCGCCCCTGCGCCTTTACCTTCGACCAGAGCCCCGCCGCCGCCCTCACCGGTAAGGAGGTGCCCCTGCTGTCCGGGGTGGATGACCGGGCGTGGCTGATGGAAACGCTATACGGCATCCGGGAGGTCATCGTGGCCCCCTTTGCGGTCCTGCGGGACATGGACTGGCGGGACTTCGTGGGGGACTACCTCCGGCGGGAGCACGGGGCCGTCCACGTGGTGGCGGGCCACGACTTCCACTTCGGCCGGGGCGGCCAGGGCAACCCCCAGCGGCTGGCGGAGGAGTGCGCCCGCCTGGGGATGGGCTGCGACATCATCCCCAGGGTGGAGCTGGACGGGGTGACGGTGTCCTCCACCCACATCCGGGGCCTGGTGGAGCGGGGGGAGCTGGAGGAGGCCAACCGTTTTCTGGGCCATCCCTTTGTGCTGTCCGGCCCGGTGGTGCACGGCAGCGAGCTGGGCCGCACCCTGGGCACCCCCACCGCCAACCTGCACATACCGCCGGAGATCATCGTCCCCGGCTTCGGGGTGTACGCGGGCCGGGTGCGTCTGCCGGAGGTTGAGGATCGGCTGGCGGTGGTCAACATCGGGGTGCGTCCCACGGTGAACGCCGCCCTGTCCGGCGTGACGGTGGAGCCGTGGATCCTGGACTTCAGCGGCGACCTGTACGGCCGGATTCTCCGGCTGGAGCTCTACAAACGGCTGCGCCCCGAGCGGAGGTTTGGCAGCGTGGACGAGCTGCGCGCCGCCATTCTGGAAAACGCAGCGCAGACCCGGGCCTATTTTGCCGCAAAGGAGCACGCCTCATGTTAGCCACTGTCATCAACGTCATTTTGGTGCTGCTGGGCAGCGCCGCCGGCCTGCTGTTCAAGAACCTGATCAGCTCCCGCCTTATGGCCGTCCTCACCCAGGCGCTGGGCCTGTGTGTGCTGGGCGTGGGCATCAGCAGCGCCATCGGAACCCAAAATATGCTGTGCGTCATCGTGTGCATGGTGCTGGGCACTGTGCTGGGAAACGCCGTGGACATTGAGCGCCGGCTGGAGGGAGCCGGGGATCTGCTCCGGGCCCGGATCCCCAAGGGGGAGGAAACAGGCCGCTTCACCGAGGGCTTTGTCAACGCCTCCCTGCTGTTCTGCGTGGGAGCCATGGCCATCACCGGCTCCATCGAGGCGGGGCTCAACCACAACTATGAGATCATCGTGTCCAAGGGCGTCATCGACGGGGTGACCTCCATCTCCTTTGCCGCCACCATGGGGATCGGGGTGGCCTTTTCCGTCCTGCCGCTGCTGATCTACCAGGGGGGCATCACCCTGCTGGCGGAGTGGCTGGGACCTTACCTGCCCCAGGCGGTGATCACTGAGATGACCGCCGTGGGCGGCGCGCTGATCATCGGCATCGCCATCAATATGCTGGGTCTGGGCAGGGATCGGATCAAGGTGGGCAATATGCTGCCGGCTATGTTCCTGCCGATTTTATACTTGCCGCTGGCGGAGTGGATCAGTTCGCTGGCAGAAAAATTGCAGTAAGCAGATTGCCCACAGGGCCCCGCCGTAGGGCGGGACGGCGCTTGCGCCGCAAATGCTTTGCGCGGCAAAGCATTTATCCGGGCCGGATTCACTCCGGGCCGGATAAAGTCCAAAGGGGCCCCATCAAAGCAGGCTTTGATGGGGTGGCAATATGCTGCCGGCTATGTTCCTGCCGATTCTATACTTACCGCTGGCGGAGTGGCTGGCGGGGCTGTTCTGAGCAGAAAACCGCTGTCCCCCGGACTGGAGGACGGCAGTTTTTTCCGTCTCAGTCCGGCGGGAAAGCTGGAGAATTTTTGTGAAAATCCGAAAGATTGCCGCAAAAACTCCTTGCAATAGCCGGACAAAGGCGGTATACTATGTGAGGATTCAATAGGGCACCCCCACCCACCCTGACGCGGCATGACCGGCGGACGTCGCCACGGCTCATTGCCGCACCCCTTTCCCCCTGGTTTGTTAAAAAAATAGCGAACTTTTTGCTGGAGGGAGCGGGGCGGCGGGGTGTCCCCGGAGTCAGATCTCATAGCGCAAGTACATTTATTAAGGAGGCAACGTGATGTCATTTGTAAACTTTGAACAGCAGGGCGCTGTGGCCATCCTGACCATCAACCGCCCCGAGGCGCTCAACGCCCTGAACAGTCAGGTGCTGAGCGACCTGGACGAGGCCATCGCCAAGGTGGAGGCTGCGGACGACGTCCACGCGGTCATTATCACCGGTGCGGGCCGCTCCTTCGTGGCAGGGGCCGACATCGGCGAGATGAAGGGCTTCTCTGCCCGGGATGGCAAGCAGTTCGGCGTCCACGGCGGCGGCGTGTTCCTGAAGCTGGAGAACCTGTCCAAGCCCGTCATTGCGGCGGTGAACGGCTTCGCCCTGGGCGGCGGCTGTGAGCTGTCCATGGCCTGCGACATCCGCATCGCCTCCGAGAAGGCCAAGTTCGGCCAGCCCGAGGTGGGCCTGGGCATCACCCCGGGCTTCGGCGGCACCCAGCGGCTGCCCCGCATCGTGGGCATCTCCAAGGCCATGGAGCTCATCCTCACCGCCAAGGTTATCGGCGCCGCCGAGGCCAAGGAGATCGGCCTGGTCAGCGCTGTCTATCCCCCCGAGGAGCTGATGGACAAGGCCATGGAGCTGGCCAACGCCATCTGCGCCAACGCCCCCATCGCTGTGGCCGAGTCCAAGCGGTGCATCCGCATGGGGATGCAGACCGACATCGCCACCGGCTCCGCCTTCGAGGCCGAGGCCTTCGGCGTCACCTGCGGCACCGAGGACAAGAACGAGGGCATGGGCGCCTTCCTGGAGAAGCGCGCCGAGAAGCACTTCCAGAATAAGTAACGCCGTCCAATCCCCCGTCCGCCCCGCAGGGCAGGGGGGTATCGCGCCGAAGGCGCGTATCCAGGGGGGACTGGTCCCCCCTGGAAGGCGCGTATGCTGCCGCGCAGCGGCAGAGGTTTTCCGCAGAAAACCGACGCGCCAGCACTTCCAGAACAAGTAACCCCAATTTCATCCACATAAATTTTTAATCAGGAGGTACATCATTATGAAAAAAGTAGGCGTGATCGGCGCGGGCACCATGGGTCAGGGCATCGCCAAGGCGTTTGCGCAGTCCGGCTGGGCTGTGGCTCTGTGCGACATCAAGCAGGAGTGGGCCGACAACGGCAAAGCCAAGATCCAGAAGGGCTACGCCAAGCTGGTGGAAAAGGGCAAGATGGATCAGGCCAAGGCCGACGCCAACGTAGCCGCCATCACCGCGGGCCTCAAGGAGGATCTGTGCGCTGACTGCGATCTGATCGTGGAGGCCGCCTTCGAGGACATGGGCGTGAAGCAGACTACCTTCGGTGAGCTGGACAAGATCTGCAAGCCGGAGTGCATCTTCGCCTCCAACACCTCCAGCCTGTCCATCACCGAGATCGGCAAGGGCCTGAGCCGTCCCCTCATCGGGATGCACTTCTTCAACCCCGCCGACCGGATGAAGCTGATTGAGGTTATTGCCGGCGCCAACACCCCCTCCGACATGGTGAACACCATCGTGGCCATCTCCGAGGAGCTGGGCAAGACCCCCGTGCAGGTCAACGAGGCCGCCGGCTTTGTGGTCAACCGGATCCTGATCCCCATGATCAACGAGGCCGCCTTCATCAAGATGGAGGGCGTGTCCAACATCGCCGGCATCGACGCCGCCATGAAGCTGGGCGCCAACCACCCCATGGGCCCCCTGGAGCTGGGCGACTTCATCGGCCTGGACATCTGCCTGGCCATCATGGACGTGCTGTATCACGAGACCGGCGACAGCAAGTACCGCGCCTGCCCGCTGATCCGGAAGATGGTGCGCGGCGGCCAGCTGGGCGTGAAGTCCGGCAAGGGCTTCTATGTCTACAACGCCGACCGCACCAAGACCGCCGTTGACGAGCTGTAAGAGTATGCCGGTACGGTTTTTATAAGGAGGAATACATCCATGGATTTTAAACTGTCCAAAGAGCAGTTGATGCTCCAGAAGCTGTTCCAGGAGTTCGCGGAGAACGAGGTGAAGCCCATCGCCGCCGACGTGGACGAGGAGGAGCGCTTCCCGGAGGAGACCGTGAAGAAGATGGCCAAGCTGGGCATGATGGGCATCTACCTGCCCAAGGAGTACGGCGGGGCCGGCGCGGACTACCTGAGCTACGTGATGGCGGTGGAGGAGATGGCCAAGGTGTGCGGCACCACGTCCGTCATCCTGTCCGCCCACACCAGCCTGTGCTGCAACCCCATCTTTGAGTACGGCACCGAGGAGCAGAAGCAGAAGTACCTGCCCAAGCTGTGCAGCGGTGAGTGGATCGGGGCCTTCGGCCTCACCGAGCCCGGCGCCGGCACCGACGCCCAGGGCCAGCAGACCACCGCCGTGAAGGACGAGAACGGCAACTGGGTGCTCAACGGCTCCAAGATCTTCATCACCAACGCGGGCTACGCCAACGTGTTCATCGTCATCGCCATCACCGGCATCATCGAGAAGCGGGGCCGCAAGACCAAGGAGCTGTCCGCCTTCATCGTGGAGCGCACCGACAAGGGCTTCTCCGTGGGCAAGCACGAGAAGAAGATGGGCATCCGCGGCTCCTCCACCTGCGAGCTGATCTTTGAGGACTGCGTCATCCCCGGCGACCGGATGCTGGGCAAGCAGGGCAAGGGCTTCAACGAGGCCATGGCCACCCTGGACGGCGGCCGGATCGGCATCGCGGCCCAGGCTCTGGGCATCGCCGAGGGCGCCATCGCTGAGACCATCGCCTACACCAAGGAGCGCGTGCAGTTCGGCAAGCCCATCGCCAAGCAGCAGAACACCCAGTTCCAGCTGGCCGATATGTACGCCAAGACCCAGGCGGCCAAGCTGCTGGTGTACTCCGCGGCCATGAAGAAGCAGAACCACGAGCCCTTCGGCGTGGACGCCGCCATGGCCAAGCTGGTGGCGGCGGAGACCGCCTCCGACGTGACCCGCCGCTGCGTGCAGCTGTTCGGCGGCTACGGCTACACCCGGGACTATCCCGTGGAGCGCATGATGCGCGACGCCAAGATCACCGAGATCTACGAGGGCACCTCTGAGGTGCAGCGCATGGTTATTTCCGGCGCGATCATTAAGTAAGGAGGTAGAAACACCATGAAAATCATTGTCTGTGTCAAGCAGGTGCCCGACACCTCCGGCGTGGTGGCCGTCAAAGCCGACGGCACCATGGATCGTGCCGCCATGGCCACCATCTCCAACCCCGACGACATGAACGCCCTGGAGGCGGCCCTGCAGATCAAGGAAACCAACCCCGACGTGAAGGTGTGCGTCGTGTCCATGGGCCCCCCTCCCACGGAGTCCATGCTCCGGGAGTGCCTGGCCATGGGGGCCGACGAGGCTTATCTCGTCTCCGCCCGTGAGTTCGGCGGCGCCGACACCTGGGCCACCTCCAACACCCTCACCGCCGCCATCGAGAAGATCGGCGTGGACAAGGGCGACATCGTGATGTGCGGCCGCCAGGCCATCGACGGCGACACCGCCCAGGTGGGCCCTCAGATCGCCGAGAAGCTGGGCCTGCCCCAGGTGACCTACGTCACCGCCATCGACTACAAGGACGGCGAGCTCACCGTCCGGCGGGAGCTGGAGGACGGCTACATGACCATCAAGGTGCAGACCCCCTGCGTGCTCACCTGCATCAAGGAGCTGAACACCCCCCGGTACATGAGCGTGCCCGGCGTCATGGAGTGCTACGCCAAGCCCTACGCCGTGTGGGACTTCGAGGCCCTGAAGGAGAGCAAGTGGGTGTCCGCCGTGGAGAACGTGGGCCTGAAGGGCTCCCCCACCCAGGTGTACAAGTCCTTCTCCCCCCCGGTGAAGGGCAAGGGGACCATGATCGAGGGTGCCGACAAGGCCGCCTGCGAGAAGCTGGTTTCCATGCTGGGCGAGAAGCATATTATCTGAGGAAAGGGGAGGTTGAATATGGCCTATAATAGTAAAGACACCGCCGCCTTCAAGGGCGTGTGGGTATTTTGTGAGCAGCGGGACGGTGTGATCCTGGGCACCGGCTACCAGCTGCTGAGCGAGGGCCGCAAGCTGGCCGACGACCTGGGCGTGGAGCTGTGCGGCGTGCTGCTGGGCAGCGGCGTGAACGAGCAGTACGCCAAGGCCCTGGGCGGCTACGGCGCGGACAAGGTGTACATCTGCGACCACGAGCTGCTGAAGGACTACACCACCGACGCCTACACCAAGGTGCTGTGCGATCTGGTGGAGGACAAGAAGCCCGAGGTGTTCCTCATCGGGGCCACCAACATCGGCCGCGACCTGGGCCCCCGTGTGGCCGCCCGGCTGCACACCGGCCTGACCGCCGACTGCACCCACCTGGACGTGGACGTGGAGAAGTACAAGGCCTTCCTGAAGACCACCTCCACCATCGACGTGGACAACACCCCCTTCGAGGACACCAAGAACCTGAAGATGACCCGTCCGGCCTTCGGCGGCCACCTGATGGCCACCATCGTGTGCCCGGACTACCGCCCCCAGATGTCCACGGTGCGCCCCGGCGTGATGCAGACCCAGGCCTTTGACGAGGCCAAGAGCCAGCAGACCGTGCTGGAGAAGATCGACGTTCAGCTCAGCAAGGACGATATCCATGTTGATCTGGTGGAGATCAAGAAGTCCGCCAAGAAGCTGGTGGATCTCATCGGCGCGGACGTGGTGGTGGCCGTGGGCCGCGGCATCAGCTCCAACCCCACCCGGGGCATTGAGATCGCCGAGGAGCTGGCCAATGTGCTGGGCGGCGTGGTTGGCGCGTCCCGCGCGGTGGTGGACGCGGGCTGGATCGGCGTGGATCACCAGGTGGGCCAGACCGGCAAGACGGTGCACCCCAAGATCTACGTGGCCCTGGGCATCTCCGGCGCTATTCAGCACCTGGCCGGTATGCAGGACAGCGAGTGCATCATCGCGGTGAACAAGAACGGCAGCGCGCCCATTTTCGACGCGGCTACCTACGGCATCACCGGCGACCTGTTCAAGGTCGGCCCCATGCTGGCCGAGGCCATCAAGAGCTTCAAGGCCGCCAAGGGCTGAGAAAGCCCGAACATTTACAGTTTGTAAAGCCCAGGGGGGACAAAGTGTCTCCCCTGGGCTTTTTGTGCATTTCTACATAATTTTTACATGGAAATATGTGGGACACCCAGAATTGGTATTGAAAACTCCCTGTAAACTTCCACATCTTGTATCCGTGTCGAATTTTGTCGAATTTTGCGATTTCTTTCCCTTGCGCGTTGGGAAGATCTTGGCAATAATGGGAGTAACCCAAGGAAAGAGAGGTGAACTCACTCATGCGTGAGCTGTTTCTGAAAACGCTGGATCTTCCTGACGAGACCGGCACACTTCGCAGCTACGACTACTCCATTCTCATTGACGAGATGGACGTGGGCCCGTTTTCCTGCGAGAGCTACGGCATCCGGGTCGTTGAGCGGGGCGGAGCCGAGGCCTCAGCCGCCCACGTGACGTGCAGCGCTGCCCGCATTGATGAGCTCAGCGACCTGGTGGTGCGCAACGCAGTTACGCCCACCACCCTGAATGATGTTCTGTCCGACTGGCTGTAACTGTCCAAATGGGCTCCAAGTGCCCTGCGGTTCTAAAGGTGTACACTGTCCGACGGTTGTAAATAGCGCGGGACGCCCTGGGGAGGCGTCCCGCGTTTTTTTAGAGCCGCTCCAGAGAGAGGAGCTGGTCGGCGGTGCGGTCGGCGGTGTCCATCACGCCGTCAAAGTTCACATAGGGGTTATAGATCCGTTCCAGCTTGTCGTGGGCGGCCTTGGCCTGGGCCAGACCGGCCACCGCCTCCTCCGTCAGGGCGGCGGCCACCCGCCGGGTGAAGCGCAGCCGGGGCTTGGCGGCCCGGCAGGCGTCGGCATCCACCATGGCATCCAGCCGCAGGCGGCGGTAGGCCCGGTGGGGCCAGGGGGCCTCCGGGGTGGAAGTGACAAAGGCCAGGGAGAGGTCAGGGAAGATGAGGTGGGCCAGTCGATCCGGGGCCATGGGGTCGGAGCAGACCACCGCCCGGTGCCCCGCCGCCAGGCCCGCGGTGAGGATAGGGTTGAGCAGATGGTGGGCCAGCCCAGAGCTGTCCGCCAGCTCATAGACCCGGCCCGCCTGGGCCTCCACCGTGCCCCAGAGGGTGAGGGTCCCCTTGTGGGTGACGGCGGACAGGAATCGCTGATCCGCGCCGCCTGTCCCGCCTGGCCTTTTCAGCTCCCGGCCGATGATCCCCGCCGCCCGCTTGGCCAGCTTCTGCTGTACCGCCGGGACGGCCAGCAGCTCGTTGATATCCCGGCGCAGCTCCCCCGCCGCGCCCAGGCACCGGTACACCCGCTTGTAGTGGCCCTGGTACTCCGCGGTGGCAGCCAGGATATCCTCCTTCACATTCTGGAGGCCAGCGCGGTCGTAGAAGCCGCTCAGGTCTATGTAGCGGTCAACGGCGCCGGGGCAGCAGGGTTCGACGACGTGGGGCGCCGTCCCGTCCACTACCGCGGCCCCCAGGGCCGGAATGATCACCGCGTCCAGGGAGTCGGGATCCCCCGAGCACAGCACCTCCTCCGTCTCCAGCCCCGCGGCCTGGGCGTGCCGCTCCACCCGGCGCATGAGGGTGGACTTGCCGCTGCCCGGGCCACTCTTGATGATGTACACTGCCCGGAACCGCCGGGGGTCGGACAGCTGGTGGTAGAGGGAATAAAACCCCGAGGGCGTATTCCCCCCCAGGAAATATTGGATCTTCGGCATCCTGATAAAGCCTCCTCCTGATTGGCCGGTATCCCCGGCCTGGGTTTTCTCTCCAGACTATGCCGGCGGAGCCGGAAAGGTGCGCCCCGCGGCCCTGTCCGCCCCGCCACCAAATTCACCGGAAATTTTCCACCCAAAATCGGCGCTTTATGCCTTGACGGAGGGCATCATCCACGGTATAATTCAACACGGTGAATCGACATTTTTTTAACAATGCGGGCCGGCCAACCGCCCGCGCCGATGCTGAGGAGGGAACAGCCCATGCGCCACTATGAAACTACGGTACAAAAGCTGAAGGACGAAGTGCTCACCGCCGTGGCCCGTCTGGCCTGGACCGAGCGGCTTCAGACCAACGACCTGCTGAACATTCCCGAGGAGATCATCCCCGGCCCGGAGGCCCAGATGCGCTGCTGCATCTACAAGGAGCGGGCCATTGTCAACAGCCGGGTGAAGATGGCCATGGGAGGCGACCGGGCCAACCCCGCCCTGGTGGAGGTGCTGCCCATCGCCTGTGACGAGTGCCCCGTCACCGAGATCAGCGTGGGCCCGTCCTGCCGGGGCTGTATCGCCCACCGCTGCGTGGAGGTGTGCCCCAAGGGGGCCATCCGCATTGAGAACCACCGCTCCGTCATTGACCACTCCAAGTGCGTGCTGTGCGGCAAGTGCATCGAGGCCTGCCCCTATGGCGCCATCACCAAGAACGTGCGCCCCTGCGAGCGGGGCTGCCCGGTGAAGGCCATCACCATGGGCCCCGACCGGAAGGCCACCATTGACGTGAACAAGTGCATCTCCTGCGGTCAGTGTGTGATCCAGTGCCCCTTCGGCGCGGTGATGGACAAATCGTACATTGTGGACGTGATCCAGATGCTGCTGGGGGCGGACAAGTGGGGGCTCCACGTCTACGCCATTCTGGCCCCCTCCTTCGTGGGCCAGTTCGACTGCACCCCCGGCCAGATGGCCGCCGCCCTAAAGGAGCTGGGCTTCTATGATGTGCAGGAGGTAGCGCTGGGCGCCGACCTCACCGCCCAGGCCGAGGCCGCCGAGTTTGAGGAGCGGGGGGGCGGCCCCATGACCTCCTCCTGCTGTCCCGCCTTCGTGGCCTTTGTGGAGCGGCATATGCCGGATCAGGTGCCCCTGGTGTCCACCACCCCCTCCCCCATGGTGATGCTGGGCCGGAGCATCAAGGATCGGGATCCCCTGGCCCGAGTGGTGTTCATCGGCCCCTGCGTGGCCAAGAAGCGGGAGTTCCACCTGGGCCGCACCCGGGCCAGCGTGGATCTGGTACTTACCTTCGAGGAGCTGTACTCTATGCTGTCCGCCAAGGACATTGACGTGTCCAAGATGAAGGAGATCCCCCTGGATCACGCCAGCGGCTTCGGCCGGGCCTTTGCCGCCGGGGGCGGCGTGGCGGCGGCGGTGGCCCAGGGTCTCAAGGAGCGGGGCAGCACCGTGGAGGCCAAAACGGTGGCCTGTAGTGGGATTGAGGAATGCAAGATGGCCCTGTTGAAGATGTCCAAGGGCGTACTGCCCGAGAACTTCATCGAGGGCATGGCCTGCATGGGCGGCTGCGTCCAGGGCCCGGGCATCATCAATCGCAGCCCCAAGAACAAGAACGAGGTGGCCAAGCACGCCAAGGAGGCGGGCAAGCGCACCATCACCGACGCGGTGAACGCCATTGGCGGCCCCGCAGAGGTGCCCGCCGAGAGCAGCGACAAGAAGCCCGGCGGCGCCGTGGAGAAGGCCCGAGTATAAGCCAATCCAGTAAAAGGCCCGCTGTCCCGGAGGGGACGGCGGGCCCTTCCCCTGGACTGGAAATTTTCCACAGAATTCTTAGAACGAACGTTTGACAAATCGAACGAAGTGTGGTATAATACCTCCAAGTCAAGATCCGCGGCCGGGTGGGCGGATCGATTTCTTGGAAGGAGCTTGCGCCATGGGTAAACTGACCCCCAAGCAGCAGCAGATCTACGACTTCATCTCCACCTTCGCGGACGATCACGGCTACCCTCCCTCCGTGCGGGAGATCGCCCAGGCGGTCAACCTGAAATCCCCCGCCACCGTCCATTTCCACCTGAAGGGCCTGCGGGAGGCGGGCTACATCTCCCAGGCGGAGGGCAAAACCCGGGCCATCACCATCGTGGGCGGCGACGCCGCCGCACGGAAGGATCAGGTGCCCCTGGTGGGCTACGTGGCGGCGGGCTCCCCCATCCTGGCCCAGGAGCACATCGAGGAATACCTCACCTTCGACACCGGCGGCCTGTCCGGCGAACACTTCGCCCTCACCGTCCGGGGCGAGTCCATGCTGGAGGCGGGCATACTCCCCGGCGACGTGGTGGTGGTGCACCAGCAGCCCCAGGCCCGGAACGGCGACATTGTGGTGGCCCTGTTTGAGGACGAGGCCACCGTGAAAACCTTCCGCCGGGAGCGGGACGGACACATCTGGCTCTACCCGGAGAACTCCAGCCCGGAGTACCAGCCCATCGACGGGGAGGGCTGCTCCATTCTGGGCCGGGTGGTGGCGGTGATCCGGCGGTACTGAGAGCGACACAGCAGATAAAGCAGGAAAGGAGCGCTTCCCAGTGGGGAGCGCCCCTTTTTTACAATCTCTATATCATGCCGGTTTATGGGACTTTCTATAGGGTATACTGTCCTCAGAACAAAGGGGAGGGCACCCCCGAAGGAAAGGAGCATCCCATATGTACGAGAT
Organism: uncultured Oscillospiraceae bacterium; assembly: GCA_910584285.1. GTDB lineage: Bacteria > Bacillota > Clostridia > Oscillospirales > Oscillospiraceae > Enterenecus. The sequence continues at coordinate 22,873 of CAJTYK010000002.1, forward strand.
CGAGTTTGTGCGGGGTCACGTGGAGGTCTACTTGGACGGCGCGTTCTGCTTTTCCGCCGACACCCGAGGGGAAGCGGAGGCCGAGATCGCCCTCATGACCGCGTAAGAGACCCCAAAACCCCCTGCGGCAAGCCGCAGGGGGTTTTTTATGAGAACGGGCTTACCGCCCAAAGAAATAGCTCCACGGGAAGTTGCTGAAGGGATTGCCGTTGAAGCCCTCGTCGCCGCCATCCCCGCCGTAGGGGTACTGGCCACCGTAGCTTCCGCTGGAGGTGGGCTGGGGATTGGGATTGGTCTGGCCCTGATTGCCGGAGGTGTCCGGCTCGTTCTCCTGCTCGTCAAAGGTGAGCTGGAGGGTCAGCGTCTCGCCGGAGCGGTACACCTCAATGGACACCGTGTCCCCGGCTCGGTAGCTGTTCTTTACGGACACCATCTGGTTGGCGTCGGTGATCTCGGTGTCGTCGATCTTGGTGATGATGTCCCCGGGGCGGAGGCCGGCGGTCTCGGCGCAGGAGCCCTCCTCCACGCCGTTGACATACACGCCGGAGGGCCAGCCGAAGGCCTGCTTGTTCTCCTCAGACACCGTCCTGGGGTAGAGCACCCCCATGTAGGGCCGCCCGGTGACATAGCCGTACTGCATATAGTCGGTGATGATGCCAATGACGTCGTTGATGGGGATGGCGAAACCGATGCCCTCGATGGACGCCTGGGAGGACTGGCCGTTGTTGCTCAGCTTGGCGGAGGTGATGCCCACCACCCGGCCGTAGCTGTCGAACAGCGGGCCGCCGGAGTTGCCGGAGTTGATGGTGCAGTTGGTCTGGATCATGTTGTTCATCACGGTGCCGTCGCTCATGGTGATGGAGCGGCCGGTGGAGGACACGTTGCCGGAGGTCTGGGAGAAGGACAGGGTGCCCAGGGCGTTGCCGATGGTGCACACCTGCTCACCCACCACCAGATCGTCGGAGTCGCCCAGCACCACGGGCTTCAGGCCGGACACGCCGTCGATTTTCAGCACCGCCACGTCGTTGAGCTCCTCACCGCCCACCAGCTTGGCGTCATAGGTGTCACCGTTGTTCAGCGTCACCTTGATGGTGTTGGCCCCGTCAATGACGTGGTAGTTGGTGACGATGTAGCCGTCCTCGCTGATGATGAAGCCGGACCCCGCCCCGGCGGTGGGCTGCTGATACCAGCCGTTGGTGACCATGCCGGTCACCGAGATGCACACGCTGGAGTCGGCGTAGGCGGCGTAGATCTCGCTGAGGCTCATGGGGGTGAGGCCGTCGGCCTGCTTGACGGTGACGGCGGTGGGATCCACTTCGTTGCGGTAGATGGTAGTCTCATTCTGGGGGGCCCGGTTCAGGTGGCTATAGGCCGCCGCGCCGCCCACGCCCGCACCGCCCCCCGCCAGGGCGCAGCACAGCACCAGGGCCACCGCCTTGCCCGCGCCGCCCTTTTTCTTCTTGGGGGGCTGGGGAGGAATAGAGGACTGGGGGCGATCCCAGGGGTCGCCGCTGGGCGAGGGCTGGGTGTAGTTGTAGCGGTAATTGCCGCTGCTGTCAAAGCCATTCTGCTCATACATGGGAATTGCTCCTTTCAAATTCCGTCATGGAACGCTGTTTCAAAGGCGGGGAGGTCACCGGGGCCCTCTCGTCCGCCGCTGAGGATACAATACCCCATAATTGTGTCCAAACTATGTCACAGGGTCGAAATGATTTTGAATTTACCCTGAAAAAAAACTGAAAACGGCCCGTCACCGCTTCCCCCGGCCCCGCCGCAGGTCAAAGACAATGAGGGCGGCACAGCCCGCTATCAGCAGAAGCAGGATGAGGATGGCGCAATTGCGGAAAAACTCCTGGGGCAGGATGTTGATGATCTGATCCTCCGCCGGGTCAAAGAGCCAGTTGTCCTTGCCTGGGAAAAACAGGGCGTGGAACACCACGAAGGCCCGGTTGAAGTCCAGCGCCGCCAGAGCGCCCACCAGGAGGAACGCAGCTCCCAGCCCCGCTCCCGCCCAGAAGCCGGGGCCGCACCCCAAAGGCCGGGCAGGTCTGCGGCCGGTGAAGTGGGCATACAGCAAAGCCGCCGCCAGCAGGCCAAGGGACACACCCAGCACCCGCAGATCCAGCAGGAACAGCTCCCGCACGTCGGTGAAATGGGCCTTGCCCTCCTCCGACCACTTCAAGACCCCGGTGGAGAACTCCTCCGCCCCCAGGCAGTAGTCCAGCATCTCGTCGAAGGCGGTCTTGATCTCATTTTCCGTCAGCCCGGTGCGCTCCACCAGCTTTAGGGGACCGATGTGGGCGTAGTAGAAGGGGCGGCACAGGATGGGGGCGGCAATGGACGCGGTGAGCAGCGCCAGGGCCGTGAGCACGGCGGTCAGGGCGCACAGGGGCCTGCTTTCCTTCATAGGGCATCCTCCTTTTCGGGCAGGGCAGACAGGGTGATGAGCACCTGGGAGGGGAGGTAGAAGAACCACATCCCCACCGAGGCAACGGGATACAACGGAGCGGCAGCGGGCAGGGCGTTAAACAGCCCCACGCACAGGTCGCACCCCACGAACAGGGTGAGGCCAACGGCAAACAGCCGCCCGGGGCGGCCCCTCACCGTCCAGGCCAAAACCGCGTTGGACAAAAGCTGGGAGAAGTACAACCCCGCCAGCAGGTTCACCGGGGAGGCCAGCTCCAGGGCGTACAGCCCCAGCCCCGCCCCCAGGGCCAGGGCGGAGCGCAGGGGCCAGCCGCAGTCCGCGCCCATGCGGCGCAGGCGGAGGTAATAGGCTGTCTGAACGCACAAAAACAGGGCGATGCCCACGGCATAGTGATCGCTGCGCACCAGCAGGAACCAGTCCGCCCCGGCGGTGAGGGCCAGGGCGGCGGGAACCAGCCGGTCGCCGCCCCAGTTGACGCAGGCCAGCAGGGAGAAGCCCAGGCACAGCAGGATCCCCGCGTATTTGATGGGGACGGACAGTCCGCCCCGGCCGGTGAGATCCAGGGCGAGGAAGGCGGCGTACAGCGCCCCCTCCGCCGCCAGGAACGCGGCGGCGCACTTTTTTCGTTTCAGAACGGATCCCCCTTCCGGCATTTGGGGAGAGTATACCACGTTTGCCGGAAAAAGGGAAGGGCTTGACGGGGGCGGCCGCGGGTGGTATACTGAGCTTACTTTTTCAAGAGGGGGATACGCAAATCATGGCGTTCTATGCTCCATATTAGGCATATTTGAGCGGATAAGGGAACGGGGTGCGCTTGAGCACGCCTGGTTTTCTGTACGCAAAAACGGCCTGCAAGGAGTATAGCGCGTGTTTTTTGTCATCTCCCGACTGCCTGTGCCGCGGTGCGCGGCGGAGCGGTCGTGTCATGCGCTGCGCTTTTTTGCGGGCCGAACCCCGGACGGGGTTCGGCCCCTTTGTGTTTGACGCTTCATTGAGAAAGGATGTTTATTATGGATACGAAAAAGCCTTCCCAAGGGCTTTGGACTTGGGATTTTACCATCATCACCGTGGGCAGCGTCATCTCCCTCATCGGCGGCGTGCTGTCCAGCTTCGCCATGAGCATGATGGTGCTGGACTACACCGGATCGGTGTTCCTCTACGCCCTGTTCAACGCCACCTATCAGATCCCCATGCTGGCGTGCCCCGTTTTAGCGGGGCCGTATCTGGATCGGATGAGCCGGAAAAAGGTGATCTACCGGCTGGACTTCCTGTCCGCCGGGATGTTCGCTGGGCTGGCCCTGCTGCTGCGGACGGGCTGGTTCAGCTTCCCGGCGCTGCTGTGCTTCAACCTGATCCGGGGCAGCGTGGACAGCGTATACATGGTGGCCTACGACAGCCTCTACCCCAACCTGGTGGAGGAGGGAAACCTGTCCAAGGCCTACTCCATCTCCGGGATGCTGCAATCCATCATGCTGATGGCCTACCCCCTGGGGGCCATCGCCTATGAGGCGCTGGGCGGCGTGGAGCCGCTGTTTGCCATCAACGCGGTGTGCTTCTTCGCCGCCGCCTGCTTTGAGCGGTGCGTCCGCCATGTGGAGACCCACATGGACGCCGCCCCGCCGGCGGACGGCGTGGGGGCGCTGAAGCGCTTTGGCCGGGATCTCCGGGAGGGGGTGGACTACATCGCCGGGGAGAAGGGCCTGCTGGCCGTCACCCTGTACTTTATGTTCTCCAACTTCGCCGGGGTGGGCTCGGATCAGATGTTTCTGCCCTTCTTCCGGAACCACAGCGCCCTGTTTGCCGCTTGGCCGGTGGCGGCGGTGACCCTGGGCGCCATCGTGTCCACCTGCTCCGAGGCAGGCCGGGTGGCGGGCGGGCTGCTCCACTACCGCTTCCGGCTCCCGGCGGCGAACAGATTTCCCGTGGCCATGGCGGTCTACACAACCCTGCCCTTCCTTTACGGAGTGCTGCTGTTCCTGCCCGTCCCGGCCATGGCGGCGGTGTTTTTCCTCTACGGGGTGCTGGGGGTGACCTCCTACAACATCCGCATCGCCGCCACCCAGTCTTACCTGCCCGACGGCAAGCGGGCCCGGTTCAACGGCGCGTATCAGATGCTCACCTCCCTGGGCTCGCTGTGCGGCACCCTGCTGGCGGGGGCACTGGCGGAACGCCTGCCCGAGCGGGCGGTGATCTTGCTGTTCAGCACGGTGGGGCTGGCGGCAGCCTGGCTGTTTATTTTCCGGCGCCGCCGGGAGGTAGCCATCCTCTACAACCGGGAGGTGTAATTTGCCCCACAAAAATCGGCAAATAGGAATAGATTTTCCCTTGCGTTTGAAATGAGACGTGATATAATAGTCAGTACGTGAGCAGGCGTCTCCCGCTGTTTGGCAGGTTCCATTCGCCGCCGGCGGGGGACGCCGCCTGCCTGTTCCGGGCCCCGCCGCCCGGGGCGGGCCGCGCGCAAGGAGAAACTACGATTGAGGAGGAAGTTCTGTGTTTAAGGGCAAACTGCATGGAATTCATGCGCCCCACAGGAAGAACACTGTGGACTGCGCGCCGGCGCGTATGCCGGTGCCCGCGGTGATCACCGTCCCCATGTCCATGAACATCGGGGCCCCGGCCAAGCCGGTAGTCAAGGTGAACGACACGGTGAAGGTGGGGCAGCTGATCGCGGAGGCCGGGGGCTTCATGTCCGCGCCCATCTATTCCGGCGTGTCCGGCAAGGTGAAGCGGCTGGATGAGATCGTCAGCGCCAACGGCCGGTTCGACACCGTCGTCGTCATTGAGACTGACGGCGAGCAGACCGTGTGGGAGGGCGTCAAGCCCCCCGTGGTCACCGACAAGGACAGCTTTGTGGAGGCGGTGCGCCAGTGCGGCTGCGTGGGCCTGGGCGGCGCGGGCTTCCCCACGTCCGTCAAGCTGAACGTAGATCCCGACCGGGTGCACGCCATCATCATCAACGGCGCGGAGTGCGAGCCCTACATCACCTCGGATACCCGCACCATGATCGATAACGCTGACGACGTGATCTACGGCGCCCAGCTCCTCCAGAAGTACTACACCGCCGACCGGATCGTCATCGGCATTGAGGACAACAAGCCCCAGTGCGTGAAGATCATGGAGGAGGCAGGCAAGGGCGTGCCCGGCTTTGAGGTGGCCTCCCTGCCGGCCCTGTACCCCCAGGGCGGCGAGAAGGTGCTCATCTACAACACCACCGGCGAGATCGTCCCCGAGGGCAAGCTGCCCATCGACGTGGGCGCCATCGTCATCAACTGCACCACCCTGGCCGTCATCGCCAAGTACATCCGCACCGGGATGCCCCTGGTGGAGAAGGTGGTCACCATCGACGGCTCCGCCATCGCCAACCCCCAGAACGTCATCGCCCCGGTGGGCACCCCCATCCAGAACCTGCTGGACTTCGTGGGCTTGAAGTGCGAGCCCAAGAAGGTGCTGTACGGCGGCCCCATGATGGGCATTTCCGTCCCCAGCCTGGAAGCCCCCATCATGAAGAACACCAACGCCATCATCGCCTTCGACGAGAAGGATGCCGAGGATCCCGTGCCCTCCGCCTGCATCCGCTGTGGGCGCTGCGTGGCCCATTGCCCCTTCAACCTGATGCCCGCCGCCATTGAGAGCGCCTACAACAACAAGGAGCCGGAGAAGCTCAAGGCCCTCAAGGTGAACCTGTGCATGGAGTGCGGCTGCTGCTCCTTCAGTTGTCCCGCCCGCCGGCCTCTGGTGCAGGTGAACAAGCTGGCCAAGGCCATGCTCAACAAGTACAACGCCGAGCAGAAGGCGGCGGCGGAGAAGAAAGCCGCCAAGGAAAAAGAAAAGGAGGCGGTCTGAGATGGATAAGAACATGGTCGTCTCCGTCAACCCCCATATCTACGCATCCCAAACCACCCAGACAATCATGCGGGACGTGCTCATCGCCCTGTTCCCCGCCGTCATCGCGTCTATCGTGTTCTTCGGGATCCAGGCGCTGCTGGTGGAAGTGGTGTGCGTGGCGGTGGCCGTGCTGTGCGAGTGGGCCTTTGAGAAGATCACCCACCGGCCCGTCACCATCACCGACCTGTCCGCAGCCGTCACCGGCCTGCTGCTGGCCCTGAACCTGCCGGTGGATATCCCCCTGTGGCAGGCGGTGTTCGGTGCCTTCGTGGCCATCGTGGTGGTGAAGCAGTTCTTCGGCGGCATCGGCCAGAACTTCGCCAACCCCGCCATCACCGCCCGCGTCATCATGCTGGTGGCCTTTTCCGGCACCATGACCGCCTGGGCTATCCCCGCCTTTACCGATGTCACCTCCTCCGCCACCCCCCTGGCCGTCCTGAGCGGGGCGGAGGGCCAGCTGCCCACCCTGGGCCAGATGTTCCTGGGCGCCCGGGGCGGCTCCATGGGTGAGACCTCCTGCCTGGCCCTGCTCCTCGGTGGCATTTACCTGGTCTACCGCAAGGTCATCACCTGGCATACCCCCGTGGCCTTCATCGGCACCGTGCTGGTGTGCACCGCCCTGCTGGGGCAGGAGCCGCTGTACCAGGTGATGGCAGGCGGCCTGTTCATCGGCGCCATCTTCATGGCCACCGACTACACCACCTCCCCCCCCACCCCCGCCGGAAAGCTGATCTTCGGCCTGGGCTGCGGCCTCATCACCGTGCTCATCCGCGTGTGGGGCAACTACCCGGAGGGCGTGTCCTTCTCCATCCTGCTGATGAACATTTTGAACCCCTACATCTGTGAGTGGACGAAAACCAAGCCGTTTGGAGGTGTTCAGGCATGACAAAAGCGAAATCCAATGTGGTCAGCGACTTTGTGGCCCCCATCGCCGTGCTGGTGATCATCTGCGTGGTGATGAGCTGCCTGCTGGCCCTCACCAACAACGCCACCGCCCCCATCATTGAGGAGGCAGAGCGCAAGGCCAAGGAGGAGGCCCGGCTGGAGGTGCTCCCCGGCGCCGACAGCTTCGAGCAGCTGAACGTGGACGGCCTGCCCGACGCGGTCACCGAGGTCTACAAGGCTGCCAACGGCGCGGGCTACACCTTCTCCCTCAAGGCCCAGGGCTACGGCGGCAAGGGCACGCTGAACCTGACCGTGGGCATCGACATGGACGGCAAGATCACCGGCACCAAGGTGCTCAGTCACAGCGAGACGGTGGGCCTGGGTTCCAAGATCACCAACGACGAGTTCAAAAACCAGTTCCCCGGCAAGGACGCCTCCTACGTGTCCGATATCAAGAACATCGACACCATCAGCGGCGCCACCCGTTCCTCCAACTTCTACCGCCTGGCATTGACCTATGCCTTTGAAGCCTTCGACATGGTAAAGGAGGCCGCCTGATATGAATAACAACAAGCTGAAAATCCTCACCAACGGCATCATCAAGGAGAACCCCATCCTGGTGCTCATCCTGGGCACCTGCCCCTTCCTGGCGGTCACCACCCAGGCCTCCAACGCCATCGGCATGGGCGCGGCGGTCACCTTCGTGCTGCTGTGCTCCAACATCATGATCTCCCTGCTGCGCAAGGTGATCTCCGACAAGGTGCGTATCCCCTGTTACATCGTGGTCATCGCCTCCTTCGTCACCCTGGTGCAGATGATCGTCAAGGCCTACCTGCCCGACCTGGACAAGGCCCTGGGCCTGTACCTGCCCCTCATCGTGGTGAACTGCATCATCCTGGGCCGGGCGGAGATGTTCGCCAACAAGAACACCCCCCTGGACTCCGCCCTGGACGCCATCGGCATGGGCGTGGGCTACACGCTGGCCATGCTGGCGATGGCGAGTATCCGCGAGATCTTCGGCGCAGGCACCTGGTTCGGCATCCCCGTCCCCGTGCTGGCGGACAACAACATCTCCATCATGACCATGGCCCCCGGCGGCTTCGCCATCTTCGGCATTTTGATCGCCATCATCAACAAGGCCAGCAACGGCAAGGCCATCAAGAAGAAGGACTTCAGCTGCGAGGGCTGCCCCAGCGCCGCCGCGTGCAACGGGCAGAACTGCGCTGAGAAGAAGAAGGAGGCTGCCGCGAAATGAAAGAGTTATTAGCCATCGTCATGGCGGCCGTTCTGGTAAACAACTACGTGCTGGCCCAGTTCCTGGGCATCTGCCCCTTCCTGGGCGTGTCCAAGAAGCTGGATCAGGCCGCCGGCATGAGCGTGGCCGTCATCTTCGTCATGGTGCTGGCCACCGCCGTCACCTACCCCATCCAGCACTTCATCCTGGACAAGAACAACCTGGGCTACCTCCAGACCATCGTGTTTATCCTGGTGATCGCCGCCCTGGTGCAGCTGGTGGAGATCATCCTGAAGAAGTACATCCCCGCGCTGCACGCCTCCCTGGGCGTGTACCTGCCCCTGATCACCACCAACTGCGCGGTGCTGGGCGTGTGCATCAGCAACGTGGACAACTACATGGGCGTCACCGCCTTCGGCGGCTCCTTCGTCCAGGCGCTGTTCAACGCCCTGGGCTCCGGCCTGGGCTTCCTGCTGGCCATGGTGCTGTTCTCCGGCGTGCGCAGCCGGGTGGACAAGTGCAAGTGCCCCGAGTGCTTCAAGGGGATGCCCATCACCCTGATCTCCGCGGCCATCGTGTCCGTGTCCTTCATGGGCTTCGCCGGCCTCGTGGAAAACCTGCTGGGTTAAGGAGGGGAAGCGTATGAATCCGATTGTTATTGCGATTTTGGTGGTGGGTATCATCGGCCTGCTGTGTGCCGTGATGCTGACCATCGCCTCCAAGTTCATGGCAGTGGAGGTGGACGAGCGCATCCCCCAGGTGCGGGAATGCCTGCCCGGCGCCAACTGCGGCGCCTGCGGCTTCGCCGGGTGCGACGGATATGCCGCCGCCCTGGTGGAGGATCCGGATCTGTCCGTCAGCCTGTGCGTCCCCGGCGGGGCCACCGCCGCCGCCAGCATCGGCAAGGTGCTGGGCCGGGAGGCCGGCGACGTGGCCAAGCAGGTGGCTGAGGTGCGCTGCTCCGGCACCTGTGAGGCCACCTCCGTGAAGATGGACTACAAGGGCCTGGAGAGCTGCGCCGCCGCCAAGCTGCTGTTCGGCGGCACAGGCAAGTGCGTCTACGGCTGCATCGGCCTGGGTGACTGCGCCCAGGTGTGCCCTGTGTCCGCCATCCACATCAACGGCGGGCTGGCCCGAGTGGACGCCAGCGTGTGCATCGGCTGCGGCCTGTGCGCCAAGACCTGCCCCAACGGCGTCATCGCCATCCGTCCCGCCGACGCCCACATGGTGGTGGACTGCAACAGCCACCAGAAGGGCGCGGGCACCCGCAAGAGCTGCTCCGCGGGCTGCATCGGCTGCCAGCTGTGCGAGAAGAACTGCCACACCGGGGCCATCACCGTCACCGACAACCTGGCGAGCATTGACTACGCCAAGTGCGACGGCTGCGGGAAGTGCATCGAGGTGTGTAAGGCCGGCTGCCTGGTGGCGTTGAACATCACCAAGGCCGAGGTCGTCAACGGCTGATAAGAGCAAACCAGAGGCACGGCGGGCCTTTGCCCGCCGTGCCCCGAAGTATGGGCGGGGGAAGGCCGTGAGGCCCTCCCTCCGTTGCGGTTTTGGAGGAATTTTGTGGAGTGGTTGAAAACCCATCGGAATGATGCTATACTGATTGCCACCCTGCTGCTGGCAGGGGGGGCGCTGCTGCTGTGGCTGGGGCTCACCCGGCAGATCGGAGGCGTGGCCCGGGTGCAGATCGACGGCGAGACAGTGATGGAGCTGCCCCTCAGCCAGGACGCTCGAGTGGAGTTAGGCGAGCCGGGCCACGGCAACACCCTCGTGATCGAAAACGGCGCGGCCCAAGTGATTGCCGCCGACTGCCCCGATCAGGTGTGCGTGCGGCAGGGCGCGGTGCGCTATAACGGAGAGTCCATCGTCTGCCTGCCCCATAAGCTCATCGTCTCCATTGAGGGGGGCGGGTCAAACGGCGTGGACGGCTCCACAAACTGATAGGGCCCCCGCGAAAGCCCAGCGGAGCGGGTTTCGTGGGGAGAGGAGAAGCAAGGGAGCGAAGGGAGCTTTCCCCGCAGGGGGAAGCGGAGTGGAGCGGACTTTGCTTTGACGAAGGGGGAACAAATGAAAGCGTCGAAAGTGGCCCAGTACGGGTTGTTGACCGCCCTGGCCCTGGTGCTGTCCTATCTGGAATCGCTGGTGCCCCCCCTGTGGGTGCCGGGGGTGAAGCTGGGCCTGCCCAACCTTGCCATCGTGTTCGCTCTGTACCGCCTGGGCTGGCGGGACGCCTGCGTGATCTCGCTGGTGCGGGTGGTGCTGGTGGCCCTGTTGTTCGGTAACGGGGCGGCGCTGGCCTACAGTGTGGCCGGGGCGGCGCTGAGCCTGTCCCTCATGGGTCTGCTGAAGCGGACGGGGAAATTCTCCTCGGTGGGCGTCAGCGTGGCCGGGGGCGTGGCCCATAACGCGGGGCAGATTGCCGTTGCCATGGCCCTGCTGGAGACGGCAAGGCTGGCGTGGTATCTGCCGGTGCTGTGGATCTCGGGCACCATCGCCGGGGTGCTCATCGGGATCGTGTCCGGCGAGTTGGTGAAGCGGGTGCCGGAGAAAAAATGAGGTGATCGAGATGACGAAGAAGCTGAAGAAAAGCACCGTTGATCTGATCCGCGCCGCTCTGTTCGCGGTCTGCGCTTTGACCTGGCTTCCCGACTGGCCGGTGGAGCGGGCGGGCGGGCTTCGGATTGTCCTCCCCATCGTCTGCGCCGCCATTGCTGTTTGGAACCTGATCCGGTATTTCAAAGGCCACGAAGCGGAACGCGGGTAAGCGTGAGGTGATCGAAATGAAGAAGGGTGCATTTCATCTGATTATGTTTGTAATATGCGGGCTGGGTGCGGTGGGATGGATCGCAAATTGTGTGAAGGATTTTGCATACCGGACGCCGGGGACTGTGGACGCCTGGAACATCGTCCTCGCTGTTATCTGGAGCGCCGCCTTCGCGGTGCACCTTTACGGATATGTCAGCCAACGCAAGAAGGGAAAATAAGGAGGTTCTGCACATGAATTTGAACACAACCGGGCTGTTTGACCTGAGCCATACCCTGGCCGGGGACTACCTGGCCCGCTTTGCATACCCCTGGCAGGCCCTGGACGGTATCAAGGAGCTGATCCTCACTCTGGGCCCCGCCCTGGGGAACGACTACGAGGAGCGCGCCCCCCAGGTGTGGGTGCACGAGACGGCCAAAATCGCCCCCACCGCCTTTCTGGGCGCGCCCTGCATCATCGGCCCGAGCACCGAGGTGCGCCACTGCGCCTTTATCCGGGGCTCCGCCCTGGTGGGGGCGGGGTGCGTGGTGGGCAATTCGGTGGAGCTGAAAAACGTGATTTTGTTTGACAACGTGCAAACCCCCCACTATAACTATGTGGGCGATTCCATCCTGGGCTACAAGAGCCACATGGGGGCGGGCTCCATCACCTCCAACGTGAAGTCGGACAAAACCCTCGTCACCGTGAAAAGCCAGGGGGAAGCCATCGAAACGGGCCGGAAGAAGTTCGGGGCCATCCTGGGCGATTGGGTGGAGGTAGGCTGCAACAGCGTGCTCAACCCAGGCACAGTGATCGGTCCCCACAGCAACGTCTATCCCCTGTCCTGCGTCCGGGGCGTCGTCCCGGCGGACAGCATCTATAAGACCGGGGGCGTCATCGTCCCCAAGCGGAAGGGAGACTGACTATGGGCAAATATTTTGGCACCGACGGCTTCCGGGGCAAGGCCAACGTGGAGCTCACCGCCCACCACGCCTATGAGGTGGGCCGCTTCCTGGGCTGGTACTACGGCCGGGGCGGGGAGCGGGCCCGCATCGTGGTGGGCAAGGACACCCGCCGCTCCAGCTATATGCTGGAGTACGCCATCAGCGCGGGCATGGCCGCCTCCGGGGCGGATGTGTATCTGCTCCACGTCACCACCACCCCCTCCGTGTCCTACGTCACCCGGACGGACGGCTTCGACTGCGGCGTGATGATCTCCGCCTCCCACAACCCCTACTACGACAACGGCATCAAGCTGATGAACCGGGAGGGGGAGAAGATGGACGAGGGCACCATCCGGCTGGTGGAGGACTACCTGGACGGCAATCTGTCCGTGGACGGGCAGGCCCTGCCCAAGCTGCCCTTCGCCACCGGCGAGGGGATCGGCAGCATCGTGGATCACACCGCGGGCCGCAACCGGTACATGGGCTACCTGATCTCGCTGGCGGTGTACTCCTTCCGGGGAAAGCGGATCGCCCTGGACTGCGCCAACGGCTCCGCCTGGAGCATCGCTCCCAACGTGTTTCGCTCTTTAGGCGCGGACGTGCACGTCATTAACGACCGCCCGGACGGGCTGAACATCAACCTGGACGCGGGCTCCACCCACATCGACGGGCTGAAGCAGTACGTGAAGGATCACGGCTGCGACGCAGGCTTCGCCTTTGACGGGGACGCGGATCGCTGCCTGGCCGTGGACGAAAACGGCAACCTGGTGGACGGCGACCAGATCATGTACCTGTACGGCCTGTATATGAAGGAGCGGGGCAAGCTGCTCACCAACACGGTGGTGACCACCGTCATGTCCAACTTTGGGCTGTACAAGGCGCTGGACGCGGCGGGGATCGATTACGTCAAGACCGCCGTGGGGGATAAGTACGTCTACGAGGACATGGTGAAGAACGGCCGCCGCCTGGGCGGCGAGCAGTCGGGGCACATCATCTTCTCCAAGTATGCCCGGACGGGGGACGGCATCCTCACCGCCCTGAAGGTGATGGAGGTGATGATGGCCAAGAAGGAGACGCTGAGCCGCCTGGCGGAGCCGGTAACCATCTACCCGCAGGTGTTGATCAACGTGCGGGTGAAGGACAAAAAAACCGCCCAGGACGACCCGGCTGTCCAGGCGGCGGTGCAGGCCGTGGCGGACGAGCTGGGGGACACGGGCCGGATCCTGGTGCGGGAGTCCGGCACCGAGCCGCTGGTGCGGGTGATGGTGGAGGCGCCGGAGAAGGGCCTGTGCCAGGCCCTGGCCCAGGGGGTGGTGGATGTGATCCTTGCCCAGGGGCACGGGGCGGAATAAGGGCAGGGGTGCGGTCTCGCCTTCGGCTCGGTCGGCGCTGGACGAGCGCCACCGGCGCTCAGCGCCCTGCCGGGGGCGTTCCTTTCTGCTCGTGCAGAAAGGAACCGAAAGACACGCTTAAGGGGGAGACCGCCGGATCGCGCTTCGCGCTCAGGCGGTCTCCCCCTTAAGAATCCCCCTTTTACGGGGGCCGTCAGATCGGAGGGTGGGTGGTACCCTTCCGGCGCGGAGCGGATACGGACGCGTGGATCCCTGTCGCCGCTGCCGCTGAGTGTGTGGGTACTGATTGTGGGTGGGATCCATATTCTGTGCGCCTGGGTGTTGGGTGGTGCTTCACGGGTGCGGGTCGGGCGCATTCTCCGTACCGGGCGGGGGAGCCGGAACCACCCAGGCGCCAACCGAGGGAACCGCCTGGGTGCTGTCCCCACACACGGGCGGCAGCACCAATGGGGGAGAAGCCAGTCCAGTCTTTGCGCGCCGGTCACTTCCCCACCCCGCAAAATCGGCGTGCCCTTGACCTTAATGGGGGTTCTCAGGGGGAGGCCGTCCTGAGAGCGGGGGCCCCAAGGGCGGGCCCTCCAGGGGGTAAGGGGGACTACCTGTCCCACTTGGCAATAAGCGCCCGGATCTGATCCTCGAACTTGCCCAGATCCTTGTTGGAGCCGCCCCGGTTGTGGGCGATGACCTCCAACAGCTTCTGGCCCATATCCTCCAGCCGGCGGTAGGCCGGGGAGCCCATGGGGGCCGCCGGGACCTTGGGCTCCAGCACGATGCCCGGGGCGATCAGGCGGTTATCCAGCAGGTCGTAGACCTCCTCATAATCAGGGGCGTGGACGGCAAAGCCCAGCTCCTTCAGGGTCTGGGTGTAGTTCTCCGCGGCCCGGGCCTCGCCGTGTACCACGAACACCTGCTTGGGCTTGGGGCTGAAGGCGCTGATCCAGCGCACCAGTCCGTCCCGGTCTGCGTGGGAGCTCAGGCCGTGGAAGCGGACGATCCGCGCCCGGACCGCCACCTCCTCCCCGAACAGACGCACCCGCTGGGCGCCGTCCAGAATCCGGCGGCCCAAGGAGCCGTCCGCCTGGTAGCCCACAAAGAGGATGGTGCACTCCGGTCGCCACAGATTGTGCTTCAGGTGGTGCCGGATGCGGCCCGCGTCGCACATGCCGGAGGCGGAGATGATCACCTTGGGGGTGGGGTCGGCGTTCAGCCCCCGGGATTCCTCGGTGCCCTCGGTGATGTTCAGCCCCGGGAAGCGGAACAGCGCCCCGCCCCGCAGGTGCTCAATGGCGTCCTCGTCCAAGTAGCCGGTGAGATCGCCGGAAAAGATCTCGGTGGCCGCCCCGGCCAGGGGGGAGTCCACGTACACCTGGAAGTCGGGGTTGTGGCGCACCAGCCCCTGCTCCTTGATCTGGCGGATAAAGTACAGCAGCTCCTGGGTGCGGCCCACGGCGAAGGAGGGGATGATCAGGTTGCCCCCCTCAGCCATAGTCTCGTCAATGACCCGGGCCAGATCGTCGGCGTAGTTGGGCTTTTCCTTCACGTTGTGGAGCCGGTCGCCGTAGGTGCTCTCCGTCACCACATAGTCGGCGTCCGTGATGTACTGGGGAGCGCGGATGATGGGGGTTTTCCGGTTGCCGATGTCGCCGGAGAACACGATCTTCCGGGTCTCCTCCCCCTCGGTGAGCCAAAGCTCCGCGCAGGCGGAGCCCAGCAGGTGGCCCGCGTCGATAAACCGGGCCCGGATGCCGTCGGAGATCTGGAACTCCTGGCCGTACTCCATGGTGACCACGTGCCGCAGGGCCCGCTCCACGTCCACGATGGTATACAGCGGCTCCACCGGGGGCTTGCCCGCCCGCTGGCCCTTCTGGTTCTCCCAGGCGGCGTCGCTCTCCTGGATGTGGGCGGAGTCCCGGAGCATGATGTCCAGCAGCTGGGCCGTCAGCCGGGTGCAGTAGATATTGCCCCGGAAGCCCTGCTTCACCAGCAGGGGGATACGCCCTGAGTGATCGATGTGGGCGTGTGTGACCACCATGTCGTCGATGAGGGAGGGGGCGAAATCCAGCTCGGCGTTGTCCCGCTCGTCCCGGCCCTGCTGCAGGCCGCAGTCCACCAGCACCTTGTGGCCGTTGGCCTCCACACAGTGGCAGCTGCCGGTGACCGCCTTGGCCGCGCCGAAAAAGGTCAATTTCATCAAAAGGCACCTCGATTCTCTTTCCTGTCTTGTGCAGGTTCTATAATGGCATTGTATAACAGGACGGGGGAAAAGTAAAGGGCTTCCCGACAACTTTCGGGAAAAATAGAGGAAGGCCGGGCTGCCCCCCGACCTTCCTCTATTTTTTACGCCGCTCCGGACAGGCCGGAGCTCAGAAGCCGGACTCGTCCAGCTTCCCTTGGCTCCGGGCCAGCTCCCGCAGCCGCCGGTTGCCCTCGTTCATCTCCCCGAAGTCCTCCACTGGGCAGAGCACCCGGGTGCACCCCTCCATCAGGGCAGCGGCCCGCCGGAGCGCCTCCTCCCCGATGGGGCGGAAAGGCTTCTCCGAGACGGTCTCCACCGCCAGTGCCCGGGCCACGGGGTAGTCCAGGTCGTTCTCCCCCAGCACCCCGGCGGCAAAGGGCGTCCCCTGCCGCTGGAGCCGGCGATAGACCGGGATGCCCGCCCCGCCGCCGCCGATGACAAACACCTCCGGGGCCCCGGAGGCCGCCTCCAGCTCCAGCGAGCCGTACAGGGCGTTGTAGCTGCCCCGGGCCGCGCCGTACAGATCCGTGATATACTCCGCAGTGAAGATGTCCTCCGGCGGGCCCTGCCGAGCGATGGTATCCCCCGAGACGCACACCACCCAGTCGCTGATCTTCTGGGCCAGATCCAGCTCGTGGAGGGACATCACCACCGCCAGGTTCCGGGAGCGCACCATGTCCTTCAAGATGGCCAGCAGCTCCAGCTTGTGGCGGATGTCCAGGAAGGAGGTGGGCTCGTCCAGCACCAGCACCTCCGGCTCCTGGTTCAGCGCCCGGGCCAGCAGCACCCGCTGGCGCTGCCCGTCGCTGATCCGGGAGAAGTCCCGATCCGCCAGGTCGGCGGCGTGCACCAGCTCCAGGCTCTTGGCTGTCTTGTCCCGATCCTCCTGGGTCAGGATCCCCAGCCGCCCGGTGTAGGGATACCGCCCGGTGGCCGCCACGTCGAAGCAGGTCATCAGCTCCGGGCGGACGTGGGCGGTCATGAGCACGCTGAGCTTCCGGGCCACGTCCCGCTCGCTGAGGGCCGCCATGTCCTCCCCACCCAGGTACACCGCCCCCCCGATGAGGGGGAGCTGCCGGATGAGGCTTTTCAGGATGGTGGATTTGCCCGCCCCGTTGGGGCCGATAAGGGTCATGATCCGCCCCCGGCGCAGCTCCAGCTCAATGCCGCTGATGAGGGCCCTTTTGTGGTAGCCCACGCTGAGGTGTTCCGTGCGCAGACGCGGTTCGCTCATGCCCGGGCCCCCTTCCCGCCCCGCCGGGAGGCCATGAGGTAGAGCACCACCGGCGCGCCGAACACGGCGGTGACGGAGCTGATGGACATATCCCGGGGGGCGAAGGCGGTGCGGGCGATGAGGTCGCAGAACAGGCAGAAGGCTGCGCCCCCCAAAAAACAGCCCGGTATGATCACGATGGGCTTTGCGGTGCGGAACAGGCCCTTCACCAGATGGGGCACAGCGATGCCCACGAAGGAGATGGGCCCGGCAAAGGCGGTGACGCAGGCGGACAGCAGGCTGGACAGCAGGATCAGCTCTGCCCGGAACCGCTTGATGTTCACCCCCATGCTCTGGGCGTACACCTCCCCCATCTGGTAGGCCCCAATGGGCTTGGACAGCAGGAAGGTGAGCACCAGGGCCACGCCCACCACCCAGGCCATGAGCCGCACGTTTTCCCAGGAGGTGCCGGAGAAGCTGCCCAGCGACCAGTTGTGGAGGTTGACGATGTTGGAGTCGTCGCTGAAGGTGATCACAAAGTCGGTGATGGCGGAGCAG
Source organism: uncultured Oscillospiraceae bacterium (assembly GCA_910584285.1). Taxonomy (GTDB): domain Bacteria; phylum Bacillota; class Clostridia; order Oscillospirales; family Oscillospiraceae; genus Enterenecus. The sequence continues at coordinate 40,360 of CAJTYK010000002.1, forward strand.
ATGTTGCCGATCATGATGCCGCACACCACCAGCATGGACATATTCCGCACCCGCCGGGACATGAGCAGCACAAAGCCCATGGAGATCATGGATCCGGCGAAGGCCCCCGCCACCATGGCCATGGAGCTGATGACGATGCCCCGGCTGAGGAAGGTCACCATCACCAGGGCCACCGTCAGCTTGGCCCCGGAGGAGATGCCCAGCACAAAGGGCCCGGCGATGGGGTTAGCGAAAAAGGTCTGGAGCAGGAAGCCGGACACCGACAGCGCCCCGCCCAGGATGGCGGCGGCCAGCAGCCGGGGCAGGCGCATCCCCCAGATAATGCCGCTCTCCGACGGCTTTAGTAGGGCGGAAAATACCTCCTCCAGCGGTATGCTCACGCTGCCGGCGCTGATATTCCACACCAGCAGCGCCAGCACCAGTGCCGTCAGCAGCGCCAGCCCTGCGGCGCAGCGCGGCCGGTTGTCTTTCATCGTCATCCCCTCCGTCACGTCAGCCGGTAGAGATAGGTCAGCGACCCATCCGCCCCATGGCCTTGCGTCAGAATGTTATGGATGTCCAGCATCATCTCGCCCACGGACTGGGATTCCTGGAACATACTTTTTCCGGTGCACCACACATTTCCCTCCCGCACCGCCTTGAAGTCGGCCAGGGGGGCGCTTTTGGCAATGAGCTGCTCCAGCGTCTCCAACGTGCCCTCGATGGTGCTGTTGTAGATGAGCACATCTGCGTCCTTTGCCTCGTGGTAGAAGCTCTCCATCTGGATGTTCATGGTGGACAGGGCGTTGTCCCCCTCCCCCAGGCCCTCGGGCAGATAGACCCCGCCCGCCAGGTCGATGGCCTTGGCGATGTAGTCCCCCGACTTGCGCACCGTCACCATGCCGTTGGCGGTGACGGCGAAGAAGGCCACCGTCTTTCCGGTGCTCTCCTGCTCCAGCACGGGCTCCAGCCTGGCCAGCTGCTCAGCGTAGTAGGCGTCGGCCTCCTTCTCCCGGCCCAGCAGGGCGCCGTACAGCTTCACCCACTCCATCCGGCCCAGGGGGTGGCTCTCATAGCTGGAGCGCTCCACCAGCACCGGGATGCCCAGCCGCTCCAGCTGCTCCTTCACCTCGGGGTTGTGGTAGATCATGGTGGACTCCAGGGCCATGCCACAGCCCTTGGACTGGAGCAGCTCGTAGTCCGGAGCGGAGTATTTCCCGGCGTACACCATCCGGCCCGCCTCCATGGCCTCCTTCACCTCGGGGAGATACCAGCCCGCCGCGTCGGTGCCCACCAGGGTGACGGCGTCCATGGCGTCCAGCTTCCGGAAGCAGTCCATGGCGGCGGTGGCCTGTAGGTAAATATTCTGGATGGGCTGGCGCAGAACGGTGACGTCCTCCGGCGTGCCCTCCGGGATGGGATCCAGCTCGGGCACCACCAGATAGGTTTCCGTATCAATGGCGATCCGCTGATAGCCCTCCGGGGAATAATCCACGGAAAACATCTGGGCATAGTCCAGCTCCAGGTGTCGGCTCCAGTCCATCTCGCCCCAGGCCGGCACGACCCGCTCTGTGTTGGCGGGCTCCGACCCCTGGGAGGGCTCCTGGGCGGGCGGCGCGGAGGTCTCCCCAGCAGGGGCGCAGGCACACAGGGCCGCCGTCAGCGCCAGCAGGGGCACAACAATTTTCCACAATTTCATAGGCGTCCCCTTACTGCTTCGTCAGGCTGGCGGAATCAAAGGTTACGGTGTACTCCACCTCATGGGGCTCGCTCATAGCCACCGTGTCGGCGATGACGGTCAGCGGCGCGTCAAAGGCGGTCACTGGGATCTCAAAGACGGAGTTGCTGCCCGGGGCGCTGATCAGGTCGTAGCGCACGCCGTTCACCTTCATGTAGTCAAAGTTGGGACTGCTCCACACAATGGTGGCGTAAAACTTTCCGCCCGAGCACCGCAGCGCCGCAGGAGACTGGATGGTGGCCCGTCCGGTGCCCCCTGACAAGGTGACCTTGGCGGTGTAGCTGCCGTCCTCCGGGCCGGAGGGGGTGGGCTCCGGGGTGGGGGCCGTTGTGGGCTCCGGAGTGGGCTTGGCAGTGGGCTTTGCCGTGGGCTCCGGGGTGGCCGTGGGCTCCGGGGTGGGAGCTGTTGTGGGCTCGGTCGTGGCGGTGGCCTCCGGGGCGGGGGTGGCCGTGGGCTCGGTTGTGGCGGCAGGCTGGGACTGCTCCGGAGCGGGGCTGGGGGTCTGGGTGGGCTCCGGCGGCTGCTGCGGCTGCTGCGCGGCACAGCCGGCCAGCACCGTCAGGGTCAGCGCCAGCGCCGCCAGACGGGCCATCGTGTTCTGTTTCATCTAATTCTCCTCCTCGTCAAAAGAAGCGCCGCAGAGCGCTTGGCTCCGCGGCGCTCAGAGAACGTTATTTCGCCTTGGCGGTGTCTGCCTGGAAGGTCAGGGTGCGGTCGTACCAGGTGTCCTTCTTTGCGCTGTGGGCGGCATAGTCCAGAGGCTTGTCCAGCTCGGCCACGGCCAGGGTGAAGGTGGTCTTGCCGTCGGCCTTCACACCGTCCACCACGCCCTCCTGGGCCAGGCCGGCGGCGGAGGCGGTGCCCACAAACATCTTGTCGAAGCTCTCGCTGCCCAGCACCAGCTGGGCGGTCATCTTGCCGTCCTTCACGGTGAGGGTGCAGCTGTCGATCTTGAACATGGACTGCTCGCACTCCACCTCGATGGCGTACACGCCGTCGGCCAGTCTCTCCTTGCCGTCGGGGTTCTCGGGGTTGGGCTCCACGTCCACGCCGGTGTCGCCCAGGGGCTTGGCGGCCTTGGCATGGGCGGCCAGCAGATCCCGGATGGCCTGGAGCTCGCCCAGGCCCTTCACCTCACACTGGACCTCCAGTCCGGCGGCGGAGAACACAGAGTACCAGGACTGGGGGTCGTTCTCATCGGCCATGTCGTTGTTGGCGTGATCCCCCGCCACGATCATCATGGGGCGCAGCACCACCTTGGTGTATCCGGCCGCCTTCACCAGCTCCACCAGCTCCTGGGCGGTAGGGGAGGCCTCCACGGTGCCAATAAAGTAGTTCTTGTGGCCCTTGTCGGTGAGCACCTGCTGCATCTTGGCGTAAATGCTGTTGGAGGCGGCCTCGGTGCCGTGGCCCATGTAGCACACGGCGGTCTTGCCGTCCTTGGCCAGGTCCTGGGTGGCGGCCACCATGGCGTCGGCCACCTGGTCGAAGTCGTCGTCGGTGGTGAGCAGGGGGGCGCCGATCTTGATGGACTGGAAGTTGCCCTCATATTTCTCCAGGGCCTTCACCAGATCGCCGTACTCCCAGCCGTTCATCAGGTGGGTGGGCTGCACCAGCAGCTCCTCCACGCCGTTCTTCTTGGCCCGCTCCAGGGCCTCCTTCACGTTGTCGATGAGCTCGCCGTCCCGGCGGTATACATGCTCGATGATGATGTCGGCGGTAAAGCCACGGCGGACATCATAGTCCGGGAACGCTTTGTCCAGGTCGTCCTCGATGGCCTTGATGGTCAGCACCCGGTTGTCGTTGAAGCTGGTGCCAAAGCTCACCACCAGCAGCTCCTTCTTGCCGATGCTGTCCTGGTTGCGGGGGTTATCCTTGGAGGCGTCGCCGGTGGCGGCGTCAGCCATGTAGCGGCACAGGATGGCGGACACCTCCGCCCGGGTGGCGGTGCCGTTGGGGTTGAGCTTCCGGTTCTGATCCCCGGTGATGAACTCGCTGGCCACGGCCCAGTTCATGTAGCCCTTGGCCCAATCGCTCACCTCGGCGGCGTCGGGATAGGCGGACGTCTCGTCCTTGCGGCTTTTCAGGGCGTCCTTGCCCACCTGGCGGGCGGCAAACTCGCAGATGATCTTGGCGATCTCCTGCCGCTTGACGGTGCCATTGGGGTCAAAGGTGTCGTTGTTGGCGGTCTTGCCGTTGACGATCTTCTGGGAGAAGGCCCAGACCACCGCGTCCCGGTAAGCATCCCCCTCCTTCACATCCTGGAAGGGATTGTCCACGCCCTTCACATCGGGGGAGTTGGCCAGACGGTACAGCGCCGTCACCAGCTCCGCCCGGGTCATGGGCTCGTTGGAGCCAAAGGTGGTGTCGGTTCTGCCGTCCACCAGGCCCTTCTCCGTCACCTCGGCCACATACTCCTTGGCCCAGTCGGGCACGTCGGTGTACTTGGCTGCGTCGGCGGCGAAGGCGGAGCCGGTCAATCCCGCCGCCAGCACCAGGGCCAGCAGCAGCGCGGTGAGCTTGTTCCGTTTTCTCATGTCTCGTTTTCCTCCTTACGGTCTCATTTGTTCTAAGAACCTGTATTCACAGCCGAAGATGCCGGCTGGGCGAGGGATTTTTTCGCCAGACAAGGCGCATTTTCGCAGGAATACTTTGTGTATTTCAAGAAAATGCAACGCAGTATGGCGGAAAAAGACCCGTCCAGACGGCGTTTGAGGTTGTGAATACAGGTTCTAAATTTCCCGACGGGCTGAGCCCGCCGTGGGAAACCGGATCGGGCGGGGCGCCGTAAAAAGGAAACGCCCCGGGCCGAAGGCCTCGGGGCGCGACAATGCCTCACGCGCGGAACACCGCCGTGAGGCCGAATCAAAAGCGCACTCTTGGTTTCGGCAGAATGCAGCCAGCCGCCACATATCTGACTTATCCCCTCAACGGGGGCATCACAGTGACCGACTCGCAGGGACTCTCACCCTATTCTGTGCGCCGCCACAGGCGGCCGCGGTTGGCTTCCAGCTATTCAGTTGAACTGACAAATACAGGCTAACACGGCGGAACGGATTTGTCAAGCATTTCCTTGCCCGTGTTGGCCCGTGTTGGCCCGGGCTATCCGGGGAACCGGGCAGCCCAGTCCTCCTCCGCCACCGCCACGGTGACGCCGTTCCGGATGGTTTTGCCCACCACCAGTCGCCGGGCGCCCATTCTGGCGGCCCGTTCGCACACGTTATCCACCCCCGTGAAGCGCAGCACCCGCTCAGAATGGGCAAAGTCCCCCGCCAGCGCCGCCAGCTCCCGGGCGCTGTAAAAGGCCGCCGGCCAGCCCTGGGCGGCGCAGTAGTCCAGCAGGCCCTCCTCATCCCGCTTCAGATCGATGGAGGCCACGCAGCTCACCGCCCTGGGGTGGATGTCATGCTCCTCCAGCACCTGCTTCACCGCCGCCCGGATGGCCGCCTCGCTTGTCCCCCGCCGGCAGCCCAGGCCCAGGTGGAGCACCGGGGGAACCAGCAGCAGCGTCTCCCGGAAGGGGGCCTTTTTCCGCCAGGAGATGCAGATGCCCACCGCTCCGCTGTCTCCCCGCTCCGTGCCGGGGGGCAGTTCCCCCTCCACGGGAAAGTCACAGCACAGGGGCACCGGGCCCTCCAAAATGGCAGCGGATACCGCCTTGGCCGCCTTCATGTCGTCGAGGAACAGCCCCTGCCGGGCGGCCCAGGCGTCCACAGAGAATTTCCCGTTGACGTCGGTGGCGGTGGTAACCACCGGCTCCGCCTCCAGCCCCCGGGCCAGCCGCAGGGCCAGGGCGTTGGCCCCGCCGATATGGCCGGACAGCAGGGGGATGACAAACTGCCCCAGCTCGTCCACGCACAGCACCGCCGGATCGGTGCGCTTGTCCCGCACCCAGGGGGCGATGGAGCGCACAGCGATGCCCGCCGCCCCTACAAATATCAGGGCGTCCCCCCAGGCAAACAGCGGGCCGGTGGCCTGGGCGCAGGGGGAGCCCAGCACCTCAAACGTCCCGTCCGCGTACCGCTCCGGGGCCAGGCACCGGCACTCGTCCCCCGGGCCCCGCAGGCAGTCCCGGATCCGCAGGGCCGTCTCCCGCCCCCGGCGGCTGTAGGCAAATATGGCCAGCTTCATCACGCCCGCCCCCTTTCTTCCCCCTGATTATTGCAGGGCTGCGGCGGATTGTCAAGGGGATCCCCCCGCCGGGATGGGAAGTTCGGCGCTGGGCACAAAAAGCTATTGCTATTGTGGACCCAATAGTATATAATACTCTTATTAAGAAACCTTCGCCCGCAAATTGAGAGGAGGGGCCGTACTTGGACGACACCAAAACAAGGATCCTCTCCGCGGCGATGAAGGCCGTCCGGCAGTATGGGCTGGAAGGCGTCCGGGTACAGAACATCAGCGAGCTGGCCGGCATCTCCCCCGGGGCCATGTACCGCTACTTCAAAAGCAAGGACGAGCTGATGGTGGCCTGCTTTGCCAGCGTGGATCAGCAGGCAGCCGCCATCTTTGATCATCTCAAGTTCAACCCCCTGATCATGTTCACCGACCCCATGAAGGCGGTCAGGAGCCTGTGGGTGCCCTACTTCCGTTTCTGGGTGGCCCATCCGGACGAGACGGTGTTCTACCACCGCTTCCGGGACAGCGCCGCCTTCCCCGAATTTTACAAGCACTACGACGGAAGCCATTTCAACACCTTCGGCGGCATGGTGCGGGCCTTTATGAACACCTTCCCCAGCCTGCGCAGGATCAACCAGGATCTACTGTGGCTCCACGTGCTCACCTCCACCGTGATGTATGCCAAATACGTGGTGGAGGGCACGCTGCCCAACACCCAGGAGACGGAGGACACGGTGTTCCAGTTTATCAGCGTGGGCCTGAGCGGTTACCTGCGGCCCGAGAACGCAACCCCTAATTCTTAGAATAGGCCGCCGGGCCATGCGGGATCAGGGGATGCCCCCTCAGACCTTCATCGGCGAGTTCTTTGACCGGGTATATCCGGACGAGTACATCGACGAAAAGATCCCCGCCATGGTGTTTAAGCAGGGGAATAGAGCCAGCCAGCAAAAAGCCGGCGGCGGGATGTCCATCCCACCGCCGGCTTTTGACGTTTTGCTTGCCGCTCAGAACTCCACGCCCTCCCGGGCGGGGATCCCCTGGGCAAAGGGGTGGCGATGGCAGCGCATCTCGGTGCTGTAGTCCGCCGCGTCCCGCATCCAGTCCGCCGGTCGCCGCCCGGTGAGCACCAGCTCCTGCCCGGACGGCTTTTCCAGCACCGCCCGGCGGAGCAGCGCCTCGTTCACCAGCCCCTTTTCCAGGGCGGCGCACGCCTCGTCCAGCACCAGCAGATCGGCGTTTAGCTCCAGCGCCTGCCGCAGGTGCTGGGTGTGGAGGGCCCAGGTCTCCGCCCGCTCCGTTTCGTCCATCCGGGCGGAAAACCTCGTCCCCGCCTTCCCCCGGAGCACCTGGGCCCCCAGGCATTGGAGCAGGGGGATCTCCCCGCTGTGTCCCCCCTTGAGGAACTGGACGATCACCACCCGCCGCCCCGCCCCCAGGGCCCGCAGGGCCAGCCCCATGGCGGCGGTGGTTTTGCCCTTGCCCTCCCCCCAGTAGAGGTGGATCAGGCCCCGCTCCCCGCTCATGACAGCTTTTCCTGCCGCCCCGCGGGATCGGTGGCGTTCAGGGCGGCGTACAGCAGGGCGTTGCAGATGGCGGCGGCTACGTTGCTGCCCCCCTTGCGGCCCATGGCCGCGATGCAGGGCACGCCGTACCGCTCACAGGCCGCCACCATCCGCTCCTTGCTCTCCACCACGTTGACAAAGCCCACCGGCACCGCCACCACAAAGGCGGGGCGCAGCCCGCCCTCCATCAGCTGGCACAGCTTCAGCAGGGCCGTGGGGGCGTTGCCCACCGCCAGGGCCGCGCCGGGGTACTCTCCCGCCGCTTTCTCCATGCACACCGTCGCCCGGGTAACGCCCCGGCTTTTGGCCTGTCGGGCCACCTCCGGATCCGCCATGAAGCAGTACACCTCACCCCCCAGCTTGGCCAGCGCGGTCTTGCTCACCCCCGCCTTGGCCATGTTGGTGTCCGTCACAATGGACGCCCCCGCCCGGAGGGCCTTCACCGCCGCCTCCACCGCACCGTCGGTGAAACGCAGGCTGTGGGCGTAGTCAAAGTCCGCCGTGGTGTGGATCACCCGCTTCACCACCGGCTCCCGGTCAGCCGGCAGGACAATCCCCATCTGGGCCAGCTCCGCGGCGATGATGCGCATACTTTCCCCCTCGATGTCCGAGGGACGCTGATAGGTCAATTCCCGTTCCATTCAATTCATCCCCATCATTCCATAGAGTTCCCTCAGCTCGAGGGCCTGCCGCACCCCGTCCGCCAGCAGGTCGAGCTGGGCCTGCTGATAGGCGGCGTGGGACACCGCCCGGGTGCGCTCCACCGGCAGCCCCCGGCGCTCACACAGCAGTGCCGCCAGCTTCTGGGTCAGCTCCCCGCTGTCGAACAGCCCGTGGAGGTAGGTGCCCCACACATTGTCCCGGACGCAGCCGTCCTCCCGGCCGTCCTCCAGGCGGCAGAAGGGCTCCCCGAGCACCTGAGTGCGCCCCATGTGGATCTCGTATCCCTCCAGCTTGGCCCCGGCCAGCGGACCGGACACCACCTGGCCCCCCACCCGGGTGCGGGACTTCTCGGGCAGGAAGGTGGTCTCCACCGGCAGCAGGCCCATCCCCCGGACGCTGCCTCCCGCACCGTGCTCTACCCCCGACTGGTCGTGGACGGCCTCGCCCAGCATCTGATAGCCGCCGCACACCCCCAGCACCGGCGTGCCCGCCGCGGCCAGCTTCAAAATGGCGGCCTCCAGCCCGCACTGCCGCAGCCAGAGCAGGTCGCCCACTGTGCTCTTTGTCCCAGGCAGGATCACCAGATCGGGCAGGCCCAGCTTCCGGGGGTCGTCCACATAGCGCACCCCGATTTGCGGGTGCTCCTCCAGGGGGGTAAAGTCGGTGAAGTTGGAGATCCGGGGCAGGCGCACCACCGCCGCGTCCAGGGGCTTGTGGGCGGCCTCCTGTTCCAGGCAGGGGGCCAGGGAGTCCTCGTCGTCCACGTCCACCTTGAGGTAGGGCACCACGCCTAAGACCCGTTTGCCCGTCTTTTCCTCCAGCATGGACAGGCCGGGGCGCAGAATCTCCGGATCCCCCCGGAACTTGTTGATGATCAGCCCCTGGATCAACTCCTGCTCCTGGGGCTGGAGCAGGGCCACGGTGCCATAGAGCTGGGCGAACACGCCACCCCGGTCGATGTCCCCCGCCAGCAGCACCGGCGCGTTCAGCCGCAGAGCCAGCCCCATGTTGACAATATCGTCCGCCCGGAGGTTGATCTCCGCGGGGCTGCCCGCCCCCTCAATGACGATGACATCGTTCTCGGCGGCGAGACTGTCGTAGGCCGCCAGCACCTCGGGGAACAGCTGCTTCTTATAGCGGAAATACTCCGCCGCCGACATCTGCCCCCGCACCTCTCCCAGGACAATGACCTGGCTGCCCGTGTCACTGCTGGGCTTGAGCAGCACCGGGTTCATCCGCACGTCCGGCTCCACCCCCGCCGCCTGGGCCTGCACCGCCTGGGCCCGGCCCATCTCCAGCCCGTCCCGGGTGACGTGGCTGTTCAGCGCCATATTTTGGCTCTTGAAGGGGGCCACCCGGTATCCGTCCTGGGCGAAGATCCGGCACAGGGCAGCGCACAGCAGGCTTTTGCCCGCCCCGGACATGGTGCCCTGGATCATGATGCACTTTGCTGGGCTCATAAAGTTTCCTCCTTCAAAACGTCCTGTAGCGCGGCGATAAGCCGCCCGTTGTCCGCCCCGTCCCGCACCGCCGTCCGATACCAGCCCCGGCCCAGCCCGTGGTAGTTGGAGCAGTCCCGCAGCAGGATCCCCCGCTCCCGCAGGGGCTCCTCCAGGGGCACGGGGGATTGGAACAGCAGATAGTTGGCCTCCCCCGGGATCACCCGCAGGCCCAGCCGGACCAGTGCCTGCGCCAGCCGGGGCCGCTCTGTCCGGATCAACGTCTGGACAGCCTCCACATAGGCCGTCTCCTCCAGCGCGGCCATACCCGCCGCCTGAGCGGGGCCGGACACCGCCCAGGGCTGGCCCGCCTCCCGCATCCGCCCCAGCAGGGCGACATCGGTGCACAGGCAGTACCCCAGCCGCAGCCCCGCCATGGCATACAGCTTGGTGAAGGCCTTCAGGATCAGCAGGTTGGGATACCGGCCCAGAAGGCCCTTCATGGTGAACGCCTCCGGCTCGTCCAGAAAGTCCAGGAAGCACTCGTCCACCACCAGCAGGGCGTCCGCCTCCCGGCAGCGCTCCAACGCCCGCTCCAGCAGGGGCCGGGGGATGGTTCGCCCAGTGGGGTTGTTGGGCTGGCACAGGAACACCAGGTCTGTTTCCGGGGAAATCGCGTCCGGGAAGTCCTCCCCCAGGGCGAACTCGTCCTCCGCCCGGAGGGGGAAGCGATCCGTTTTACATCCAATCAGCTCCAGCGCCGCCTCATACTCCGCGAAGGCGGGGGCGGTGATGAGGGCCTTTTCCGGCCGTCTGGCCAGCACCGCCCGGTAGATCAGATCCGCCGCCCCGTTTCCGCACAGGCACCAGTCCGGCTCCACCCGCTCCGCCCGGGCGATGGCCTCCACCAGGCCGCGGCACAGGGGATCGGGGTAGCGGTGGGCATCGGCCAGCGCGTCCGCCGCCGCCCGGCGCACCCCCTCCGGCATCCCCAGAGGGCTGATGTTGGCGGAGAAGTCCAGGGGCTGCCCCCCGTACCGGGCCTGATAGCCCGCCCAGTCCCCGCCATGGGTCAACCGCCGCCCCTCCGTCATGGCTTCCGCCTCCGGTGGCCCGCCAGGGCTCTGGCCAGCAGCCCCGCCCCCAGGGCCAACCCGCCGGCGGCGTACAGCATCCGGTTGGCTCGGGTAATGTCCTTTGGCTCCACCGGCCTGCCGGGGTCACCGATGGTGGGCTTGTCCACCGTCTTGCCGAAGTAGGACGCGGGCCCCGCCAGCTGAACGCCCAATGCCCCGGCGCAGGCGGACTCCGTCTGGGCGGAGTTGGGGCTGGCATGGTTCCGGCGATCCCGCCGCCAGATCCGCCACGCCCCCCGTCCGTCCTGCCCGGTGAGGAAGGCCCCGCCCATCCAGCACAGCGCCGCCAGCCGGGAGGGGATCAGGTTGGCCGCATCGTCCAGCTTGGCCGCCGCCCTGCCAAAGTAGAGGTAGCGGTCGTTTTTATAGCCCACCATGCTGTCCATGGTGTTCACCGCCTTGTAGGTGAGGGCCAGGGGCGCACCGCCCAGGAGCATATAGAACAGCGGCGCGGCCACCCCGTCGGAGAAGTTCTCCGCCACCGTCTCCACCGCGGCCTTGGCCACCCCCTCCGCCGTCAGCACCTGGGTGTCCCGGCCCACGATCCGGCCCACGGCCCTTTGGGCGGCGGGCAGATCGCCCCGCTCCAGCTCCGCCTGGACGCGGCCGCTCTCCACCGCCAGCCCTTTGAGCGCCAGCGCCTGCCAGCACCACAGCGTCTCCAGGGCAAAGCCGGCGGCGGGGTGGAGCTTATTGGCCACCCGGCACGCCCCGGCCGTGACCGCGTACGTTCCCACCGGGAGGGCCGCCGCTAAAACCGCCCCGCCCAGCAGCTCCCCCTGGGGCGTTTTAGGCAGGCGGGGGCGCAGAAAGCCCTCCAGAGCGGAGATAGCCTTTCCCATGTACACCACCGGATGGGGCATCCGCTCCGGATCGGCCAGCAGCAGATCCAGGGCGAAGCCGCAGGGGATGGCAGGGTTAAATTTCATGTTTCTCGCCTCTCGTATACTGCACCGTCTCCAGCACAGTTAGAATTTGTTCCGTTCCCCACCGGGAGCCGTCCAGCACAAAGCCGCCCCCCAGGGGGCCGTTCCAGGAAAAATAGTCCCGCCGGGGCAGGGCGAACCGCTCCAGCGCCGCCATCTGGGTGCCGCCGTGGGCCACAATGACCAGCCGCTCCGCTCCCGCAGCGGCCGCCCCGTCCAGCAGGTCCTGAACAGCGGCGCAGATCCGATGGCAGAATTGGGCCCTGGACTCCCCGCCGGGGGGCGCGTCCACACAGCCCCCGTCCACCCAGGCCCGGTAGGCCGGGAGGCGCTCCATCTCCTTCCAGCTCTTGCCCTCGAACAGGCCGAAGTCCATCTCCTGGAGGCCGGGCACCGCGATCTGCCGGGCCCTCGGAAAGAGAATCTCCGCCGTCTCCGCCGTCCGGCGCAGCGGGGAGACGTACACCACCTCCGGCGCAAGCTCCGCCCGGGCCAGCGCCCTCCGGCCCCGCTCCGACAGGGGCAGGTCGGTGCGGCCCAGATACTTCTGTTGGGCGTTGTAGTCCGTCTCCCCGTGGCGCAGCAGCCAGACCCTCATTTCAGCACCTGGGGCAGGCCGCAGAACACCCGGATCACCCGCTGGGCCCGCTGGGCCAGCAGGCAGGCCAGCCGCCCCGCCGCCTCCCGGTGGGCCCGCTCCTGGGGATCCACCGGCACCACGCCGCCCCCCACCTCGGCGGCGATCACCACCTCGGATCGGGCCAGCTCGTCCGCCAGCGCCTCCAGATCGGCGCGGTTCCGGGCCAGCTCCTGGGCGTCCCGGACGGCGCGGCCCTCCAGCTCCTCCGGCGTACAGCCCAGCAGGGAACAGGCGTACTCAGTCTTGCCACTGTACAGCGGCCCCGTGATAAAAATCATAAAAATCTCGCCTCCACAAGCTGGCAAAGCACCAGCGCCCCCAGCATCCACAGCTCTGTGCGCTGGAGGAACCAGCCCGCCAGATCGCCGGACAGCCCGCCGAACTGCTTGTCCGCCGTCACCCGATAGCGCCAGAACACCAGCAGCGCCGCCAGCGCCATCAGCCCGCCGACAGCGCCCCCCAGGGCGATCATCGCCGCCGCCGTCAGGGCGCACACGGCCATCAGGATTCGCCCCACGGCGGTTCGATCCGCGGCGGTGGCAAAGGTGTGGGCCAGCCCGGTGTTCTTCGCCAAAGGGAACCGGGCGATGGCCAGCCCAGACAGCCCCCGCTCCAGCACAAAGCCCAGCCCCATGGCCCACAGGGCCCGACCGTCCGGCCGCAGGGCGGCGCACAGGGCCAGGTGGGCCACAAAGTAGGCGCACAACCGGATGACGGCAAAGGCCCCGCACCGGGGATCCTTCAAAATCTCCTGCTTCTTTTCCGGCGGGGCGCAGCTGGCCAGGGCGTCGCAGGTGTCGGCGTAGCCGTCCAGGTGGATGCCCCCGGTGACCAGCACCGGGATCAGGCAGAAGCCCGCCCCCCGCAGCAGCTCCGGGGCGGCAAAGAAGGCGCACACCCAGGCCCAGCCCCACCACAGGGCGGCGCACACCGCCCCCACCAGCGGGAAGGCGCACAGGGCATAGCGCATATTGCGCCCGTTCCACTCCACCTGGGGCAGGGGGATGGCGGAAAACATGGCGAAGGCCACCAGTACCGTCTCCATGACAATCATACCTCCGCCCCCTTGTGCCAAATTGGGATGCCGCAGACTACCTCGCACACCCGGTCGGCCCGCTGGGCCAGCAGCCGGTTGACCTCCGCCAGGGCCCGCAGGTAGCTGTCCGTGTCCCCGGCGTAGTTCCGGCCGCCGGAGCAGACCTCGTTGCCCACCACCACCAGGTCGGCGCACTGGGTCAGCAGGGCCTCCACGCCGCCCGCCACGGCGGACACGGCCCCCTCCACCGTCCCCGCCCCGTCCGGGCTGTACAGCTCGTTGGCGGTGAGATTGCCCAGGCACTCCAGCAGTACCGCCCCCCGCCGGGGCAGCGTCAGGGCGGCCAGATCGGTGTACCGCTCCACCGTCTCAAACCCCTTCCCCCGGCGCAGCTCCCGGTGGCGGGCGATCCGGGCCTGTCCCTCCGGGCCGAAGGGCTCCATGGTGGCGATGTAGATCCGGGGCCGGTGGGGGGAGGCCAGGATCAGCCCCTCGGCGTATTCGCTCTTACCGCTGGCCGCGCCGCCGATCACAAGGGTGAACATCCTCAACCCCCCTGGGGCGTGTACGCCTCGATGCCGGTGCCGTCGAAGGTGGTGCCGTCCGAGTACAGGGCCAGCGCCATGTCCAGCAGGGGGATGGCCGCCACCGCCCCGGTGCCCTCGCCCAGCCGCATCCCGGCGGTGATCAGGGGCTTTTTGCCCAGGGCGTCCAGGATCAGACGGCCCGCAGGCTCGGCGGACACGTGGCTGGCCAGCATGGCCTTGCCTGATCCGGGGCACAGCCCCAGGGCGCACAGCGCCGCCACAGTGCTGATGAACCCGTCCATCAGCACCGGCACCCGGCCCGCCGCGCCCCCCAGAAATATGCCGCACATACCAGCGATGTCGAAGCCCCCCACCTTCGCCAGCACGTCCAGGGGATCCGCCGGATCGGGGCGGTTGACCGCCAGCGCCGTCTCCACCGCCCACACCTTCCGGCGCAGGCCCGCGTCGGACAGGCCCGCTCCCCGGCCCGTCAGCTCCCCGGCGGGCCGGCCCAGCAGGGCGCAGGCCACAGCGGAGCTGGTGGTGGTGTTGCCGATACCCATCTCCCCGGTGGCCAGCAGGCCCACGCCCTGGCTGTGCAGCTCCAGGGCCAGCTCCGCCCCGGTGAGGACGGCCCGCTCCACCTGCTCCCGGCTCATGGCGGGGCCCTGGGTGATGTCCCCGGTGCCGTTCCCCATACGGCGATCCAGCACGCCGGGGATCTGGCCGGGATCCTTCATCCCCATGTCCACGGGCACCACCCGGCAGTTGGCCACCGCCGCCATCTTGCACACAGAGGAGCGCTTGGCCCCCGCGTTCCGGGCGATGGCCGCCGTGACGGTGTGGTCGCTCTGGGCCACCCCCTGGGCCAGCACGCCGTTGTCGGCGCACAGCAGCAGCAGGGCCCGGTTGGACAGGTCGATGTTGTGGTTCAGGGTGAGGGCGGCGATATCCTCCACCGCCGTCTCCAGCAGGCCCAGGCTGTCCAGAGGCTTGGCGATGGACGCCCACTGGCGGTGGGCCGCCTGTCGGGCCGCCTCCTCCCGGGGGTCGGGCCGGATGGCGTCCAAAAGCGCCTGAATTGTCTCAAATCTCATGGGTGATCCGCTCCTCTCGGTATTGCTCCGCCCCCCGGACAAACCGCTCCGCCAGCTCTGGGCGGCCCGCGAAATACAGGTGGGGGAAGGCGGCGTATAGCCGCCCGCTCACAAAGCCGCACCGCCAGCTCCGGCCTGTCAGGGGCTTGACCGCGGTGAGGCCGTCCCCGTTGTCCGTGGAGTCCCAGTAATGGAACTCGTGGACGGGGACTTCTTCCCCCGCCTGGAACAGCAGGCTGTCCGACGCCGCCCGCAGCTGGGAATAGCCGAACCGCACCAGCCGTTGCTTCCGCACTCCGTCCCCGGGCAGGGCCCCGGCCATGGGGTAACTTACCCCGTCCATCCCTTCCAGCGCTTGGCCCAGGTACAGAAAGCCGCCGCACTCCGCCACGGTGGGCATACCCCGCTCCACCGCCCCCCGGATACTGTCCCGCATGGGGGCGTTGTCCGCCAGCGCCCCGGCGTACAGCTCCGGATAGCCCCCGGGCAGGTACAGCCCGCAGGCCCGCTCCGGCAGCGCCTTATCGTGGAGGGGGCTGAAAAACAGCAGCTCCGCTCCCGCGTCCCGCAGGGCATCCAGCGTCTCGGCGTAGGTGAAGCAGAACGCCTCGTCCTGGGCCACGGCGATGGGGATGCCGCCCCGATTGAGGCGCGGGGGAGGGGCCGTCCAGCCCTCCCGCCGGTCAAACAGGGCAAAGAGCCTGTCCCAGTCCATGCCCTTGTCCAGCGCCTCCGCCACCCGGTGGAGGCGGGCGGTGAGATCCTCGATCTCCCCGGCGGTGCGCAGGCCCAGGTGGCGGCTTTCCAAGACCGCGTCCTCCACATGGGGCAGGCAGCCCAGCACGGGCAGGCCCGTCTCCCGCTCCAGCATGGGGGTCAGGCTGCCGGCCAGCATGGGGGAGCAGTCGTTGAGGAAAATGCCCGCGATATGGCTGGGGCGGCGGAAGTCCAGCAGCCCCTTGATCTGGGCCGCCAGGGTCAGGCTGGCCCCCTTTGGCCGCACCGCCAGCAGGACAGGGAGATCCAGCGTGTCCGCCCCGTGCCACGCGCTGGCCCGGTGGGTGGAGCCGCCCAGGCCGTCGTAGAAGCCCATGGCTCCCTCCACCACCACCGAGCCGTGGGCAGCGGCGCAGCGGCGGTACAGCCGGCGCACCACGTCCTCCCCCGCCAGGAACAGATCCAGGTTGTGGCTGTCCACCCCCAGAGCCGCCCGGTGGAACATGGGGTCGATGTAGTCCGGGCCGCACTTGAAGGCGCAGGGGTTCAACCCCCGCTCCTTCAGCGCCGCCAGCAAGGCGCAGGTCAGCACCGTCTTGCCGCTCCCCGAGGCGGGGGCGGAGATCATCAGCTCAACCATGGCAGTTCCCCGCGATGAGGAAGGTGGGATTGTTGGCCATGAGCAGATGGAGCCTGCCCGCCGGCTTGGTGCGGCTGACGGCGATCTGGGTGACCTGCGCCTCCAGCCCCCGGGCGGTCAGGGCCGCGGCGGCGGCGGACAGGGTTTCCAACGCGATGGCGGACACGCAGATCCGGGCATTGGGGTTTTTGTCCAGCGCCGCCCCCACAATGGCGTCCAGCTCCCCCTTGGTGCCGCCCAGGAACACTCCGTCCGGGGCGGGTAGATCCGCCAGCACCTGGGGAGCGCGACCCTCTACCAGCTGTAGATTCCAGGCAGAAAATTTCTGTTTGTTTTCACGAATGAGGGCGCAAGCGTCCTGTTCACACTCCACGGCGAACACCCGCCCCTGGGGCGCGGCCAGGGCCAGCTCCACGCTGACGCTGCCTGTGCCCGCCCCCACATCCCACAGGGTATCCGTGGGGCGGACGGCCAGCTTGGCCAGGGCGGCGGAGCGCACCTCCTGCTTGGTCATGGGCACATCCCCCCGGATGAATTCCCCGTCCGGGATGCCGGGACAGCGGGGCCCGTACCGGGGGGCGGCCTCCGCCAGCAGCACAGACAGGGAGGGGAACCCCCGCCCCGCCAGCTCCGCCGCGGTGCCGAAGGTGACGCGCTCCTCGGGCGCGGACAGGTTCTCCCCCACGGTGACGGCCAGCGCCCCCAGCCCCGCCTGGGTCAGCCGGCGGCAGATCTCCCCCGGCCCCAACGCCCCGCCGGTGAGGAAAAAGGCGGGCCGTCCGGCGGACACCGCCGCCACCGGGTCGCAGTCCGTGCCGTGGGCGGACACCAGATTCCAGTCCTGCCAGGGCCGGCCCAGCCGGGCGGACAGCAGCTGCACGCTGGACACACCCGGCAGCACCCGGGCGGGGATCTGCCGCTCCTCCAGCAGGGGCAGCAGCCCCCGGGCCCCGGAGTAGAACCCGGCGTCCCCGCTGTATACCACCGCGCAGTCGCAGCTCTGGCGCAGGATGCCGTCCAGCAGCTCCTGGGGCTTTACGGCGGCGATCCGGTGGTCTGTGCACCCCTGGGGCAGGTGCTCCAGCAGCCGCTGGGCCCCAAGAATGCACCCGGCGCTTTTCAGGGCGGCGGCGCACTCCGCCGTCATAGTGTTCTCCCAGCCCCCGCCCAGCGAGGCCAACGTCACCCGCATCCCATCATCTCCCTGCATCGTTGTAGTACGTCCTCATAGCTCAGCCCGTCCTCCTGGGGACGGCGGATCAGGATCAGCTTTGCCCCCGCGGCCCGGGCCGCCAGCGCCTTCTCCTCAAAGCCCCCGGCCTTTCCCCCGTCCTTGGTCACCAGGTACGCGATGTGGTACTGCCGGATCAGGGCCTCGTTCAGCTCCCGGGAAAAGGGGCCCTGGAGGGCCAGAATGTGGCTGCTGGGCACACCGGCGGCGGCGCAGGCCGCAAGGCTGGCGGCCAAGGGCAGCACCCGGGGATACAGCCGCTCCCCGCCCAGGGGGGCGAACAGGGCCAGCTCCTTGGCCCCGGTGGTGAGCAGGATGTTTCCCTGGGTGGTTTGCAGCCACCGGGCCGCGTCGGAAGCGGAGGCGAACACCTCCGCCCCCGCCGGGACGGGGCACGCCGCCCGGAGAAGCCGCAAAAGGGGCGTGCCCGTCTCCGCGCAGGCGGCCCGGATGGTTTCGCTGGCCTGGACGGCGTAGGGGTGGGTGGCGTCCACGCACAGATCCGCCCCCGCCGCCGTCCGGGCCATCTCCCCCTCGTCCATCCGGCCGGTCAGCACCGTGACGCCTGGGGCCTCCCCCTGCTCCTCCCGGCCGTACTGCGTGGCCACGCACACCGTCACCCCGGCGCCCAGCTCCGCCAGGGCCCGGGACAGCCGCCGCCCCTCGGTGGTGCCGCTAAATAGTACGACGTTCATAGGCCCTGTTTCTTTTCGTAGCCCCGGGGGGTGATCATCCGGCCGCCCTCTGCCAGCGTGGTGGATGAGCCGATGAATACGGTGGAGAACATATCCAATTGGGTGTCCCGCAGCTCGCCCAGGGGAAGCACGCGGGCCTCCTCGCCCTCCCGGCCGGTGTTGCGGACGTAGCCGCACACGGTTTCCGGGCTGACGCCCGCGCTGAGCAGGATGTCACACGCCCGTTGCAGATAGTCCGGGCGCTTGTGGGAGGCGGGGTTGTAGATCACCATGGAGAAGTCCCCCGCCGCCGCGCAGCGCAGGCGGTTCTCAATGGCCTCCCAGGGGGTGAGCAGGTCGGACAGGGAGATGACGCAGAAATCGTGGCCGATGGGGGCCCCCAGCAGGGCCGCCCCAGACAGGGCGGAGGTCACCCCGGGCACCACCTCCACCTCCACGTCCGGCCACTGGGGGGCAAGCTGGAAGACGGGCCCCGCCATGCCGTACACACCCGCGTCCCCGCTGCACACCAGGGCCACGGTTTTGCCGCTGTCCGCCGTCTCCAGCGCCCAGCGGCAGCGGTCGATCTCCTTGGTCATGGGGGTGGTGTAGCTGTCCTTGTCCGGGTACAGACCCTTCACCAGCTCCACGTACACCGTGTAGCCGCACAGCACCTGGGCGTCCTCCAGCGCCGCCCGGGCCTGGGCGGTGAAATACTTCTGATCGCCGGGGCCCAGCCCCACCACGTACAGCCGCTTTGCCATGGCCTTACCCTCCCTGGGCGGGGGAATCCGTCCCCTGCCGGAACTCGGTGGTGAAGGCGGGGTCGTAGAGCTTGCTGCGCTCGTAGCTCTGCCCCAAAAAGCCCCCCACCAGGATGATGGCGGTTTTCCAGATGCCCGCCGCGTTCCCGGCCTGAGCCAGAGTGCCCACGGTGCACCGGACGATCTGCTCCTCCGGCCAGGTGGCCTTGTAGACGATGGCGGCGGGGGTATCGGCGGTGTACGCCCCGCCCGCCAGCAGCGCCGCCTGCACCTGCTCCTGCATCCCGGCGGACAGGAAGATGGCCATGGATGCCCCGTGGGAGGCCAGCTTCTCCAACGTCTCCCCCTCGGGCACCGGGGTGCGGCCCGCCATGCGGGTGATGATCACGCTCTGGCTCACCCCGGGCAGGGTGTACTCCGCCCCCAGGGCCGCCGCCGCCCCGCAGAAGCTGGACACCCCCGGCGTGTCATCCCAGGGTATGTTCAGCTTGTCCAGCTCGTCCATCTGCTCCCGGATGGCCCCGTACAGGCAGGGGTCGCCGGTGTGCAGCCGCACCAGCTCCAGGCCGCGGGCGTCGGCCTCCTTCATCACGTCCAGCACCTGCTCCAGCGTCATTTCTGCGCTGTTGTAGATCCGACAGCCCTCCTTGGCCAACCCCAGCAGGGCGGGGTTTACCAGGCTCCCGGCGTAAATGATCACGTCCGTCCCCTTCAGCAGCTCCGCCCCCCGCAGGGTGATGAGGTCGGCCCCGCCGGGGCCCGCGCCTACAAAATGTACCATGCTATTGCTCCTCCTTTACGAGGACGGTGGCAAAATAGCCCACGTCCCCGGGAATCTGTTCCAGCTCCGTCCACACTCGCTCGGTGGGCAGGCCGCAGTCCTCCACCAGCGCCGCCCGGGAGAGCTGGCCGGTGGTTTTCAGCGCCTCCACGATCTCGGGCAGGCCCCGGCCCGCCTTCATCAGCACCTTGCCCCCGGGCTGCTCCACCAGCGGGGCCACCGGCCCCTTGCCCACCGGGATGATATGCAGGGGAGAGCCCCAGCGCACCAGGGTGGCGCCCAGTCGGGCCGCCGCCGCGCAGAAGCTGGGCACGCCGGGGATCATCACCGTCTCATAGCCCCGGCGGTTCAGCAGCTCCATCAGATATCCCCAGGTGGCGTAGATGGAGACATCGCCCAGGTTGGGCATGGCCACGTCCTCCCCCCGATCCAGATGGGCCTGGATGGCGTCCGCCGCCGCCTGGTGGGAGGCCTGGAGCACCGCCGGATCTTGGGACATGGTGAAGGTCAGGGGCAGGATGGTTTTATCCGTCAGATCCACCGCCCCCCGGGCGATGTCCAGGGCCAGCATCTCACCGCTCCTGGTCTGGGGGGCGGCGATGACGGGGCACCGCTCCAGAGTATGGACCGCCTTCAGAGTGATCAGCTCCGGGTCGCCGGGGCCCACCCCCACGCCATAGCATACGCCGCGCTTCACTTCCATCCCTCCAAAATCTCATTTGCTTTATCCGTCTGGCCCAGGGGGCCGTATACGTTGGAAAAGATCACCGCGCCCACGGCATAGGCCCCCGCCGCCCGCCGCTCCAGGTGGAGCTGGATGGCGGCCAGCAAGCTGTCCAGCACCGCCCGCCGCAGCCCGTCAGTGTCCAGCAGCTCCAGGCAGGCGTCGGTGGTAGCGGCGTCCATCAGCCTCCGGCACAATTCCACATCGGCCCCGCACAGGGCCGCGTGGGCGCAGAACAACTCCGTCCGGCAGTCGGCGTATTTGGAGTGGGTGTTCATGATCCCACCCGCTGCCTTCACCAGCTTGCCGATGTGGCCCGCCACCAGCACCCGCTGGAACCCTGACCCCGCGGCGATGTCCAGCGCGTCCCCTAAAAAGTTGGAGTACTTCACCACCGGCACGCCCAGGCCGTCCAGCCCGGTGCTTTTGAGAAAATCCTCCCCATAGTTGCCGGGGGTGAGGATCAGCTCCGTAGAGCTCACCGCCGCCTGCCGCAGCTGGAGGGCGATGGTGTCCACAATGGCCTGCTCGCTCATGGGCTCCACAATGCCGGAGGTGCCCAGGATGGACAGGCCGCCCACCACCCCCAGCACCGGGTTGAAGGTCTTGGCCGCCCGCGACCCCCCGCCGGGGATGGAGATGGTGACATCCATGCCGTCGGCGCAGTCCAGCTGGGCGCACGCGGCCTGCACCTGCTCCTCGATCATCCGCCGGGGCACCCGGTTGATAGCGGCGGCCCCTACGGGCTGATCCAGGCCGGGCTTGGTCACCCGGCCCACCCCCTCGCCGCCGTCGATCCGCACTCCGGGCTGGGAAACGCGGGTCACCTCCGCCCAGATCAGCATCCCGTCCGTCACGTCGTAGTCGTCCCCGGCGTCCTTGCGCACGGCGCACCGGGCCCGCCGCCCAGGCTCCAAAAGTTCTACCCCCGCCGGGGGGACGGCCACCTCCAGCCCCTTGGGTGTGGTGAGGGAGAGGGCCTCCGGAGCCTCCCCCGTCAGCAGCAGCCGGACCGCTCCCGCCGCCGCCAGCGCCGCACAGGTGCCCGTGGTATAGCCGCAGCGCAGCATGGACTGCCCACTGCGCACATAGTGCGTGAACCCGCCACCCTCCACGGCAGCCGCCTCCTTCCATGAAAAAAGCGCCCCTGCTTCACCAGGGGCGCGTACTAACCCCGCCCAGGAGGGCGGGACGAACCGCTTGCTGTGCTTCCGGTTTCGGCAGAAAAGCTCCAGACCGCCATGTATCTGACTTATCCCTTCAGGGAGGGCATCACAGTGACCGACTCGCGGGGACTCTCACCCCATTCCATGCGCCGCCGACGCGGCCGCGGCTGGTATCCTATTGAGTTGGCCATATTGTATCATAATTGCAGGCCGCTGTAAAGATCGTTTGTGGAACTTCCCGCTGGCCCGGGGGCGGGGGCGGCATAGAATTGTGATCAGGCCCCCAGGTCGGGGCGCTCCCCAGGCGGCGGGCTGCTCCAGCGCCTCCCCCAGGCCGTGGCCCAGCGCTCACAGTACAGCGCATCGTAGGGGAGCCCCCGCCTGCTCCGCCAGCCGGCAAAACAATGGCACCAGATGAGGCTGGGCAGCGCCACCACAGGCCAGTACAGTGGGCCCAGCAGCAGACACTGGATGGTGTGCCCATATTCATGGGCCCAGAGGGCGGGATGCTCGTCCGCGTTGGGGACGCTGAGGAACAGGAAGATGCCCAGGGACAGGCCCCCCCGGTTCCCCGGCAGGAGGGTCACAATGCCGTTGTGGAACCGACGGACAGGACAGCGGCCCCGGCAGCACAGGAACACCGCCAAGCCCACCAGGTTCACCGGCAGCCCCCAGGTGAATTGGATCAGGTAAAAGAGAGCCCTGGACCAGCCGGCGGCGGCCCGGCCGGCAGCGCATTCGATTTTTTGCATAACAAAAGCCACCCCCATCCCCATACTATTTTGTCGATTATACCATCTGTGCCCGGGTCTGTCCACCAGGCACCCTTATGGAAAGAAAGAATCCGCATATTCTCTTGCTTTTTTGGTTATTACCATATATAATGGGGTAGAAACTTGACCCGGCAAATTATAAAACAGGGGTGAATCTCATGGATAAGGAAAAAACCATTGCCACGGCCGCTGAGCCCGAGGCCACACAGGAGCCCGTCAAGAAGCCTACGGCAGCGGAGAAAAAGCCCGCCGCGGAAAAGAAGCCCGCCGCTGCGAAGGCCCGTAAGGAGCGCAAGCCCAAGGAGGACAGCCTTAAGCCCGTGGTCGTCCTACAGTTCCAGGGCACCGAGGTGGATCTGGACACGCTGGTGGAGGCGGCCAGAGCCGACTTCCGGCAGGCCAAGAAGCGCACGCCCATCACCGAGCTGAAGCTGTACGTCAAGCCGGAGGAGCGCATGGCCTACTATGTGGTAAACGAAAAGCATAACGGGAGCATCGCTTACTAACCTATCCACGCCTTTCAAAATAAGCGGAGACGCTGCTAACAGCGTCTCCGCTTATTTTTTCATGGGTCAAAGCACAGGCCGCTTCCCGCGGAGCTTGCGCCGGGGCACCGCCCTCACCGATCCAGCAGGCGGCCCCGGGTAAACACCAGCTCCACCCGGTTCTCCGAATCCAGCACCACCAGATCCGCATCCTTGCCGTCGGCGATGGAGCCCTTCCGGTCGAACACCCCGATGAGCCGGGCGGGATTCTCCGTCAGAGCGGGCAGCAGCTCCTCCATGGGCCGCCCGGTGAAGGCCAGCAGATTGCGCAGCGCTACGTCCTGAGTGAGGGTGCTACCGGCCCGGGTGCCGTCGCTGGCCAGCTTGGCGTCCCCGTCCTCCACCACCACCTCGTTCACGCCCAGGTGATACTTGCCGTCGGGCAGCCCCGCCGCCATAATGGAGTCAGTGATGGCCACCACCCGGTCCAGCCCTTTGGTCTTGATCAGCAGCCGCACCGAGCCGGGGTGGAGGTGCCGCCCGTCGCAGATCATCTCACAGTACACATCCGACTCCAGCACCGCCCCCATAATGGCGGGCCTGTGCTGGTGGAACAGCCCCATGGCGTTGAAGGTGTGGGTGGCGGCCTGGGCCCCGGCGGCGATGGCCGCCATGGAGGTCTCGTAGTCCGCCCCGGAGTGGCCGATGGCGGGGATGATCCCCAGCTTCCTGGCCTCCGGGATCAGCTCCACCACACCCTCCACCTCCGGCGACACCGTCAGGTAGCGGATGCCGCCCTCGGCCTGCTCCTGGTAGGAGCGCAGCAGTTCCGGATCTCCCTTGCGCAGCAGATGCTCCGGCATGGCCCCCTTGTACGCACTGGCCAGGAAGGGCCCCTCCAAATGGACGCCCAGCAGCTCGGCGGTGGGCTGGCCCCCCTGCCGGTGGGCCTTGAACTGGTCGATGCACCACCGGGTCTGCTCCTCCGTGTCGGTGAGCACCGAGCACAGCCAGGCGGTGGTGCCGTTGCCGGCAAAAAAGCGGCTGAGCTTCTCCAGATCCTCCGCGGTGGCGCCGTTCACATCCACGCCCACCCCGCCGTGGGTGTGTACGTCGATAAAGCCGGGCACCACCCGCCTGCCGGCGGCGTCGATGACCTCCTCCGACCGTGGGACGGGGGCGTCCTTGTCCAGCACCTGGATCCGTCCGCCGGACAGCTTCAAGGTCTTTTCCTCAAAACGCCGGCCCAGATAGACCTGGCCGTTGATGAGATAGGTATCCTTCATGTCCCCTCCTCCCGGGCTCAGTCCGGCAGGTTGGCCACAAATTCCGTGGTGCGGATCAGCGCGTCCGGGTGGGTCTGCATCAGGGTGGCGGGGAAGTGACCGGACACCTCGCCGTAGGCCGTATGGCGGAGCACCGCCCGGTGCCAGTCCCGGAACACGCCCAAGCGTACCTTCCGGGCGTTGTAGATCTCATTCATGCCGATGGTGACGCACCAGCGGGGCATATCGTCCACTGCGCCGTTCAGATCGCCAATGGCGTTGGCTGTCCGGGTCTCTCGGCTGATCTCCAGCACCCGGGTGTGGAGCTGCTTGAACTGCTCCCCGGTGAGCTCGTCCTGGGCCTCGTTGAAGGCCAGGTGGCCGTTGATGCCGATGCCGCCGAAGCAGATGTCCACGCCGCCCAGCTTCTCAATGGTGCGGGCCATGTTGTCCGGGTCGTTGGGGTCGGGAAACACCCGCTGGCTCTCGGGCATCACCAGCTCCGGCTTAATTTTGGTGTACACCGTCCGATCCATGAAGCCCCGGAAGCTGAGCTTGTCACTCTTGTCGATCCACTGCTTGTCGTCGGTGAGGTACTCGTCCATGTTGAGGAACCAGACGTTTTTCAGGCTGATGTTCTCCCCGTTGACCAGATCCACAAAATAGGGGTACTGCCCCACGGGCCCCACGGGGCAGATAAACACGGTGGTTTTGCCCTGGGCGTTATGAGCCTTGATCTCGTCCGCCATTTCCCGGGCAATAGCCTGGAACACCGCGGTATTGTCCGAGAGCACCTCAATGGGCACCTTGGGGGCGGCCAGCAGCTGCTCCCTGGTATAGTAATAATAGTCGTGGCGCATTTTGCGTCCTCCTTTCAGCTTTGCCGGGGCGGGAGCCCCGTGTACTTCTCCAGAACCTCCAGCACCCGGTACACATCCAGCCAGGGCTGGAACTCCGGCTCCTGTTCACAGATAAACCGCTGGAAGGCGTTCCAGTCCTCCGCCGCCCTGCCGTCCTCCCCCCGGGCCAGGTGCCGCAGCGCCCGGGCCAGCTTGAGCACATAGTCCCGGTGGCAGTTCAGCGCCTCCCAGAAGGGGGTGGCCCAGCCGCCCGCGCCCCGGTGGGCGTCCAGGGTGGGGGTGAAGCTCCGGCACAGCTCCCGGATCTCCTCCAGCCGGGCGGCCATCCCCTGGTCCCGGCGCTCGCCCTTGCCGTTGACGTAATCGGTGCTGCTCAGGCCGGACAGCTGGGACAGGTAGTCCGCCACAACGGGCCAGTCCGCCCCGTAGGCCGCGGCGAAATATTCCCCCAGCAGTTGGTTCACGTCGGCGTCCGCGTCCATCAGCGTCCGGCCCAGCACATAGTTGGGGAAGAAGTTGGGCAGGCCCGCGCGCAGCTCCTGGCAGCTGATATAGCCGTCCAGGCCCAGCCCCTTGAGCTGCTTCACGTCGCCGCTGATGACCCGGGCCAGCTTCACGTACCCGAAGTCGCCGTAGTGGGCCCGGCCCAGGGGGTAGTCGTACACGAAGCTGTCCCCGTGGAACTGCGCCTGCCAGCCCCGGAGGAAGGCCAGGTTCTCCGAGAGATCCGTGGGCAGGGTGATCCGGTTACGCGCATAGGCCGGGATGGGGGGCAGCTCCCGCTCCACGGTGTAGGATCGCTCAAAGGTGCGGCTGATGGGGGCGAACATGAGGACGAACCGATCCGGATTGGCCAGCCGGGCCTTCACCGGGGGCCACAGCAGCTCCTGGTACAGCAGGAACACGATCCGAGTGGCCAGCCCCAGGCCAGTCAGCCGCTGGTCGATCTCATTGAGCAGCTCCACATACTGGTCGGAGGGGGTGGTGGTTTGGCACCCCTCGCACTCGCACACGTTGTTGTACTCGTCCGCCAGCCAGACGTGGAGGTAGTCCGCCTCCGGGTTGGCCTGGGCGTAGTCTGCCACCTGGGCGGCAAAGGCGTCCACCGCGTCCCCGTTGTGGAAGCACAGGTTGGTGTTGGCGGGGACGCCCTTCCACAGCTCCCGCGCCCCGTCCACCTGGGCGGCCAGGGGGCGCTTGTCCCCTGCCAGGGGGGCGGGGTCCACGTCCCAGGAGACGGACTCGTACCCCAGCGCCGCCCCCGTCCAGCCGTGGCCCACCTTGTGGAGCAGCAGCCCCCGGCGCTTGAGCTCCCCCTCCGCCTCCGCCATCCAGGTCAGGGCATCGTCGGGGGGGAAGGGCTCAGGCTCCCGAAGGGGGTTTCGCTGGTGCTGTTGCCACCGGGCGTAAAAGATGTAGGGCGTTTTGAATTGCAGGAAAAAGCTGTTATAGCCCACCTTGGGCAGCCAGTCGATGAAGTTCAGCACGTTTTCCCGGCTATCCGCCCCCTCGATGCACACGCCCCGGTGGTAGAAGGACGCCCGGTGCTCATACCGCAGCCTCAGCGCCCGGCGGGTGATGGGGGGCACCACCTCGCAGCCCTTGATGGGGGCCAGGAACCGGCAGCCCAAGCGCCGCAGGCAGTCATAGGCCCCCAGCAGCACCGCCCGCCCGCTGTTTCCCGTGATGGAGCCCTCCGTCTCGTTCAGCTCCACGGCAAACCAGTCGGGCTGCCTGGGCTCCGGGTCGGGGCGCACCCTTAGGCGGATGGCGAGATCCCCCTTTTCCCCCGCCAGCATTCGGCCCAGGTAGGCGGACAGCTCAGCGGCTGCAAAGGCCGCGGGGGCCGGGGCGTCGGGGGGGCAGATCAGGTTGATGTTCACAAAGCACTCCTCCGTCCGGTGGATCTGGGCAGAACGAGGCCCTATAGGCGGACTTCAGCTCCGTCCCATAGGGCCCGTTCCTATGCGTTTCTGGTATTTGGTTGGCTCAGAGGCTTACTTCAGGGCTTCCTCCATCACGTCAAACAGGACGAAATCGCCCACGTCCTCCTTGGCCTGGCCGGCCTCAATGTTGCCGCCCTGAACCATGTCGTTCTGCATTCCCTCGTAGTACTTCTTGATGGTGCCGTCCTTGAGACCGGAGGTCAGGTCGGCGATGTTGAACCAGTGTGCGTCGCCCACCTGCATCAGCTGGGAGTCCAGGCTGCTCTTGATCTGATCCGCGCAGTACTGGGCCACGGTCTCATAGTTCTCCTCCTTGGCGCCCCAGTCCATGCCCTTGTACAGAGCGCGGCTAAAGCGCACCAGCACGTCCCGGTTCTCCTCGGCGTACTTGGGCAGGCAGATCCAGCTGGAAGTGTTGGTGGAGCCGTCGGCGAACTCGATCTCATAGGAGCCCTCCACCTGCTTCAGGATCTGGCCGGAGTAGGGGTTCCAGCACACGGCGGCGTCGATGTCGTCGGACACGGCGGCAGGCACCATGTTGTCAATGCTCATCTCGTACTCGTCCACGTCGTCGCGGGTCAGGCCGGCCACCTTCAGGGCGTTGTCAAAGGTGGTCTCAGAGGAAGAACCGGCGTTGAACGCGATGGTCTTGCCCTTCAGATCCTCCACGGTCTGGATGCCGCTGTTGGGCATGCACACCACCTTGTCCACGGTGTGGATGGAGCTGGGGGCGAAGATGACGGCGTTGCCCAGAATGCACAGGCGGTGGGCGCCCTTGCCGATGTAGGCCAGCTGGACGTCGCCGCTCTCCATAGCGGCCACCTCAGAGGGGCCGTCGGGGAATTCCTTCAGCTCGATGGTGATGCCCTCCTCCTCGAAGAAGCCCTGGTTCATGGCGGACAGCACGCCCCAGAGGGAGGCGTAGTTGGGCATATAGGCGATGGTCAGCTTGATGGGGTCGGGCTTGGCGGGCTCGGGCTCCTTGCTCTCCTCGGGAGCCTTGCTCTCGGTCACTTCCTTGGTGGGGTCGGGGGCCTTGGTGGGGTCGGGGGTGCCGGCGCAGGCTGCCAGACCCAGCACCATAACCAGGGCCAGCAGCAGGGCGGTGAGTTTCTTCATTTCATTTTTCCTCCTTGAATTTGTTTGGGACTGCCTGTATGTCAACCGTGAGCCACGGTCAGGCACAGCTTTATTTGCGGACTTCCAGATACTCCTGGTAGACCTCGTTCCAAATCTCGGCCTTCAGCTCCATGAAGCGGGGGTCGCTTTTGGTGCCCTGATCCCGGGGATAGGGGATGTCGATGTCCACCACCCGCTTGATGCGGCCCGGACGGGCGGACATGATTACCACCCGCTGGGCCAGCAGCACCGCCTCGTCCACGTCATGGGTGATGAAGAAGCAGGTCTTCTTTTCCTCCTCCCAGGTCTTGAGCAGCTCGGTCTGGAGCTGGGCCCGGGTCTGGGCGTCCAGGGCGCCGAAGGGCTCGTCCATGAGCAGCACCTCGGGGTTGTTGGCATAGGCCCGGGCGATGGCCACCCGCTGCTTCATGCCGCCGGACAGCTCCTTGGGGAAGGAGTTCTCAAAGTCCTCCAGCCCCACCATCTTGATGTACTTGCGGGCAATAGCCTCGCACTCCGCCTTGGGCATACGCTTCATCTGGGGGCCGAACATGACGTTCTGAAGGACGGTCTGCCAGGGGAACAGGGCGTACTGCTGGAACACCACGCCCCGCTTCACGTCGGTGCCGTGGATGGCCTCGCCGTCCAGGTAGCACTCGCCGGAGCTGGCCTCGTGGAGGCCGGCCAGGATGTTCAGCAGGGTGGACTTGCCGCAACCGGAGGGACCCACCACGCAGACGAACTCGTTCTCCATGATGTCCAGGTTGACGCCGTTGAGGGCCACGGTGGTGCCGTGGTCGCCGTGGTACTCCTTCTTCACGTCCTTGATCTGGATCTTTACGCTTCTTCCCGCTTCTCCTGCCATGAGGTCAGCCTCCTTTCGATGAAGTCCACAAGGATGTTCAGCAGCGTGCCGATGATGCCAATGATGATGATGTAGCCCAGCATGGCGTTGGTCTCAAAGGTGGTCTGGAGGGTGCGGATGCGCATACCCAGGCCAGCCCGGGCGCCGGTGGACTCCGCCGCCAGCAGGGTGGTCAGCGCCGCGCTCAGACCTAACCGCACGGCGGTGAGGATGAAGGGCACCGTGGCGGGCAGGGTGATGCGGAAGAAGATGTCCATGTCGTTGGCGCCCAGCACCTTGGCGGCCTTCACCAGGGTGTTGTCGATGTTGCGGATGCCGTGGAAGATGGTGATGCACATGGTCATGAAGGTGCAGATCCAGATCAGCACCACGGACGGCGTGCGGCCCACGCCCAGCATGATCACCACCAGGGGCGCGTAGGCCAGGGCGGGGATGTTGCGGATGAAGTTGATCCAGGGCTCAATAATCTTGCGCACCGGGGTGTACCAGGCCATCAGGAACGCCATGGGCAGAGAGGTGAGGAAGCCCAGGCCAAAGCCCATGGCCACCGAGATCATACTGCTGGCAAAGTCGTTCCACAGTGCGTCACGTTCGATCATGGTCTGGAGACCCTGGAGCACCGAGTCCCTCCCCTGGATGGAGAACAGGAACGGGAAGCTGCGCCCCGTCTTCTCCCCGATGGAAAGCAGGAACCACACGATCAGAGCTACCACCAGGGACAGCAGCAGCCACAGCCGGTTAATGGTCTTGTTCCGCTTTTCCGCCTGGGTCAGGGGTCTTTTGGCTTGCTTTGTTTTGCTCATACGACACCTTCCTTTACTCTTTTCTCATGCTCAGCCTGCCGGCTGTCATAGACGTTCCACCGCGCTCAGCAGCCGCATCCACCCCAGCCGTTGGTGCCGTCGTAGGGCTCGTCCTTCATGCACAGATGGACGGCGCCCACCTTGAAGGTCTTGGGCAGGGCCAAGATATTGGGATTTGGCCCCACGAATTTTTTCTTCGCGTCCTCCAGCGCCTCCTCGAAGGTGGCCCGGGTCTTGAGCCCCATGCCCCGGGCGATGCCCGGCTCCTGGGCACCCACAATGTAGATGGCGCTGGTGTTCATCTCGGCGATGTGGCCGCAGCTCATCATGGAGAACCCATGGAAGGGGTGGAAGGCGTTGCAGAAGCGGTACTTGCGGATGTACTCCTGGTTGGTGGCGAAATACTCGCCGTAGCGGTTCATGTCGGGCAGGATGTTCATGTAATCGTGCTGGAACAGCTCGTACAGCTCCCGCAGGTAGGGCCAGCGCTCGTCGTGGAAGTAGCCGTTGCAGATGGAGGAGCAGATGATGACGCAGTTGTCCTTCATCACCCGCTTGTGGCGGATCACCTGGGCGCTGAGCGCCTGCATCATCTGGATGGGGTTGGTACCCATGCCGTCGCCGTAGTGGAAGGCCTGGGGCATCCCGAACACCATCACGTCGTACTTCTTCTCCGCCCAGTGGACATAGGTGCGCTTGTCGGCCACCTCCCAGGACGCGGGCATCATCTCTTTGGCGTAGCCGGAGAAGATGGCGATCTGCCGGGAATAGGTGTCCAGCACCGCGTCGCAGCAGAAGAAGGGGTGGCCCATCTTCTCCTCCATCCACATCCCGATCTCGTCGAACTTGGTGCGCATCAGGTTTTTGCCGGACACGGGGGTGAAGTCGGGCCGGTGCATCACGTCGGGCACGTGGTGGCTGGCGATGGACCGCCAGTGGGTAATGCCGGTGGCGCAGTGCTTGTAGCCCCCGGAGTAGCCCCCGTAGGGGTTGCCCTGGGTGTGGCCGATGAGGATGGGCAGGTCGCAGTCAAAGACGTACTTGTTCATCAGCACCGGGTCGCCCCGCAGGGTCTTGCCCAGATCCACCATGTGGTCGTAGTCCTCGCTGTCGTGGGAGGTGATCTGGTTCGTCCAATAGAACTCGTGGAACAGCTCCTCGCCCAAAATCTGCTTCATCTCAGCCACGGTGGCCCGGGGGTGCAGGCCGTTGGAGAACAGCAGCAGGATGTCCTTTTTCTCCACCCCGGCGGCGTACAGCTCGTCCAGGCAGGCACGGATGGACACCTTCCGGTGGGCGGTGGGCTGGCAGCCCCCCTTCACGATGTCCGGAATGACGAACACCACCGTCTTGCCGGGGCCCGCCAGCTCCTTCAGCGGCGGCATCCCGATGGGATTGCGGAGGCTCTCCAGGGTGGCGTTATACAGGCTGTCCCAGTCCTGGGGCAGGCAGGGGGGATCGGGGACGGTCTCCCCGGGGATAAACACGTCGGTGTTGTCGGGCAGGTTGGCGGCCATCAGGCCGTGGCCGTATTCAAACTCTAATTTCATGGGCACCCTCCCTTATTCTCCTAAGTACAGACGGATGATCTCCAGATACTCCTCCGGGTAGAAGCCGATCTCCCCCTGGAACCGGGTGAGAGCGATAAGCCCGCCGTCGATCTCGTCGATGGAGGCCAGCATGGCGGCGTTGTCCGCCTTCAGCCCGCCGCCGTACACCACGTCCATCCCCCCGGTGCGCTCCTTGACGAAGCGGGCGATCTTGGTGATGTAGTCCTTGCCCGCCGGAGTCTTACCCGGGCCGATAGACCAGACGGGCTCATAGCCGATGACGACTCTGCTCTTGTCCACGCCGTCCAGCCCCGCGTCCAGCTGCTCCCCCAGCACCTGCTCCCACTGGGGCTGCTCCTCGCTGGTTTCGCCGATGCAGTACAGCACCGTCAGCCCCGCGTCCTGGGCGCACTTGATCTCCTGGTTCAGCAGGCGGTTGACGGCGCTTATGTCCGTGACCCCCGCCTCCGCCAGGATACCCTTCTTGTCGTTGCGCTCCTCGCAGTGGCCGATGAGGGTAGACGTACACCCCAGGGCCTTCACGATGGAGGCGGGCCGGTTGGTGGTGAAGGCCCCGAAGTTGCCCCCCACCGCCGTGTTCATGCGGTACACGCCCTGGCTGCCAATCTGCACCGGGCTGGTTTCCGCCAGCGCGCCCACCGCGCCCAGCAGGTGGGCCTCCGGCAGGTACTGGACAAACTCCACCTGGGCGGGGTCGTATCTGCGCAGCGCCTCCTGGGTGCCGTTCACCACCGCCGCGCCCCAGTCCTTCACTGGGGTCAGCCGGTTCACGCCGCCCAGCTCCACGGGCACGTCGAACCGCTTCAGATTTAAGTAAATGTGTTTCATCTTCCGTTACCTCAGCAAAGCGTATTCCGGGAACGCGTCCCCCATCAGCGGCATGGCGTAGTCAAAGAAGGCGTCGGAAATCTGGTTCCCGTCCACGATCCACTCCAGCGGGAACTTCTTCTCCACGTTGGCCACCTTGGCCAGCGGCACCAGGGACAGACTGCTGGAATAGGCAGGCGTCCGCACCGCGTCGATGGCCACCATGAACCCGCTCTCTCCCTTCAGCGCCGCCTCCACCGCGTACTTGCCCACGGCGTAGGCCTCCTCCCGGTCGGTGGAGGACTGGTAGGGGATGCTGGCCCGGCCCAGAAGCCCCGGCTTCTCCGCCCGGGACTTGAGACCCAGCTTCTGGATGATCTGATCCGTGATGTGCTGGGCGGTTCCCCCGGGCACCGTGTGGCCGAAGCCGTCCACGATCCCCGTGTCCGCCAAGGGCTTGCCGTCCAGGCCGCAGATCCCCTCGCTGACCGTCACCAGCAGGCCCTTGCCCTTAGCGTAGGCTTTTTCAATGTCGGCCAGCATCTTATCCTCGTCCACCAAGACCTCCGGCAGATAGGTGAGCACCTGGCAGTCGGTGAGCCGCGCCGCCAGGGCGCTGGCGGCGGTAACCCACCCCGCGTTACGGCCCATCAGCTCCAGCACCACCACGTGGATGGGCAGGCCGGAGGCGTCCAGCGCCAGCTCGGCGGCGCTGAGCGCCGCGTACCGGGCGGCGGAGCCGAAGCCGGGACAGTGATCGGTGAGATCCAGGTCGTTGTCCATGGTCTTGGGGATGCCGATGACCCGCACGTCCAGCTGTTCGGCCTTTGCCAGCTCGTTGACCTTGTTGCAGGTGTCCATGGAGTCGTTGCCGCCGTTGTAGAAGAAATACCCAATCTCAAATTTTTTCAGCGTCTCCATCACCGTGGGATAGTCCGCGTCGGTGAGCTTCCGCCGGCAGGAGCCGATGGCGGAGGCAGGGGTGTGCCCCAGCTTGGAGATGGTGGCGGCGGGCACGTCGGTGAGGTCGATGAGATCCCCGGCCAGGATGCCCTCCGCCCCGAACCGGGCGGCGTAGATCCTCCCATCAAAGCCGGCGCTCCGGGCGGACTCCACCACGCCCTGGAGGGAGCAGTTGATGACAGCAGTGGGGCCACCGCCGTGGGCCACTAAAATATTTTTTCCCATATATCAATTCTCCGATTTTCATAACGTTTCGTTACCGGGCGGCCGCTTGACAGCTTCTGCCCGCATTCCGTAGCGAATCCAAGCTCTTTTTGCCTACTTTTTCTCTCGAGAAAAAGTAGGTTAAATGCCCTTCTTCCGATACCGTTCCGCCATCTCGTCCAGGGAGACGTTCTCAATGAGGGGGGCCTTGCCCACGCTGTCGAACTCCACGATCAGAGTGCCCACGACCTCCTTCACGCCCCGCTCGATGCAGTCCACAATGCGCCCCACGTCCTCGTCGGGCACGTTGCCGTACATGACGGTGTCCATGATGGGCGGGAAGAACACCCGGGGGTCAAAGGCGGCGGGGTTGTCCACCAGCAGCTTGTAAATGCCGCCGATGGAGGCGCTGTCCCGCAACGCGGCGTTGTCCCGGAACAGCTCCCGCAGGTTGCGGGTGACGGCCAGGCGGATGTCGGTGTCCACGTTGATCTTGCGGATGCCCAGCTTGGACACCTCTTTGAGCTGCTCCTTCTTGATGCCGTAGGCGTCGTGGATGTCGCCGCCCAAAGCGTTGATCTCGCTGACGATGTACTGGGGCACGGTGGACGAGCCGTGGCTCACCAGGGTGCCCTCGATGCCCTCGTGGAGCATACACTCCTTGGTGGCGATGGCGATCTCCTTGCGGATCACCGTGTCCTTGCCCTTGTTGGCCCCGTGCTTGGTGCCGTAGCTGATGGCCAGGGCGTCCACCCCCGTCTGGCGGAAGAACTTCACCGCGTCCATGGGGTTGGTGTAGGTGGAATTGGCGGCAAACACGTGGTCCTCCACACCGGCCAGCACGCCCAGCTCGCCCTCCACGGTGACGCCCCGCTCATGGGCGTACTTCACCACCTCCCGGGTGAGCTCCACGTTCTCGTCAAAGGGAAGGGAGGAGCCGTCGATCATCACCGACGTATAGCCGCCCGCGATGGCGGCCACGCAGGAGTCCATGTTCTTGCCGTGATCCAGGTGGAGGGCCACCGGGATGGGGCTGTGCTCGGCGTACTTCTTCACCGCGTTGGCAATGTTCAGCGCGCCCTTCTTCTTGTCCTCCAGGGTGCCCTGGGCGAAGTCGGTGCGGCCGCCCATAAAGGCATTGGCCAGATCCGCCCCCTGTAGGATGGCGGCAGAGCGGAACATCTCGTGAACCTCGATCACGGCCTTGGCCTGGCAGACCGCGTTGACGTTGAACGCGCCCTGGGCGTAATTGTACTTCTCGGTGGCATCTAAGATGGCCTTCATTGGTACCAGCGGCATATTGACCCTTCCTTTCTTTTCCTCGGAACAGGACGGCCACGGTCAAAGGCACTGTCCCGTTGCCTTGTGCCTGTCCTGCGCAAAAATAAAAGTTTGCGCCTCCGTGCATATCCCCAATATTAACACATTTACAGGTCTGTGTCCATTCTTTTTTGTGAAAAATTACCGCCGGCCGCCGGGCCAGCCGATGCGCCGCCCCTTTCTGCGGCGGCGCCCGAAAAAAAGGAACTCCTTGAAATCAGATGATTTCAAGGAGTTCTTCCAAGGCCGCCGTCCGCCTCATCCACATCCCGCAGCTCCAGCTCGCCGCCCGCCTCCACCAGACGCAGGCGGGCGGCGTGGGCCCGGATCACCCCGCCGCCGCCCCCATCCCCGGTGAGGGCCAGCAGCTCTGGGAACAGCTCCCGGGGAAACACCGTCGGGGAACCCCGCTCCCCTCGCCAGCTCAGCGCGCAGATGCAGTCCGGGTGGGCGGCAAAGTCCGCCAGCAGCCGCTCCACGCTGTCCCGCCGCAGCCAGGGCTGATCGCACACACAGAACAGCACGCCGTTCATATCGGCCAAAGCCGCCAGCCCCAGCCGGACGGAGGCGGACTGACCCTGGGCCGCGTCTGGGTTGGGGATAGGGACGTACCCCCGCGCCTCCGCCAGGGCCAGAATCTCCGGGTAGCAGCTCACCACGCAGGCCCTGTCCAGCAGCTCCGCCGGGAGGTTGGCCAGGGCCCGCTCAATCATGGGTACGCCGTCCACCGGATAGAGCAGCTTATTCCCCCCGAACCGCCGCCCCGCCCCGGAGGCCATCAGCACCGCGCCCAACCTCATCGCCAGAACAGGGACGGGCCCCGGCGGACAAACCGGCCCCGCCCGGTCTTGACATCCCGGCCGTCCTCCACCGCCACCGCCCCGGACAGCAGGACGGTCTCCACCCGGCCCCTGGTCTCAAAACCCTCGTAAGGGGTGTAGTCCACCGCCTGGTGCTGGGCGGCGGCGGTAATACACCCCGTATCATCCGGGTCAAAAATTACAATGTCGGCGTCGCTGCCCACCGTCAGCGCCCCCTTCCGGGGGTACATCCCAAAGAGCTTGGCGGGCTGCTCCGACAGCAGCTTCATCATCCGATGGGCGGATATCCGCCCCGCCGCCACTCCGGCGGTGTACAGGAGGATAGGCCGATGCTCCACACCGGGGATGCCGTTGGGGATTTTGGAGAAGTCCTCCCGGCCCAGCTCCTTCCCCCCTTTGAAGTGGAAGGAGCAGTGGTCGGTGCCGATGGTGTCGATCTCCCCGGCCCGCAGTCCCGCCCACAGGGCGTCCACGTCCTCCCGGCCGCGCAGGGGCGGGGAAAGGACAAACTTCGCCCCCTCAAAGCCGGGCAGCCCATAGCTGCCGTCGTCCAGCAGCAGGTACTGGGGGCATGTCTCCACATAGGCCGCCTGCCCCCGCTCCCGGGCCATACGAACCAGCTCCAGCCCCCGGCGTGTGGACAGGTGGACAATGTTCACCGGATACCCCGCCAGCTCTCCAATGGTCAGCCAGCGGTTTACCGCCTCCGCCTCCACCGCCGCGGGGCGGGACAGGGGGTGGGCGGAGGGCCCCAGGTTCCCCGCCGCTTTTTGGGCTTCAATCCCGGCGGTTACCAGATCCCCGTTCTCGCAGTGGCAGCCCACAATGCCGCCCCGCTCCCCTACGGCCCGAACCACCTCCAGCGCCGTACCGTCGGATACCCGCAGGTTGTCATAGGCGAAATAGATCTTGTAGGAGGTGATCCCCGCCCGCTCCATGTCCGCCAGCTCCGCCCGGACGGTGGTATGCCAGTCCTTGATGGTCATGTGGAAGCCGTAGTGGCAGGAAGCGATTCCGTCCGCCCTACCGTGCCACGTCTCCAGGGCGGAGGCCAGGGAGGCCCCCCGCTCCGGCTCCGCGAAGTCCAGCACGGTGGTGGTGCCCCCCGCCAGGGCGGCCAAGGTGCCGGAGGCCCAGCCGTCCGCTGTCTCGTTGGGCTTCCCCTTGTTCATCTCCAGGTGGGTGTGGGTGTCGATGAAGCCGGGGAATATCAGCTTGCCGGAGGCGTCGATCACCCGGCTGTTCCCGGCGGGAAGGTCGGGGCCGATCTGGGCGATTTTGTCCCCCTCCACCCGGAGGTCGGCCCGGACAGGGCCCTCGGGGCAGATCAGGGTGCCGTTTTGAATCAAAATAGACATGAAAATACCTCCAAATTGCTGCGGCAAAAAATCACAACGACCCTGCGGGGCGCTTTGCCCCGCAGGGTGTGCTGTCTTATCGCTGGAACCAGCGGGCCATGCCCCGCTCCTCCAGCACCTTCAGGGTGGCCTGGGGATCCTTCACCTTGGCCAGGAAGATCATGGCGGCGATGATGTAGGGCTTGAAGCTGGCCTCCTTGTACAGCGGGGTGCGGTAGCGGTCGAACACGCTGGCCTCCACCTCGCCGTCCACGCAGGACACGTCGTTGATGTCGGCGGGCAGGCAGTGGAGATACAGGGCCTTGCCGTCCTTGGTGGTCTTCATCAGCTCCTCAGTGCAGCACCAATCCTTGTGCTGGGCGTTCTGGGCCAGTAGGCGCTTCTCCAGGGCTTTGATGCCGTCGCTGTCGCCCTTGCCGTACAGCTCGGTGCGCTCCTCCATGGCGGCGAAGGGGGCCCAGCTCTTGGGGTAGACGATGTCGGCATCTTTGAACGCCTCCGCCATGGAGTGGGTCTTGGTGAAGGTACCGCCGGTGGCCGCGGCGTTCTTCTTCGCCACCTCCTCCACCTCGGGCATGACCTCGTAGCCCTCGGGGTGGGCCAGCACCACGTCCATACCGAACCGGGTCATCAGGCCGATGACGCCCTGGGGCACGGACAGGGGCTTGCCATAGCTGGGGGAGTAGGCCCAGGTCATGGCCACCTTCTTGCCCTTCAGGTTTTCCACGCCGCCGAACTCATGGATGATATGGAGCATATCCGCCATGCACTGGGTGGGGTGGTCGATGTCGCACTGGAGGTTCACCAGGGTGGGCTTCTGCTCCAGCACGCCGTCCTTGTGGCCCTGAGTGACGGCCTCCACCACCTCCTTCTGGTAGGTGTGGCCCTTGCCGATGTACATATCGTCCCGGATGCCGATGACGTCGGCCATGAAGGAGATCATGTTGGCGGTCTCCCGGACGGTCTCACCGTGGGCGATCTGGCTCTTGCCCTCGTCCAG
Organism: uncultured Oscillospiraceae bacterium; assembly: GCA_910584285.1. Taxonomy (GTDB): domain Bacteria; phylum Bacillota; class Clostridia; order Oscillospirales; family Oscillospiraceae; genus Enterenecus. The sequence goes on from CAJTYK010000002.1 coordinate 78,079, forward strand.
GTCCTGGACCTCCAGGCCCAGCAGGTTGCAGGCGGAGGCAAAGGAGAACCGGGTCCTCGTGGAGTTATCCCGGAACAGGGAGATACCCAGGCCGGACTCGAAGATCTTGGTGGAGATGTTGTGCTCCCGCATATAGCGCAGGGCGTCGGCCACGGTGAACACGGCCTCGAGCTCGTCGTCGGTCTTGTCCCAGGTGAGGAAGAAATCGCCCTCGTACATCTCCTTGAAGTTGAGGGAGTTCAGCTTGTCGATATAGCTTTGCAGTTTCGCGTCCATGTTATCTTCTCCTTTTCAATTTGATGTATGTGAGACTTACTGGATGTCGTTGTCGGTCTTGCCCGCCCGGAACTGGGACACGTCAGCGGTCTTGTTCTCCTCCTTGTACAGCCCCGGCACGGCGGCGTACAGGGCGGCGCAGCGCACCAGGTCGTCCTTCCAGGTGATCTCGTTGGGGGCGTGGGCCTGGCTCTCCGCGCCGGGGCCGAAGCCCACGCAGGGGATGCCGTATCGGCCCTGGATGGCCACGCCGTTGGTGGAGAAGGTCCACTTGTCCGTCAGCGGGCGCTGGCGCAGGTGCATGGCGTCCCGGGCGGGGTCGGCGTCGCTGTGGCCCAGGCGCTGGTCGCCGAACAGGGCGTGGTGGGCGTCCACCAGGGCCTGGACGTGGGCGGCGCTCTCCTTGTTGATCCAGGTGGGGAAGTAGGCCTCGGTCTCGTAGACAGTGCCGGTCCAGGCGGGCCGGTCGTACATATACATGGACACCTTCACGTCCTCGCCGTACTTCTTCACAGCGGGCAGGTCCCGGATCTCCTGGAGGCAGGAGTCCCGGGTCTCCCCGGCGGTCATGCGCCGGTCAATGGAAATGGAGCAGGAGTCGGCCACGGCGCAGCGGCTGGGGGAGGTGTAGAAGATCTGGGAGGTGGTACAGGTGCCCCGGCCCAGGAACCGGGCATCCTCGTAGTGCTCGGGGTTGAACTTGGGATCCAGCATCTTCACCAGGCCCTTAACGGCCACGGTGCCGTCGGCGGGGTTCTCGTTGAGGGCGCGGACATCCTGGAGAATGTCCGCCATCTTGTAGATGGCGTTGTCGCCCCGCTCGGGGGCGGAGCCGTGGCAGCTGACGCCCTTCACGTCCACCCGGATCTCCATGCGGCCCCGGTGGCCCCGGTAGATGCCGCCGTCGGTGGGCTCGGTGGAGATGACGAACTCCACCTGCTCCTTCTTGATGCCCTTTTCCGGGAAGAACTTGTTGACGATGTACTGCCAGCACATCCCGTCGCAGTCCTCCTCCTGGACGGAGCCCACCACCATGATTTTATAACCCTCGGGGATCAGGCCCAGGTTCTTCATGATCTTGGCGCCGTACACGGCGGAGGCCATACCGCCCTCCTGGTCGGAGCCGCCCCGGCCGTAGATGATGGCGTCGTCCTCCCAGCCCTCATAGGGGTCGGCGGTCCAATTGTCCCGGTTGCCGATGCCCACGGTGTCGATGTGGGAGTCGATGGCGATGATCTTGTCGCCCTGGCCCATCCAGCCGATGACGTTGCCCAGACCGTCCACTTCCACCTCGTCGAAGTTCAGCTTCTCCATCTCGGCCTTGATGCAGGCCACGACCTCCTTCTCCTCGCAGCTCTCGCTGGGGTGGGAGATCATGGCGCGCAGAAAGGCGCTCAGGTCCTTGCGGTAACCCTCGGCGGCGGACAGAATTTTTTCCTTATCCATGACGTTGTTCCTCCATATATGTACTGATTTTGTTTCAAACGGTGGGATAGGCCCCATCCTGGATCGCTTGCTCTGCTTCCCCGCCCTTCGGGCGGGGAAGCAGGTTCTATGCGGTGGGATAGGCCCCACCTCGGATCGCTTGCTCTGTTTCCCCGCCCTGCGGGCGGGGAAACTGGTTCTATGCGGTGGGGTAGGCCCCGCCCCAGACGATCTCCCGGTATTTGTCCGGGTCGGTGTCCCCCTCGGTGGAGAACAGGAGCACCCGGCTGTCCTGGCCCAGCTCCAGGGCCTCCCGCAGCTCCCTGTAGGCGTCGTCCTCCATCAGGGTGGAGATGACCCCCATACCCACCGCCCCGGACTCGCCGGAGCACACCGCCGGGTCGCCCTTCACGGGGGCGGCCAGCATCCGCATCCCCTTGGCGCTCACCCAGTCGGGGCAGGACAGGAAGGCGGTGACATGGTTGCGCAGGATGTCCCAGGAGATGGTGTTGGGCTCGCCGCAGGCCAGCCCCGCCATGATGGTCTGGAGGTCACCCCCCACAATGCGGGGCTTGCCGTCCCTGGCCACGGCCCCCTGGTAGAGGCAGTCGGCGATCTGGGCCTCCATAACGACGAACTTGGGCGGGTTGTCGGGATAGCGGTTGGTAAAGTAGCCCACCACCGCCCCCGCCAGGGAGCCCACCCCGGCCTGGACGAACACGTGGGTGGGCCGCTGGCCCAGCTGCTCCGCGGCCTCCCCGGCCATGGTGCCGTAGCCCTGCATGATCCAGGCGGGGATCTCCTCATAGCCCTCCCAGGCGGTGTCCTGCACCACCACGCCGTGCTCGGTCTGGGCGGCCTCGGCGGCGGCCATGCGGACGCAGTCGTCGTAGTTGACCTCCTCGATGGTGACCTGGGCGCCCTCCTTAGCGATGTTGTCAAAGCGGGACTTGGCGCTGCCCTTGGGCATATGGACCACGGCCTTCTGGCCCAGCTTGTTGGCCGCCCAGGCCACCCCCCGGCCGTGGTTGCCGTCGGTGGCGGTGAAGAAGGTGGCCTGGCCGAACTCCTCCTTCAGCTTGTCGCCGGTGAGGTACTGGTAATCCACCTGGGATACGTCCCGACCCAGCTCCTGGGCGATGTAGCGGCCCATGGCGAAGGAGCCACCCAGCACCTTAAAGGCGTTGAGGCCGAAGCGGTAGCTTTCGTCCTTCACATACAGCCCACCCAGCCCCAGGCGGTCTGCCATGCCGTCCAGCCGGGCCAGGGGGGTCTGGTCGTACTGGGGAAAGGAGCGGTGGAACGCCTGGGCCTTGGCCACGTTCTGGGTGGACATGACCTCCAAATACCGGTCGCCGCTGCCGGGCATCCGGTTCAGAGTCCATTGGATAGGCGGGTTCATGGCTGACAACCTCCTAAATAATATTTAGTGTAACTAACTTTTTATTTGCACTTCCATCATACCACGCCCGCCCCAATTGTCAAGGGAAATCTAAAAATTTTTTAGCCCATCTGTAAAAACGTCATATCACACAAATTGACCCCCCGATTTTTGCCAAACAACACAAAGCCGCCCCACGGAATTTCTGCCGTAGGGTGGCTTTTACCCGGTTCCATCATCCGCAGGGCTCCAGCCCAGCACCAGCGCACCGCCCAGGGTATCCACCCGGAGGGCAGGGCCGTAGAGGGTGCGCAGGGCCTGCCTCAGCGTCTCCTCAAAGCCCGCCCCGTTCCGGACCCTGTCCATCAGGATCCGGTGGTCGTGGAGGATCAGCACGCGGTCGGCGTAGGCGTAGGCCAGCTCGGGGGCGTGGATGGTGAGCAGGCAGCCCGTCTGCCGCCGGTGGACATACTCCCGCAGGCTGCTCAGAAAGCCATGCTGCCGGGACAGATCCAGGGAGGACACCGGCTCGTCCAGCAGCAGGCAGCCGGCGTCCTGTAGCATGGCCCGGGCCAGGTAGGCCATCCGCTGCTCCCCGCCGCTGAGCTTATCCATGGGCCGGCCGACGAGGTGGCCGCAGTCCAGAGCCCGCAGCAGCTCCTCCGCCCGGCGCAGCTCCCCCTTTCCCGGCCGGGAGAAGGCGCCCAGATAGGCGGTGGCCCCCATGGACACAAAGTCCTCCGCCGTATAGCGGAACCCCCCGTCATACCGCTGGGGGACATAGGCCAGCTTTTTGGCCCGCTCCGCCGGGGACAGCTGATCCAGGGACCGTCCCCCCGCCGCCAGCGCCCCGCCTTGCCGGGGGAGGAAGCCCAAAATGGCCTTCAGCAGGGTGGTCTTGCCTGCCCCGTTGAGACCCAGCACCGCCGTCACCTGGCCGGGGGCCAGGGTGAAGGACACCCCGTCCAGCACCAGCCGCCCGCCCCGGTACACCGTCAGGTTTTCCACGCTCAGCATGGGCGCTCCCCCCCTTTCCGGTGGATCAGGAACGCCGCCAGGAACGCCGCCCCGAGGAGGGAGGTGAGGATACTGATGGGGATCTCGGAGGGCAGCAGGCTTCGGGCCAGGGTATCCGCCAGCAGCAGCAGCGCCGCCCCACACAGGATGGACTGAAAGAAGTTGGCTTCAAAATCGTCCCCCAGCACCGTCCGCACCAGATGGGGCACAATCAGCCCCACCCAGGACACGATGCCGCTCACCGACACGCTGGCCGCCGTCAGCACCGTGGCGCAGGCCACGCAGACCAGCCGCGTCGGCCCCACCGCCACCCCCAGGGACGCCGCCTCCTCATCCCCCAGGGTGAGCACCTTCAGGCGGTAGCGCAGGAGCACCAGCACCGCCCCGGCGAGGAGGATCAGCGGCGCGGAGCTCCGGAGCTTTTCCCAGCTGGCCAGGTGGAAGCTGCCCATGAGCCAGTAGTCGATGACCGCCAGCTCCTGGGTGGGATCCGCCATGTATTTCAGCGCCATGATGGCGGCGTTGGCCAGCGCCCCCAAAATGATGCCCGAGAGGATCAGGTTGAAGTAGCGGTTCCCGCCGATGGCCCGGGCCAGCAGCAGGGACAGGGCCACAGTCAGCAGCCCGCCCGCAAAGGAAAAGAGCTGGAGCGCCCCCAGGGACTCGCCCCAGAACAGGATGGCGCAGATGGCCCCCACGGAGGCCCCGCCGCTCACCCCCAGCACGTCCGGGGACACCAGGGGGTTGCGGAACAGACCCTGGTACACAAATCCCGCCAGGGACAGCGCCGCCCCGCACAGCGCCGTGAGGCAGGTGCGGGCCATTCGGATGTTCCAGAATACGGTCTCCTTCATGGTTCCCGCCGCCTGCCCGGAGAGGATCTCCCCCAGGTCGGCAGGGCTCAGGGGATACCGCCCCCACAGGCAGGACAGCAGGAAGGAGGCCGCCAGCAGCAGCCACAATCCCAGCCAGGATCGTTTCTTCATACCGGCAGCCCCCCTTCGTCGAAGCAAAGTCCGCTTGGCTACGTTTCCGCCTTTGGCGAAAACTGCGCCCGCTCCCTTGCTTCTCCTCTCCCCACAAAGCCAAAGGGCGGCTTTGTGGGGCCCCAATGTCACGTTTTAGGCCCCATCCACGGCGCTAAACCCCAAGCTGTTCTTTGGAAACTTCCAGGCCGAAATAGGTCTGATAAAATTCCTGGGCCTCCTTCACGTACTCCTCCTCGCTCACCAGCTCCGGGTGGAGGATGTGGGCCATCCACAGCAGGCCCAGGATGGAGGAGGGCTGGGGATAGTCCCAGGCCTCGATCTCCGACGGGACGGTGTACAGCCTGTCGGCCGTCACCGCCTCCAGGCCGGACAGGGCGGCGTCGCTCCGGATATCGTCCAGGCTGTACTCCGCGTAGGACACGGAGAAAATCACCTCCGGGTTCCAGGCGGCCAGCTGCTCGGCGGAGATATCCGCCCACTTGGCCCCGGGAAGCTCCGCGGAGACGCAGGTGCCGCCCGCCATCTCAATGAGCTCCCGCTGGTACATCCCGCCCGCGCAGGCCCGCAGCCAGGACGCCTCGCCGCACAGGTAGACGGAGGGCTTTTCCGCCTCCGCTGTCAGCGCGGTGACGCGCTGCACCACGCCGTCATAGTAGGCGGTGAGCGCCGCCGCCTTGTCCCCGCAGCCGCACAGCACGCCCAGCAGCTCAATGAGGCCGTTGAACGCCTCATAGGTCTCCGGCTCCACCACCGCCGTGGGGATGCCCAGCCCCGCCAGGGTCTCCGCCGCCTCTAACTGTTTCTTGGGCAGCAGCACCAGATCCGGCTCCAGGGCCGCGATGGCCTCGATGTTGGTCTCCTTGCCGGAGCCCACCCCGGGCAGCTCCAGAAACTCCGGGGCGGCCAGCTTGTACAGCTCCCGGCTGTCGGCCTTCATCTCAATTCCCACGATCTTGTCCTTCTGGCCCAGGGTGAGCAGGGAGGCGGTCACCAGATAGTAGCAGGACACGATCTTCTCCGCCGGGGCGTCCAGGGTGACCTCCCGGCCCGCCTGGTCGGTGACGGTGATGGGCCCAGGTTGGACGGACGGGGCAGGGGGGTCGGTCTCCGCCGGCTGGGTGGCGGGGGGCTGGGTGGGTTCGACGGAGGGCGGGGTGCTCTCCTGCACCCCGGCGGCGCAGCCGGACAGCAGCTGGAGCAGCAAGGCGGAGAGAACGGCAAGGCTGAACAGACGTTTTTTCATGGGTATCATCCCTTCTTTGGTTTCCGGTAATAGGTGTTTTCCATGGGCAGGCTGGTGCGCAGCACGTGATCCATGGCGTAATAGGCCCCCTGGACGGCGGGGGCGGTGGGGATGGTGGCGATCTCGCCGATGCCCTTGGCGCCGTAGGCGAAGGGGAGCAGCTCCTCCTTCTCCACGTAGACGGCGTGTATGTCGGGGATCTGATCCGCTCGCATCAGGCCCAAGGTGCCAAACTTGGCCGTGGGCACGCAGTCCTTCAGGGGGAAATCCTCGGTGAGGGCGTAACCCAGGCCCATGAGCACCCCGCCCTCGATCTGGCCCTGGATGGAGGCGGGGTTCACCACCTTGCCCGAGTCGTGGGCGGCCCAGACCTCCTTGACCCTCCCGTCGTCATCCAGCACCACCACGTGGGTGGCGAAGCCGTAGGCCACGTGGCTCTTGGGGTTGGGCTTGTCCGCCCCCAGCTTGTCGGTGGGGTCGAAGAACTCGGCGAAGAACTCCCGGCCCTCCAGGGCGGACAGCTCCCCGTCCGCCTTGTCCAGCGCGACCTTCAAATCGGCGGCGGCCATGCGCACCGCCTCGCCCGTGATGAGGGTCTGGCGGGAGCCGGAGGTGGTGCCGGAGTCGGGGGCCAGCTCGGAATTGCTGCCCATGTTCCGCAGCTTCTCCAGGGGCAGCCCCGTGGTCTGGGACAGGATCTGGAGGAACACGGTGGCGCAGCCCTGGCCGATGTCCGACGCGGCGGAATAGAGCTTGACTACCCCGTCCTCCACCAGCAGCTTACACCGGCCCTTGTCCGGCAGACCCACCCCCACCCCCGCGTTCTTCATGGCGCAGGCGATGCCCGCCCGGCCGGGGTTGGCCTCGTAAGCCTCCTTGACGGCCAGCAGGGTCTCCTTCAACGCGGTGGAGCAGTCGGCGATCTGGCCGTTGGGCAGCACCTTCCCCGGCTCGATGGCGTTGCGCCAGCGGATCTCCCAGGGGGAGATGCCGACTTTCTCCGCCAGCAGGTTGATGGTGGACTCCAGGGCGAACTCGCTCTGACACACGCCGAAGCCCCGGAAGGCCCCGGCGGGGGGATTGTTCGTGTAGTAGCCGTACCCCCGAATGTCGGTGTTCTGGTAGCAGTAGGGCCCCACGGAGTGGGTGCAGGCCCGCTCCAGCACCGGCCCGCACAGAGAGGCGTAGGCTCCGGTATCGAAATAGATGTCGCAGTCCAGGGCGGTGAAGATGCCGTTCTCGTCACAGCCCAGGGTGAAGGTGCCCTCCATGGCGTGGCGCTTGGGGTGGAAGCGGATGGACTCCTGCCGGGACAGCTTCACCTTCACCGGGCGGTTGACCTTCAGCGCCGCCAGCGCCGCCAGATGCTGCACTGACACGTCCTCCTTGCCGCCGAAGCCGCCCCCCACCAGCTTGTTCTCCACCACGATGCGCTCCGGTTCCCAGCCCAGCATGATGGCGATCTCCTTCCGGGTGTCGTACACACCCTGGTCGGTGGAATACACCTTCACCCCGTTTTTGTAGGGGAAGGCCACGGCGCACTCCGGCTCCAGGAAGGCGTGCTCGGTGAAGGGGGTCTTGTAGCTCTGGGTGATCACGTATTTGGAGCCCGCCAGCGCCGTCTTGGCGTCCCCCCGGGTGACGTGGCGGGACTGGCACAGGTTCCCCTGCTCATGGACGAAGGGCGCACCGTCGGCCATGGCCTGGTGGATATCCCGGACGGGCTCCAGGGGCTGGTACTGGATTTTGATGGACGCCTTGGCCTGCCTCAAAATGTACTCGCTCTCAGCCACCACCAGGCAGATGGCGTCCCCCACGCAGCGGGTGGTATCACCCTTGGCGATCATCACGTCCCAGTCCTGCTGAATGTGGCCCACCTTGTTGTGGGGCACGTCCTGGGCGGTGAGCACCGCCAGCACCCCCGGCAGGGCCAGGGCGGGGGCGGTGTCGATGTCCAGGATTTTCGCCCGGGGGTACTCCGAGCGGACAGCGGAGGCGTACACCATGCCATCCAGATATACGTCGTCGGGGTATTCGCCGTACCCCAGCACCTTGGGGCGCACGTCGGTGCGGAAGGCCCGGTCCCCCACCCCGAACACGTCCCCCTTTTCCAGCTCAGGCTCAATTTGAGCCTCCCCCCGGAGGACGGCCCCGGCCAGGGAAATGCCCTCGATGATCTTCTTGTAGCCGGTGCACCGGCACACGTTGCCCCGGATGGCCTTCTTAATGTCCGCCTCGGAGGGGTTGGGGTTGGCGTCCAGCAGGGCCTTGCCCGCCATCACCATGCCGGGGATGCAGAAGCCGCACTGTACCGCCCCCACCTTGCCGAAGGCGTAGACAAAAGCCTCCTTCTCCGCCACGGACAGCCCCTCCACGGTGAGGATGCTCTTGCCCGCCGCCTTCTGGGTGGTGAGGATGCAGGCCCGCATGGCCCGGCCATCCACCACGATGGTGCAGGTGCCGCAGGCCCCCTCGCTGCACCCGTCCTTGCAGGAGGTCAGGCGCAGGTCGTCCCGGAGATAGCGCAGCAGGGGCTTATCCTCCGCCGTCTCCCGGATCACGCCGTTCACGGTAAAGCAGTAGCATTCGCCCATGGGTTTGCCTCCTTTTTATCATGGCGCTCCGCCCGCCCTCCGGCGCACAGACCGGAGGGCGGGCAAGCGGCCGGTCAGCCCAGCAGATAGCTATAATTCTCATACACGGCGCAGATCAGGCGGCGCAAGCCGTCCTCCAGCCCGCAGCCGGGGTCGGACGCGTCGAACTCCTTCACCCCGCCGGCAAGCCGCACCAGGGTCTTGTACCCGTCCAGGCGCAGGAAGCCCTGGTTCTCGCTGTGGTCGAAGTCCTCCCTGCTCCAGAACAGGGTGAACTTGTCCCTGTAGGGGGCGCTGTCGTAGGGGCAGAACACCGCGCAGTTGCCGCACTCGTTGCACATACCGTCCACGTGGACGATCTGCCGCTGGCGCATCCCCTCCACCCGGACGGCCACGTTGGCCCGGTTGGGGCACACCTCGGCGCAGGTCTCGCACACGGTGGCGCAGCCCAGGCAGCGGATCTCCCCGCAGGAGGCGCAGTCGGTGCACACGTCCCCCCGCTTGGCCAGGGGGGCGGCGTAGTCGGGATTCACGTTCTTGTCCACGAAGGTATCTGTGTCAAAGTCCTGGATGGCCCGGGCGGCCTTCATGGCCCCGGCGATGGCCTCCACCACTGTGGCGGGGCCGGTCTGGCCGTCGCCCACCACGTAGACACCCTCCACGCTGGACTCCATCGTCTCCCAGTTTACCACAGCCCTGCCCCGGTTGTCTACTGCCAGCCCGTTGGCGGTATACAGGGCGGTATCCACCTTCTCCCCCACGGCGGTGATGACGGTGTCGGCAGGCACCTCCACCGTTTTCCCGGTGTCCACCGGGGAACGGCGGCCGCTGGCGTCGGGGGCGCCCAGCTCCATCACCCGGCAGGTGAGCACACCGTCCTTGACGCCCACGGGTGAGAGCAGCTCCCGGAACTCCACACCGTCGGCCAGGGCCAGCTCCAGCTCCTCCTGGTCGGCGGGCATATACCGCTTCGTGCGGCGGTATACCAGGGACACCTTCTTCACGCCGGGGAGGCGCTTGGCCGCCCGGGCGGCGTCCATGGCGGTGTTGCCGCCGCCGATGACGACGACGTTTTCCCCCAGCTCCAAGGTCTCGGGGGACTTCTTGGCCGCCTCCAGGAAGGCCAGTACGTTGAACTCCTCGCCGTACTCCATCCCGGCGGAGCCCCGCTTCCAGGCGCCCGCCGCCACAATCACATGGCCGAACTCGTTCCGCAGGGCCCGGAGATCGCCGATCCGGGTGTTCAGCTTTACCTTTACCCCCATGGCCTCCATCAGCTTCACGTCGTTGTCGATGGCCTCACCGCTGATGCGGAACTCCGGGATCACGTGGCGGACGATGCCGCCCAGGGCGTCCTTGGCCTCAAAGAGGGTCACGTCCACCCCGGATCGACCCAGGAAGAAGGCCGCCGCTATGCCCGCCGGCCCGCCGCCCACGATGGCCGCCCGTTTGCCCGCCGGAGCTCCCGGCTTCAGCCTGGGCAGGAGGGAGGCAAAGCCCCCCTTAGCCGCCTTCAGCTTCTGGGCGCGGATGTACACGCTGTCGTCGTAGGCGTTTCTCATGCACTTGTCCTGGCAGCGGTGGGAGCAGATGGTGCCGGTGATGAAGGGCAGGGGGTTGCGCCGGGTGATGATGTCCAGGGCCTGCTCGTACTTGCCGGCGTTCACCGCCATCAGATAGGCGGGGATGTCCTGCTCAATGGGGCAGCCGGAGCGGCAGGGGGCCTGGAAGCAGTCCAGCAGCGGCACCTGTCTGTCCGTCTTGCGGCTGGGGATGGGCTTGACGGGCTTGCGCCAGTGGGGATCGGCGGGGATGACGTCCACCAGCGCCGCCACCCTCGCGCCGTCCACGCCCTGCCACGCCTCATAACGGATATCCGAGAGCAGGCCGGCGATCTGGCTGAACCGCTGATAGCCGCCGGGCTTGAGCACGGTGGTGGCCATGGTGACGGGCCAGATGCCCGCGTCGAACAGGCCCCGGATGGAGGCGGCATCCGCCCCGCCGGAGTAGGAGATGCGCAGCTGTCCGCCGAACTCCTTCGCCAGCATCCCCGCCAGCGACAGGGACAGGGGGTACAGGGAGCGCCCGGACATATACATCTCGCTGGAGGGCAGCTCTCCCGCCGCCACGTCCACCGGGAAGGTGTTGGTGAGCTTCACCCCGAACTCCAGGCCCCGCTCCCGGCACAGCTTCTGGAGCCGGTGGAACATGGGCACCGCGTCCGCCCATTGCAGGTCCTCCACAAAATGGTGGTCGTCGAACACAATGTAGTCGTAGCCCAGGCTGTCCAGGGTCCTGCGGGCGAAGTCGTAGCCCAGCAGGGTGGGGTTACACTTGACGTAGGTGTTCAGCCCCTTCTCCGTGATCAGGTAGGTGGCGATGCGCTCGATCTCGTCGGGGGGGCAGCCGTGGAGGGTGGACTCTGTGATGGAGGCGGACACCCGGGGGGAGACGGACCTCACATAGTCCGCGTCCACCTGCTCAAACCGGCTCAGGTTGGCCAGCGCCCAGTCCAGGCACTCCTTCCACACCTCGCTGTTGGAGGCGTCCTTCATGCCCTCGATGTATTTGTCAATCTTTTCGCTCCGGATGCCCGCCAGATCATAGCCCACCGACATATTGAACACAAAGCCGTCGGGATCGCCCAGGCCCAGCTCCTTGGCCAGCAGCTTGCAGGCCCACCAGGCCTTGACGTATTCCCCATACGCCTGGGGCACGGTGAGCTCAGTGGACCACTCGCAGTTGTAGCACTCGTCCCCGGCGGTGATGCAGGGCTTGTTCACGCACTTGGACAGCTCCTCGCCGTCCATGATCTGGACGGTTTTCAGCTCGAAGAACCGGGCCCCGGCGGCATAGGCGGCGATAATGTTCTGGGCCAGCTGGGTGTGGGGGCCGGCGGCGGGGCCGAAGGGGGTTTCGATCTTCTCCTGGAAGATGGGCAGGGCCTTGTCCCCGGCGCGCTTCACCAGCTTGGACACGCCGAAGATGCTGCCCTGGGTCTCGTGCTCGGTGAGCACCCAGTCCATCAGCTGGGCAAAGGGCATGGGCCGCATGATGTCGCTCATTGTAATAACCTCCATAATGATTTAGGGAAGCAAAGCAAAGCTTTGCGCTTAAAGTTCTTTTTGGTTCTTTTTCTTTCAAGAAAAAGAACGCCCGGCCGGCGAGGCCTCAGTAGCTTCTGCGGTTCAATTTGCCCCACAATTTCTTTGCCTGCTCCAGGGTCCAGGCGTTGATGGCGTCCTCGTCGATGCCCACGAACTCCCGGTCTTTATACACCACCCTGCCGTTGATGACGGTGGTGCGGCAGTTCTTGCCCATCATGCCGAACAGCATATGGCCGTCGATGTTGTCCGCCCCGAAGGGGGTGAAGGGCTTGTAGTCCATGACGATCACATCCGCCGCCGCCCCCGGCTCCAACACCCCCAGGGGCTTTTGGAAATACCGGGCGCAGATGGCCGGGTTGTTGCGGAACAGCATCCCCATGGCCTCGCCCCAGCCCACGTTGGGGTCGCAGGCGTTGTGGCGCTGCATGGGCAGCAGAACCTTCAGGCTCTCCAGCATATCGTGGGTGTAGGCGTCGGTGCCCAGGCCGATCAAAATGCCCTTTTCGTACAGCTTCAGCACCGGGGAGCAGCCCACCGCGTTGCCCATGTTGGACTCCGGGTTGTGGCACACCATGGTGTTGGTCTCCTTAATGATGTCCATCTCTGCCGGGGAAACGTGGATGCAGTGGCCCAGCATGGTCTTTTCCCCCAAAATGCCGTTGTACAGCAGGCGGTTGATGGGGCGGCAGCCGTAGTTTTTCAGGGAGTCGTACACGTCGTTCATGCCCTCGGCCACGTGGATGTGGAAGCCGGTCATGCCGTCGTTGGCCTTCACCATCTCCTCGAAGGTCTTGTCGGAGATGGTGAACAGAGCGTGGCCGCCGAACATGGCCTTGATCATGTCGCTGTCCTCGTGCTTGGCCCAGCGGGCGAAGTCGGCGTTCTCCCGGATGGACTGGGCGCACTTTTCCGCCCCGTCCCGCTCGGACACCTCATAGCACAGGCAGGCCCGCATCCCCAGCTCCTGGCACACGTCCTTGATGGCGAACAGGGAGCCGGGGATCTCGCCGAAGGAGGCGTGGTGGTCAAAAATGGTGGTCACCCCGTCCCGGATGCAGTCCAGCACCGTGGCGTAGGCGCAGGCCCGGGTGCCGTTTAGGGTGAGGTGGCGGTCGATGTTCCACCACTGGCCGTCCAGCACCTCCAGGAAGTTGGTGGGGGCAAAGCCGTCAATGGCCAGGCCCCGGGCCAGGCCGCTGTAGATGTGGGTGTGGACGTTGATGAGGCCGGGCATGATCACCCCGCCCCGGGCATCCACAAACTCTGCGTCCGGGTATTTGGCCCGCATGGCCTTTTGGGTTCCTGTCTCCTTGACGGTATCGCCGTCCAGCGCCACCGCGCCGTCTTCCAGATAGGGGTTGGTGCTGCTCCGGGTGATAAGTCTTCCGTTTCCGATGATCAGCATGGGTCTCCCTCCGTTTTTCTTCAAACTTATTTTTTGGCCCCCTGATAATTCTTGCAAACGGGGCGGGATGGTGGTATACTAACCACACATTTTGAACCAGACGAGGTGGTTGTCATGGATGCGTCCATGCTTGAATTCCTGTTCCGCTTGGCAAAGGCCCTGGCCGCCCAGTTCGGGCCCAGCTGCGAGATCGTCATACATGACCTGAAATCCAACGACCCGGACAGCTCCATTGTCGCCATCGAAAACGGCCATGTCTCCGGCCGCAAAGTGGGGGACGGGCCTTCCCACGTGGTGCTGGAGGCGCTGAACAGCGGCGGCATCCCGGAGGATCGGCTGAGCTACCTGGCCAAAACCGCCGACGGCAAGACGCTGAAATCCACCACCGTCTACATCCGGGATCCGGATCAGGAGCCCATCGGCATCTTCTCCATCAACTACGACATCACCCTGATGCTGGCCATGGAGGAGGGCCTGCGGCAGTTCACCGCCCCCAACCAGCCAGAGGAGGCCCCGGAGCCCATCGCCCAGAACGTGTCCGACCTGCTGGACGAACTCATTGAGCAGAGCGTGCGCCGGGTGGGCAAGCCCGCCGCCCTTATGACCAAGGAGGAGAAGGTGAAAGCCATCGGGTTCCTCAACGACACGGGGGCCTTTCTGATCACCAAGTCGGGGGGACGGGTGTGCAAATACTTCGGCATCTCCAAGTATACCCTATACAGCTACATTGAGGAAGCCAAAAACGGAACAAAATAAGGGGATCACCGGGCCGGTCGCGTCAACCGGCCCGGTTTTTGTCAGTTGCTGGCTTGGGCGGGCTGATCCTTGGGCAGCAGCAGGTTCAGCAGGATTGCCACAATGGCGGTGACGACAATAGGGGAGGCGCCGAACACGGTGTGCACCCAGGCGGGGAAGCCGGGGCCTTGGAGGGAGCCGGCCACCTGGGTGATGCCCACGCCCAGGGCCACCGACAGACCCACCACCGCGCTGGAGCGCATGGTGAAGCGTTCGGAGGTGATCATGCGGATGCCGGTCATGGTGATGGTGGCGAATACGGAGATAGTGGCCCCGCCGATGACCGCCTGGGGGATGGTGGTGAGGATGGCAGACAGCTTGGGCACCAGCCCCGCCACCAGCAGGATCACGGAGGCGAAGGCGAACACCGCTTTGTTGATCACCTTGTTCACGGTGACGATGCCCACGTTCTGGCTGTAGGTGGCGGCGGGCAGGCCGCCGAACAGAGCCCCCACGATGGACACTACGCCCTGGGCCACGATGCCGCCGGACAGCTCCCGGTCGGTGGGCATACGATCCATGCCGCCCATGGTGGTGGAGGACAGGTCGCCGATGGTCTGCACCGCGTTGATGATGTAAACCACCGCCAGAGAGATGCAGGCGCTGGCCTCAAATTTCACGCCGAAGTGGAGAGGGGCCGCCAGCTGGAACCACCCCGCCGGCGCCACGGCAGAGAAGTCCACCATGCCCAGGCACAGGGCCATGATATAGCCCACGATCATGCCCCAGAGGATGGCCCCCAGCTTCAGCACGCCCTTGCCGAAGTTCTGGAGGAGGAGCACCACCGCCAGGGTCACCAGGGCCACCGCCCAGTTCTTCACTCCGCCGAACTCGGCGCTGCCCGCGCCGCCGGCCATGTACCGCACCGCCGTGGGATACAGGGACAGGCCGATGGTGAAGATGACGGTGCCGGTGATGAGAGGCGGGAACAGCTTCCGGATCTGCTTGACAAACACGCCAAACAGGATGGCCACGCAGCCGCCCACGATCTCCGCGCCCAAAATGGTGGGCAGGTCAAACTGGCCGCCGATAGCCAGCAGGGTGGGCACGTAGGCGAAGCTGATGCCCATCACCACCGGCAGGCCGGAGCCGACGCGGTGCTTGATGGTATAGAGCTGGAGCAGAGTGGCCAGGGCGGTGACGATGAGGGAGACCTGAATCAGCAGGGTGCGGTCGGCGTCGGACAGGGCGCAGGTGTTGGACACCATGATGGCGGGGGTGATGATGCCCACGATGGCGGCCACCACGTGCTGGAGGCCCAGCGGCACAAGCTGGCCGGGCGCGGGGATACCGTCCAGGGAAAAGACGGAGGCCGGAGTCTTGTAGTCCGGTTTGGACTGCTGCATGAGGGGTTCCTCCTTACTTTTTTTGAGCTATAAAAAATTTATTTCATGATTTGAGTATAGCCCATTTTTGCCGGGATTTCAAGGAAGAAAACCGCGCCGGGCCGCCAAAATCCGGCCCCGGTTTTTGTGGAGATTTCACAAAAAGTTTGTCCGCCAAACAAAAAGTCAGAAGCAACAGCGCCGCCGAACCCTCCCGCCCACAGGCGGGAGGATCCGGCGGCGCCGTAATACCGTTGGAATCTGATTTATTTGACAGCGATGGCCTCGACCTCAAACAGTGCCCCCTTGGGCAGGGCCGCCACCTGCACGCAGGAGCGGGCGGGGGCCTCGCCGGGGAAGTACTTGGCATAGATGGCGTTGATGGCGGCGAAGTCGTTGATGTCCGCCAGGAACACGGTGGTTTTCACCACATCTGCGCAGGTCATCCCCGCGGCGGCCAGCACTGCGGACAGGTTGTCCAGGGCCTGGGTGGCCTGGGCCTCCACCCCCTGGGGCAGCTCGCCGGTGGCGGGGATCAGGCCCAGCTGGCCGGAGGTGTACAGCGTATTGCCCGCCAGCTTGGCATGGCAGTAGGGCCCAACGGCCGCGGGGGCGTTGGACGCGGTAATGGTCTGGTTCATGGGAAGTCCTCCTTCACAAAATAGATGGGTCCATTATACCGCGAAAACCTAAAAAATCAATAGGTATCCTGAATTATTTTTTGGGCCGCACCAGGCAGACGATCCTTTTCTCTTGCGCCAATATGCCAGCGCCCCGCTGCTGGGGCCAAACGCGCAAAGCCAGCAGAGCAAAACGTCAGCGAGCTTCAAGCTGGCGGGTTTAAAACTCTTTCGGCTCCTTTTTCTCTCGAGAAAAAGGAGCGTTGAACACGTATTTGTCCAGCCGGCGGAACGCCTCCTCCACCCGGGACAGGGGCAGGGCCAGGTTCACCCGGATATGGCAGGGGCCGTGGAACATCCGCCCGTCCTGCCACGCCACCCCCACGTCCCAGCCCATCCGCTCCAGCTCGTCGATGGTGGTGCCATGGGCGGCGCACCAGTCCGTACAGTCCAGGAACAGCATATAGGTGCCCTGGGGCCGGGAGACCTTCACGCCGTCAAACTGCGCGGCAATATAGCCGCAGGCAAAGTCCACGTTGTCGGTGAGCACCTGCCGCAGCTCGTCCAGCCACGCCTGCCCATCCTGGGAGTAGGCGGCGGTGAGGGCGTGCATGGACAGCACGTTCATCTCGTTGTAGTGGCACAGGGAGGACTCCTTGTCCACCCGCTCCCGCAGCCAGGGGTTGTAGATCACGTGGTAGCTGCCCACCAGCCCCGCCAGGTTGAAGGTCTTGGAGGGGGCGTACAGGGCCACGGTGCGCTGCCGGGCGTCGTCGCTGACGCTTTGGGTGGGGATGTGCCGGTAGCCCTCCAGGGTCAGATCCGACCAGATCTCGTCGGACACCACATACACGTCATGCTTGCGGAACAGCTCCATGGCCCGCTCCAGCTCCCACCGCTCCCACACCCGGCCGCAGGGGTTGTGGGGGGAGCAGAACACGGCGGCGTGGATGTGGTGCTCCACGATCTTCCGCTCCATGTCGTCGAAGTCCATCCGCCACACGTTGTCCCCGTCCAGCGTCAGAGGGCTGTGGACGATATGATAGCCGTTGTCGGTGAGGGCGTGGGTGAAGCCGATATAGGTGGGGGAGTGGAGCAGCACATTATCTCCCCTGGAGCACAGCACGTTCAGCGCGGAGATCACCCCGCCCAGCACGCCGTTCTCATAGCCGATGTGTTCCCGCTCCAGCCCCATCACTCCGTTGCGCTCCCGCTGCCAGCGGATAATGGCGTCATAGTACCCGTCCGTGGGGGAGAAGTAGCCGAAGGCGGGGTGTTGGGCCCGCTCTATCATGGCGGCGGGTATGCCGGGGAAGGTGGGGAAGTTCATATCCGCCACCCACATGGGGATGGCGTCGAAGCCCTCCCGGGGGGCGCCGGGGCGGCCAGGCAGGCCGATGCCGTCCAGGGCGATGGCGTCCCGCCCGTGGCGATCCAGAATGGAGGTAAAATCATACTTCATAGCGGTGGAAACCCTTTCCCAAAAAACTCACAGCAGGTGGAAGCTGACCACCAGCCCGGAAAACACGATGGACACGGTGGACACCAACTTAATCAGAATGTTCAGCGCGGGCCCGGAGGTGTCCTTGAAGGGGTCGCCCACGGTGTCGCCGATGACGGCGGCCTTGTGGTACTCCGAGCCCTTGCCGCCGTGGTGGCCGGACTCGATGTACTTCTTGGCGTTGTCCCAGGCGCCGCCGGCGTTGGACATGAACACCGCCACGGCGAAGCCGGTGACGGACACCCCGCCCAGCAGGCCCACCACGCCCTCCACGCCTAAAATCAGGCCGGTGACGATGGGCACGATGATGGCCAGCAGGGAGGGCTTCACCATCTCCCGCAGAGCCCCCTTGGTGCACAGGGCCACGCAGGAGGCGTAGTCCGGGTCGGCGGAGCCGTCCATGATGCCGGTAATCTCCCGGAACTGGCGGCGCACCTCCACCACGATGGACTGGGCGGCCCGCTGCACCGCGCTCATGGTGAAGGCGGCGAACACGAAGGTGAGCATGGCCCCGATGAACAGACCCACCAGCACCGCCGGGTTGGTGAGGGACAGGTCGATGGCCTCCGCCTTGGCGGACACGATGTCCACATAGCTCACCAGCAGGGCCAGGGCGGTGAGGGCGGCGGAGCCGATGGCGAAGCCCTTGCCGGTGGCGGCGGTGGTGTTGCCCAGGGAGTCTAGGGCGTCAGTGCGCTCCCGCACCTCCTCCCCCAGGCCGGACATCTCGGCGATGCCGCCGGCGTTGTCCGCCACGGGGCCGTAGGCGTCAGTGGCCAGGGTGATGCCCAGGGTGGACAGCATCCCCACCGCGGCGATGCCGATGCCGTACAGCCCCTGGGAGAAGCTGGCGGCGTAGTGATCGGAGGCGGTGGCCAGGGAGCCGCCCGCGGCAATAAAGGATACGATGACCGCCACGCCCACGATCAAAATGGGGGCGATGGTGGACAGCATCCCCAGGGACAGCCCGCCGATGATGGTGGTGGCGGCCCCGGTCTCGGTGGCGTCGGCCAGCCCGCGGGTGGGCTTATAGGTGTCGGAGGTGTAGTACTCGGTGAAGTAGCCGATGGCGCAGCCGCCCACCAGCCCGCACAGGATGGCGATGTACACGCCCCAGTTCCCCAGCAGGAAGTAAGTCAGCGGGGCGGCGGCGATGGCCGCGAGAATGGCGGCGGTGTAGGTGCCCTTGCGGAGGGTGCCCAGCAGCTCCCGCTGGGTGGCCCCCTCCTTGGTCTTAATGAGGAAGGAGCCCAGGATGGAGCACACGATGCCCACGGCGGCCAGCAGAATGGGCAGCAGCATGGCCTCCCAGGCCTTATCGGAGCCGGAGTAGGCCGCCACACCCAGGGCAAAGGTGGCCAGGATGGAGCCCACGTAGGACTCGTACAGGTCGGCCCCCATGCCGGCCACATCGCCCACGTTGTCACCCACGTTGTCGGCGATGGTGGCGGGGTTCCGGGGGTCGTCCTCGGGAATGCCCGCCTCCACCTTGCCCACCAGATCCGCGCCCACGTCGGCGGCCTTGGTGAAGATGCCGCCGCCCACCCGGGCGAACAGGGCCATAAAGGAGGCCCCCATGCCGAACATCACCATGGTCTGGGCAATCTGGGGGGCGTCATAGCCCGCGATGTACTTCAGGATGTGGAACCAGATGGACACGTCCAGCAGGCCCAGCCCCACCACCGTGAAGCCCATCACCGACCCGGCGGAGAAGGCCACGTTCAGCCCCCGGTTCAGGCTCTCGGAGGCGGCCTGGGCGGTGCGGGCGTTGGCGCTGGTGGCCACCTTCATACCCACGAAACCCGCCAGGGCGGAGTACACCCCGCCGGTGAGGAAGGCGAAGGGGATAAACCAGTTGTCCAACCGCTGGAACACGCACAGCAGGATCAGAATGACGAACACCACCGCGAACACCTTAAAGACGGTGGCATACTGGTGGCGCAGGTAGGCGTTGGCCCCCTCC
The DNA here is from genome assembly GCA_910584285.1 of uncultured Oscillospiraceae bacterium. Lineage (GTDB taxonomy): Bacteria > Bacillota > Clostridia > Oscillospirales > Oscillospiraceae > Enterenecus. The sequence goes on from CAJTYK010000002.1 coordinate 97,720, forward strand.
CGGATGGCGGAGGCGATTTTTTTCATGGCGTCGTTGCCCTCGGAAAAGGACAGCACCCGTTTGGCCTGGAAGATGGCGAACAGCAGGGCCACAATCCCCGCCGCCAGGCCCAGCCAGAATAATTGCTGCGTACCCAAAACGACATTACTCCTCTCTTGGCCGCCGCGGCACAGGCCGGGCGTCGTATTTCTATTTTCTATTTTACACAAGCTGGATGCGTTTTGCAAGATAAAAATGCGTCTTTTCGGCCAAAAACCGAAAAGACGCATACAAAAGAACGATATTTTTTTCACAATCCCCTCAGGAGCGCTTCCAGGCACTGCGGCTGAACAGCACCAGAATGGGGAACATCTCCAGCCGCCCCAGCACCATCAGGAAGGACAGCACCAGCTTGCTCAGCACGGAAAAGGCGGCGAAATTGCCCGCCGGGCCCACCAGTTCCAACCCCGGCCCCACGTTGCTGATGCAGGTGATGACGGCGGTGAGGGTGGTGCCGAAGGAGAAGTTGTCCAGCCCCACCACAACGGCCATGCCAAACACCAAAAACAGGTTAATGACAAAATAGCACTGGGTGGTATGGAGGGTGGCCTCGGGCAGGGGCGCGCCGTCCAGCCGCACCACCGACACGGCCCGGGGATGGATGATGGAGCGCACCTCCCGGGCGGCGGATCGGATCAGGATCAGGATCCGGCTGCACTTGATGCCGCCGCCGGTGGAGCCGGCGCAGGCCCCGATGAAGGTGAGCACCACCAGCAGCACCTTGGAGAACTCGGGCCACAGGTCGTAGTTGGCGGAGGAGAAGCCGGTGGTGGACACGATGGACGCCACCTGGAAGGCGGCGTACCGCACACACTCGCCCACGCCGTTGTAGATGTCCCGAATGTTCCAGGCGATGGCGGCGGTGGACAGGGCCACCATGATCAGGAAGAACCGCAGCTCGTCGCTTTTCAGGGCCTGCTTGGCCTTGCCGGTGAGTATCAGGAAGTAGACGGCGAAGTTCACCGAGAACAGCAGCATAAAGACGGTGATGATGATCTCCACCGCCGGGTTGCCAAAGGCCCCCACCGAGGCGTTCATGCGGGAAAAGCCGCCGGTGCCGGCGGTGGACATGGCGTGGGTCACCGCGTCGTACCAGTTGAGGCCGGCGATGCGCAGGCACAGCGTCTCCAGCACCGTCAGGGCCAGATAGATGGCGTACAGCACCTTGGAGGACTGGGAGGCCCGGGGCATCAGCTTGCTTTTCACCGGCCCGGGGCTCTCCGCCCGGATGAGAAAGTTGGAGCTGATCCCCAAAAAGGGCAGCAGGGCGGCGGTGAGCACCAGCACCCCCATCCCTCCCAGCCAATGGGTGAAGGAGCGCCAGAACAGCAGCCCCATGGGCAGGCCCTCAATGGCGGTGAGGATGGTGGCTCCCGTGGTGGTGAAGCCGGAAATCGTCTCAAAGAAGCAGTCCACATAGGGCCCGAACTGCCCGGAGAACCAGAAGGGCAGCGCCCCGAAGGCCCCGAACAGCACCCAGATCAGGCCCACGGTGAAGAAGCCCTCCCGGGCGAAAAAGTCCTTCCTGGGCTTGAGGAGGAACACGGGCACGCAGGCCGCCGCCAAAATGATCAGGATGGAGGACAGGAAGGGAATGGGGTTCTCCCCGTACAGCAGGGCCACCGCCAGGGGCAGCAGCATGGCCGCCGCCTCGATGAGCAGGGTGAAGCCGGTGATGCGCAGCACCAGTTTGAAGTTCATGCCCTCAGCCCCCCGCCCGCAGGCCGCCGCCCTCGTAGATGTCGTTGAGATCCAGAATGCCGCTGTCCCGGGCCACCACGATCACGTTGTCCCCGCTCTCCAGGGTGGTGGAGCCCTCGGGGATGATCACCTTCGCCCCCCGGACGATGACGGCGATGAGCACGCCCTTTTTCAGCTTCAGATCCTTCAGCGGCACGCCTAAATGCTGGGTAGTGGGGGCCGCCACAAACTCCATGGCCTCCGCTCGGCCCTCCGCGATGCGGTACAGGGCGATCATGGCGCTGCCCTTGGAGTTTTGCAGCCCCCGGATCATCCGCAGGATCTGCCCCGCGGTGGTCAGCTTGGGGGACACCACCGACTCCACCCCGGCGGAGTGGGCGATGGAGGTATAGTTCTGCCGGTTGGACTTGGCCACCACCTTGGACACCCCCGCCTGGTGGGCGTAGAGGGAGATGATCAGGTTGTCCTCGTCCCGGTCGGTGAGGGCGATAAAGGCATCGCTGGCGGCCATGCGCTCCTCGGTGAGCAGCTCCGGGTCGGTGCCGTCTCCGTGGATGATCAGGGAGTGGGGGAATTCCTCCGCCAGCTGGCGGCAGCGGTCGTCCCCCTTTTCCACCACCTTGCAGCTCATGCCCAGCCGCTCCAGCTGCACCAGCAGGTAGAAGGCGATGCGGCCGCCGCCGATGATGAACACGTCTTTGATCCGGTGGGTCTGCCGGCCCAGCAGCTTGAAAAACTGGTGGACGCCGTTGGGGGTGCCCGCCACGTACACCCGATCCTCCCGGGCCAGCACGGTGGATCCATTGGGGATGAACACGTCGTCCCCCCGCTCCACGGCGCAGAACAGGATGGGCAGATCCTGGATTTTGGAGGACAGAGCAGCCAGGGAGCGCCCTGCCAGGAAGTCCGTCTCCTGGATGTGGAAGGAGATCAGCTCCACCCGGCCCCGGGCAAAGGTGTCAATGTTGGCGGCGGAGGGGAAGCGCAGCAGCCGGGAGATCTCCACCGCCGAGGCCAGCTCCGGGTTGATGAGCATGGTAATGCCCAGGTCCCGCTTTAGGGTATCCAGGTCGTTGGCGTACTCCGTGCCTCGCACCCGGGCCACCGTGTAGGGCACCCCTAAGTTGTGGGCGCAGTGGCAGCACAGCAGATTGATCTCGTCGGAGGCGGTGGCGGCGATGAGCACGTCGCACTCCCGGGCCCCCGCCTCCAGCAGCAGGTCCCGGGAGGCGCAGTTCCCCTTCAGGCACATCACGTCCAGCTGGTTGGACAGCCGCTCCAGCACGGCGTCCGTCTTGTCCAGGATGGTGACGCTGTGCCCCTCGTCGGACAGGTGCTCGGCCACGGTGCCGCCCACCTTGCCCGCCCCGGCAATGATGATATTCAAAGCGATCAGCTCGATTCGTTAAAAAATCGGGAAAACGCGGCCAAATCCCGCAAAGCGGCCGGGAAAGCCGCCCTGCGGGAATTGGATTGGGTTACTCTAACACCGCCCCCCGGGCGGCGGAGGTGACCAGCTTGGCGTACCGGGCCAGGTAACCGGTCTTGATTTTGGGCTCGGGGCACGTCCAGGCGGCGCGCCGCTTGGCCAGGGTGTCCTCGTCCACCAGCAGCTCGATCTTGCAGGCGGGGATGTCAATGGCGATCCGGTCGCCCTCCTCCACGAAGGCGATGGGCCCGCCCTGGGCGGCCTCGGGGCAGACGTGGCCGATGGACGCCCCCCGGGTGGCGCCGGAGAACCGCCCGTCGGTGATCAGGGCTACGGACTCTCCTAAGCCCATGCCGCAGATGGCGGAGGTGGGGTTGAGCATCTCCCGCATTCCGGGCCCGCCCTTGGGGCCCTCGTAGCGGATCACCACCACGTCACCCGCCACGATCCTGCCGGCGTAGATGGCCTCGATGGCCTCCTCCTCGGAGTTGAACACCCGGGCGGGGCCCTGGTGCCGCATCATCTCGGGGGCCACGGCGGAGCGCTTCACCACGCAGCCCTCCGGGGCCAGGTTGCCCTTGAGCACGGCGATGCCGCCGTCAGGGGAGTAGGGGTTGTCGATGGGGCGGATCAGCTCGGGGTTGCGGTTGACTACGCCCGCTAAGTTTTCGGCCAGTGTCTTGCCGGTGCAGGTCATAACAGACGTGTCCAGCAGGCCCTTCTTGTCCAACTCCGCCATGACGGCGTGGACGCCGCCCGCGCCCTCCAGATCCTCCATGTAGGTGTTCCCGGCGGGGGCCAGGTGGCACAGGTTGGGAGTCTTGCTGGATATCTCGTTGGATAGATCCAGATCCAGCTCGATGCCGCACTCGTGGGCGATGGCGGGCAGGTGGAGCATGGTGTTGGTGGAGCAGCCCAGGGCCATGTCCACCGTCTCCGCGTTGTGGAAGGCGGCGGCGGTCATGATGTCCCGGGGGCGGATGTCCCGCTTCACCAGCTCCATGATCTGCATTCCGGCGTGCTTGGCCAGCCGCAGCCGGGCCGACCACACGGCGGGGATGGTGCCGTTGCCCCGCAGCCCCATGCCGATGGCCTCGGTGAGGCAGTTCATGGAGTTGGCGGTGTACATACCGGAGCAGGAGCCGCAGGTGGGGCAGGCGTTCTCCTCGTACTCCTCCACCCCCGCCTCGTCCAGCTTGCCGGCGTAGTAGCCCCCCACGGCCTCAAACATATGGCTCAGGCAGGTGCGCCGCCCGTCGTTGAGCCTGCCCGCCAGCATGGGCCCGCCGGAGCAGAAGATGGTGGGGATATTCACCCGGGCGGCGGCCATCAGCAGCCCCGGCACGTTCTTGTCGCAGTTGGGGATCATCACCAGCCCGTCGAACTGGTGGGCCAGGGCCATGGCCTCGGTGGAGTCGGCGATGAGATCCCGGGTCACCAGGGAGTACTTCATGCCCACGTGGCCCATGGCGATGCCGTCGCACACGGCGATGGCGGGAAATTCGATGGGGGTGCCTCCGGCGGCCCGGACGCCGGCCTTAACCGCTTCGGCGATCTTGTCCAGATTCATGTGGCCGGGGACGATCTCGTTGTAGGAGCACACCACGCCGATGAGGGGCCGCTCCAGCTCCTCCCTGGTGTAGCCCAGGGCGTAGAACAGGGAGCGGTTGGGGGCGGTGGGCACGCCCTTCTTCACGTTGTCGGAACGCATACGCAAGTCTCCTTTAGAGTTGCGCCGCCGGAGGAAGTTTGGGAGCCGGGCGGCTTTTTCCGGTATTGTATCATAGGCGCAAGCCGCGAAGCGGCTTACGCGCCGCTGCGCGGCGCGTAACCGGCAGAGCCGGTTATGCCTATGATGCAACAATGGCAACAGGCATTTTGCATACAAAATGCCTGCCCACAACGTGGGCCGCCGCGCGGAGCGCGGCGTTTGCCATTATTGTATCACAAAGAAACCGGGAGCGCAATGGAAAATCGGCGGATGCCCGCCGTTAAAATACCGGGCGGAACTGCCACCCTCCGGGGGTGGACTTTTCCGCCCGGCGGGGGTATCATAGGCCGGGAAACAGGAAAGGAGCTGGTTTTATGAATTTGGGAAGCAGCCTGTCCGCCGCCCGGAGGAAGTCCGGCCTGTCCCAGGAGGCGGTGGCGGAGAAGTTGGGGGTGAGCCGTCAGACTGTCTCCAAATGGGAGACGGACGAGAGCCTGCCCGACATCCGCCAGTCCAAGCGGCTGGCCCTGCTGTATCACCTGTCGCTGGACGAGCTCATCGACTTCGACCTGGACGTGCAGGAGATCCAGCGGGCCATCGACCGCACCCCCGACGCGGTGGCGGACAAGGTGGACTGGAACCGTGCCTGGGGGAAGAAGTACCCCATCCTGCTGACCTACCGGGAGCAGGTGGACGCCGCCCCCTACGCCCAGGGGCTGGCCCAGCTGCTGGACAAGCTCAAGGAGGACTACGGCTACAGCGAGCTGGACGCCATGCTGGTGCTCAAGGACATCCTGGCCCGGGTGTGGCAGGAGCGAAAAACAGGGTGACGCCCCAGCCTCACAGCCGAAATTCCAGCTGCACGTCCCAGGGCTCCTCGGCGCTGTGGCGGGGGTCCGGCTCCTCCGCCTCCACGCAGCCCAGGGCCCAATAGGCGGCCATCACCTCGGCGGCGGAGTGGGCGGAGATGTATAGCTTTTCCGCCCCCCGCGCCCGGGCGGCGGCGCAGGCCATGCGGAACAGCCGCCCGCCCACGCCCCGGCCCCGGAAGGGCTCCGACACATAGAACAGGGTCAGGTCCGCGTACTGCCCCCGGCTGCCCAGCGGTTTCCCGGACAGGACGGCAAAGCCCGCCACCTCACCCCTGGCCAGCGCCCCGATGGCCGCGCCGCCGGCACTCACCGCCGCCAGCACCGACCCGGCCACCCCCCGGCGCTGGGGGATGTCCCAGTCCTCCACATACTCCACCGGGCGCAGCACCAGCGCCCCGCCCTCCCGCCGCCAGCACTGACGCACGTGTTGGCGGCGGACAAATTTGTCCAGGGAGCGGGGCCCGAAGTTTTCCCGGGTCAGGGGCACATAGATCAGCTCGTCCATGGTGTCCTCCTATGCCCGCTTGAACTGCTTTTCCAGCTGCTTTTGCGTCAGCTCAATGGCCACCGGCCGGCCATGGGGGCAGTACTTCACCGCCCCGCTCATCACCAGCCGAACCGTCTCCTCCAGCTCCGCCTCCCCGGTGCGCCAGCCGCCCTTGATGGCCGCCTTGCAGGCCATGGTGTGGAGCAGCTCGTCCCGGGCGGCGGCGGGATCCGCCGTCCCCGTCAGCCGCAGGCGGCGGGCCAGCTCCCCCAGGGCGGGCTCGATGTCCCCGGTCTCCAGGTAGTCCGGCGCCGCCCGCACTGCCAGGGCGTTCGAGCCAAACTCCTCCACCTCGAAGCCGAACCGGGCCAGCAGCTCGGACCGCTCCAGCAGGAGCTGCCGCTCCTCTGGCGGCAGGGAGAAGGTCACCGGAGTGAGCAGCTCCTGCACCATGGGCCGGTAGTCCGCCGCCTTGAGCCGGTCAAAGTTGGCCCGCTCGTGGGCGGCGTGCTTGTCGATGAGCAGGGCCTTGTCCCCCTGCTCCACCAGAATGTACGTGTGGAACAGCTCCCCCCGGATGATCCAGGGTGTCTGCGCCTGCGACACAAGCTCCTCCGGCGGGGCGGGCTGTTCCGGAGCGGGTGCGGGTTCCGCGTTTTTCTCCTCCACCGGGGCGGGTGCGGGCTCCGGCCGCTCTTCCGGGGCGGAGATGGGCGGTTCCTCCTTTGCCGGGGCGGCCTTTGGCTTTTGTGTCCGGACGGGCTGGGGCGCGGGCTCTGGCCCCTCGTCCTGCCGGAGCGGGGCGGGCGGTTCCGTTCCGGCGGGGGTCTCCGGAGCCTGCGGTGGCTCCTTTTCCGGCAGGGGCTCCACCCAGCGGAAGGGGGATTTTTTCTGCTCCGCCGCGGGGGGCTTCCCCTCCAACCGGGCGGGCGCCGCCGGATAATCCGGCTGCTTTCCGGGGGCCATGGCCCCCGCCGGCCTAAACCGGGAGGCGGGCATAAACTGCGTCCCGTTCACCCTCCCGCCCCCGTCGTGAAGGGGCAGGCTGGTCTGGTTGGGGGTGACGGTGTCCGTGGGGCGCACACCCGGAATACTGGCCTGGGGCCGGGTGTGATCCCGATCCAGGGCGGACAGCACCGCGCCGTACACGGTGGCAAACACCGCCTGCTCCCGCTGGAACTTCACCTCGGTCTTGGTGGGGTGGACGTTCACATCCACCTCGCCGGGTTTCACCGTCAGGTGGATGACGCAGCCGGGGAATTTGCCCACCAGCTTCTGGTTCTTGTAGGCCTCCTCCACCGCCGCCGTCATGATCCGGCTCTTGATGTACCGCCCGTTGACGAAAAAGTGCTGGTAGCCCCGGGTACCCCGGCAGCAGGTGGGCAGGGAGGCGAAGCCCTCGGCGCTCATGCCGTCCCCGCTGCCCTTCACGGGCAGGAAGCCCAGGGCGATGTCCCGGCCCATGACGGCGTAGACGGCGCTTTTCAGCTGGCCGTCCCCGGGGGTGAGCAGCTCCTGCTTCCCGTCCCGGAGGAACTTCACCGACAGCTCCGGGTGAGACAGGGCCACCCGCTGCACCACAGCAAACACCGCCGCCCCCTCCGCCGCGTCCTTCTTCAGGAACTTCAACCGGGCGGGGGTGTTGAAGAACAGCTCCCGCACCGTCATGGTGGTGCCCTTGGGGCAGCCCGCCTCCTCCTGGGCCGTCACCTCCCCGGCCACCACGGTGAGGGCGGCGCCCAGCGCCTCCTCGTCCGTCCGGGTCAGCAGCTCCACCCGGGACACGGCGGAGATGGCCGCCAGCGCCTCTCCCCGGAAGCCCAGGGTGCCGATGGCCTCCAGATCCCGCTCGCCGGAGATCTTGGAGGTGGCGTGGCGCAGGAAGGCGGTGGGGGCCTGGGCCGCCGGGATGCCGCAGCCGTCGTCGGTGACGCGGATCAGGGACATCCCCCCGTGGGCGATCTCCACCGTGACGGCGGACGCCCCCGCGTCGATGGCGTTTTCCAGCAGCTCCTTCACCACGCTGGCGGGCCGCTCCACCACCTCGCCGGCGGCGATCAAGTCCGCTACATGGGGGTCTAATTGTTTTATCTCTGCCATGTTATACCTCAAGTAATATGGTGATGGGCCCGTCGTTCTGGGAGAACACCTGCATCTCCGCCCCGAACTCGCCGTGCTCCACCCGGAAGCCCTTCTCCCGGCAGGCGGCCATAAACCGCTGGTACAGCGGGATGGCCAGGTCGGGTTTGGCGGCGTGGGAGAACCCCGGCCGGCGGGAGGAGGTGTCGGCGTACAGGGTGAACTGGCTCACCACCAGCAGGGCCCCGCCCACCGCTGCCAGGTTCAGATTCATCTTACCGTTCTCGTCGTCGAACACCCGCAGGCCGCACACCTTGTCCGCCAGCTTGTCCGCCACGGCCTCGGTGTCCGACCGCCCCACGCCCAGCAGCACCAGGAAGCCCTGGTCGATGGCCCCGTTGACCTTGTCCTCAATCTCCACCCGGGCGTTCTTCACCCGGGTCACAACCGCTCTCATGGCTGATCCTCCTTATACAATCTGCGCCCGCTCTCGTCAAAATTCTCCTTCAGCGCCCGCTCCACCGGGAGCATGGACAGCAGCAGCAAGGCCACCTCCACCACCGTGATGGGCAGGCTCCACAGGCACATCCCGTCCACGGTGGGGCACAGCAGGGTCAGCGCCTGACCCACCACCACCGGCGGCACCATGGCGAACCCCCATCGGCCCCACACCTGCCCCATCTTCCGCTGGGCGAAGTCCCAGGCCTCCCGGCTTTTCATGGAGCGGGCGGTGCGGTAGCCGAACCATGCGTTAGGTTCCCTGGGCGGGTTGGCCTGAAACCGCCGCCCGTACCAGATCGCCACCGCCGGGATAATCAGATTGCACACCAGCATGAAAATCCACATTCCCAGTTTCATGGCACGCCCTCCTTTTTTCCCATTATACACCCAACCCCCGGCCCTGTCATTCTTTTTTTCGCCTGCCCATTCCGCCGTTGAAACCCCCGGCCAAATATGGTACACTGGTTTCAAACAACCCAAGGAGGCCCGTCGTGAACCCATTGGACAAGCTGCCCCTCCCCTTGCTGGAGTGGTTCCGGGACAACGCCCGCTCCCTGCCCTGGCGGGACGACCCCACCCCCTACCACGTTTGGTTGTCGGAGATCATGCTCCAGCAGACCCGGGTGGCGGCGGTGCTGGACTACTACCGGCGCTTTCTGGAGGAGGCATCGGATGTGCCCGCCCTGGCCGCCCTGCCCGAGGATCGGCTGCTGAAGCTGTGGCAGGGGCTGGGCTATTACAACCGGGCCCGGAACCTGCAAAAGGCCGCCCAAGTGATTGTGGAGCAGTATGGCGGCGTGTTCCCATCGGACTACGCCGCGGTGCGCGCCCTGCCCGGTGTGGGGGACTACACCGCCGGGGCGGTCTGCTCCATCGCCTTCGGGCAGGCGGTGCCCGCCGTGGACGGCAACGTGCTGCGGGTGTACGCCCGCCTCTGCGGGGACGATGGGGACATCGCCAGCCCCCAGATGAAGAAGCGGGTCACCCAGGCCATCCAAGCCGCAATCCCCCTACACGCGCCGGGGACGTTCAATCAGGCCCTCATGGAGCTGGGGGCCACGGTGTGCCTGCCCAACGGTGCGCCCCTGTGCGATATCTGCCCCGCCAAGGGCTTCTGCGCCGCCCTGGCCCAGGATCGGGTGGGGGAGCTGCCCGTCAAGGCCCCCAAGAAGCCCCGCCGGGTGGAGGAGCGCACCGTCTGGCTGATTTTCCTGGGAAATACCGTGGCCCTCCGCCGCCGCCCGGACAAAGGGCTGCTGGCGGGGCTGTGGGAGTTCCCCCATGAGCCAGGGGACGGCCCCCTGCCACCGGACTGGGGCGTCGTCCCGCTGTCAGACGAGTACGCCGGACAGACAAAGCACATCTTCACCCATGTGGAGTGGCGCATGACTGTGCGGCTCGTCCAAACGGAGTCGAACAAGCTGCCCCCCGGCTGGGTGTGGGCTGGACGGGGGGAGCTGGAACAGACCTACGCCGTCCCCAACGCCTTCGCCCGGGCGCTGGAGCTGGCCCGGGAACAACTCAAAGAGACGAGGATGGATTGACATGGCAAAGCTGTATTTCCGCTACGGCGTGATGGGCTCCAGCAAGTCCGCCAACGCGCTGATGGTGCGGTATAACTACGAGGAGCGGGGCCAGCGGGCCCTGATGGTGAAGCCCACCCTGGATCAGCGGGAGGGGGAGCGGGTGGTGAACTCCCGCATGGGGCTGTGCCACCCCTGCATCTGGTTCGAGGAGCTGGAGCAAATGTCATCGGATGAGATCAAAGGCTGGCAGTGCGTCATCGTGGACGAGGCCCAGTTTCTCACCCGGGAACAGGTGTATTTTCTCACCGAGCTGGTGGACGCGCTGAACGTGCCGGTGATCTGCTATGGCCTGCGGGCGGACTTCAGCGGGCGGCTGTTCCCCGGCTCGGAGGCCCTGCTGGCCTGGGCAGACATCATCGAGGAGGTCAAAACCATCTGCTGGTGCGGCCGGAAGGCCACCTGCAACGCCCGCTTTGACGAAAACGGCGTGGTGCTCAAGGAGGGGGAGCAGGTGGTGCTGGGGGCCAACGACTGCTACATCGGCCTGTGCCGTCGCCACTGGAAGGAAGGCAACCTGGGCCCGGACTGGAAGAACGCCCTATGATCTGTTCCCTCTGCCCCCGCCGGTGCGCCGCCCTCCGGGACGACACCCACGGGGAGGGCTTCTGCCAGATGCCCGCCAACCCCGTGTGCGCCCGGGCCGCCCTCCACCTGTGGGAGGAGCCCTGTATTTCCGGGGGAACCGGGGCGGGGACGGTGTTTTTCTCCGGCTGCACCCTGGGCTGCGTGTTCTGCCAGAACGCCCCCATCAGCCGGGAGGGTTTCGGTAAGCCCCTGACGGATGACGAGCTGTACGCCGTCTTTCAGCGGCTGGCGGATCAGGGGGCCTCCTGTATTGAGCTGGTCACCCCCACCCACTTTACCCACGCCCTGGCCCGGGTGCTGGAGCGGCCCGTCCCCGGGGGCCTGCCCGTGGTGTGGAACAGCGGCGGCTACGAACGGGCGGAGACGCTGCGCGCCCTGGAGGGAAAGGTGGACGTATACCTGCCTGACCTCAAATACCTCACCCCCGCTCTGTCGGCGCGGTACTCCGGGGCGGCGGACTACCCCGAAGCCGCCCAGGCCGCCATTTTGGAGATGGTCCGCCAACGGGGGCCCGTCCGGCTGGAGGGCGGCCTGCTGAAAAGCGGCGTGCTGATCCGGCACCTGATTCTACCGGGGCAGGTCAACGAGGCCAAGCGGGTGATGGACTGGGTGGCGGACGCCTTCCCGGCCGGAGCGGTGCTGTTCTCTCTCATGGCCCAATACACCCCGGTGGGGACGCTGGACGGCTTCCCGGAGCTGTGCCGCCCCCTGCGCCCCTCCGAGCTGCGCATCGCTCGGGAGTACATGGAGAACCTGGGGCTGGCGGGCTATGTCCAGGAGTTGTCCAGCGCCGGGACGGACTGTATCCCCGCCTTTGATCTGACGGGACTTTGATTCTTTAGGAGGTGCTCTGATGCAGGTCGAGATCACGCAAGCCATCCCCCTGCTGGACGAACAGGGGAATCTCACTCAGCCGGGGTATGCCAAGCGGCTGCTGCCGGTGTATGACCGGACGAGGGTGCGGGGCGGCCTCACCCGCCTGAAGGAGTGGGACTACTACTACATCGGCAACGACCGCTACGGCGTGGCCCTCACTGTGGCGGACAACAGCTATATGGGGCTGGACTCCATCTCCTTCCTCTCCTTTGAGGGCAGGCCCTGGGAGATCACCAAAAGCCCCATGTCCGTGTTCCCCATGGGCCGCACCGGCCTGCCGTCCACGTCGGCGGAGGGGATCACCGCCAGCTCCGGCAAACGCCACGCCCTGCTGTTCCAGGCGGCGGACGGCCAGCGGAACCTCACCGCCCACATGGACAGGTTCCGGGGGCAGGAGCCCATCGACGTCCACCTCACCCTGACGGACGAGCCGGAGGAGTCCATGGTGATCTGCACCCCCTTCCCCAAGCCGGGGCACTTCTATTTCAATCAGAAGATCAACTGTATGCGGGCCCAGGGGACGGTGCGGATCGGGGACGATCTGTACCTGTTCAACCGGTCGGACTCCTTCGCCGTGCTGGACTGGGGCCGGGGCGTGTGGACATATCACAACACCTGGTACTGGGGCTCCGCCTCCGGCCTGGTGGACGGGGCGGACTTCGGCTTCAACATCGGCTACGGCTTTGGGGACACCTCCGCCGCCACGGAGAATATGCTCTTTTACGAGGGCAAGGCCCATAAGCTGTCCAAAGTGGACTTCGGTATCCCCCTGCGGAACGGGAAGGAGTGCTGGATGCGGGCGTGGAGCATGACCAGCGATGACGGCCGGTTTGAGATGGAGTTCGTCCCGGTGCTCGACCGGGCGTCTTGCACCGATGTGAAGCTGATCAAGAGCGACCAGCACCAGGTGTTCGGCCGCTTCACCGGCACGGCGGTGCTGGACGACGGGACCCGGCTGGAGGTCAAGGATCTGATGGGCTTCGCGGAAAAGGTGGAGAACAAGTGGTAAAAAAGGGCCCGGACGGAAGCTCGCCCGGGCCCTTTTGTGCTTGCAATCACAGCGGGAGGCTGACGTTCAGCTTCCCGCCTTTCTTCACGCCCCCGCGATCCGCTCCTCCAGCCTCCGCCGGGACAGCTCCAAATACGTCTCCTCGCTGTCGATCCCGATATACCGCCGCCCCAGAGCCTTGGCCGCCACCCCGGTGGACGAGCTGCCGCAGAAGGGATCCAGCACCAGATCCCCGGGCAGGCTGGCCGCCTCGATGATCCGCTCCAGCAGGTACAGCGGCTTCTGGGTGGGGTGCCGTCCCTGCTGCTTCTCCCCCGGCGGGGTGAGAGGGCCCGTCCACACGTCCTTCATCTGCCTGCCGCCGTTGCGCTCCTTCATCAGCTCGTAGTTGAACAGGTGCTTTGCCCCTTTTTCGTCCTTCTGGGCCCAGATCACCGTCTCCGTGCTGTGGGTGAAGCACCGGCAGGCCAGGTTGGGGGGCGGGTTGGTCTTTTCCCAGGTAATATTGTTGAGGATTTTGAACCCCTCCTGCTCCAGCGCCATGCCGATGCTGTAGATGTTGTGGAGGGTGCCGCTGATCCAGATGGTGCCGTTGGGGGCAAGCACCTGACGGCACAGTTTGATCCACCGCCGGTTGAAGCGGTGCTTGTCCGCCAGGGTGGGGGCCTTGTCCCAGTCCCCCTTGTCCACCGACACCATTTTTCCCCCCTGGCAGGTGATCCCGCCGTTGCTCAGGAAATAGGGCGGGTCGGCAAACACCAGATCCACGCAGCCGGGGCGGATCTTTTTCAGCAGCGTGAGGGTGTCCCCCAGCAGCAGCAGTTCGTTGTCCGTCTCATAGTAGGGCGTGACGCGGCCCTTCAGGTATTCTCTCATGGAAAAGCTCCTGTCTGTCTAAAATGGCCGGTCAGCCGCCCCCGTCAAAATCCGAATTCCCGGAACGCCTTGTCAAAGGGCGGATAGGCGATCCCCTTCTCGGTGATAAACCCGGTCACCAGCCGGTGATCCGTCACGTCGAAGGCGGGGTTGTCCACCTTCACCCCCTCCGGAGCCATGCGGTGGGCGTACCACAGCTCGGTGACCTCCTGGGGCGGGCGCTCCTCGATGGGGATCTCCTCCCCCCGGGCCAGCCCCATATCGATGGTGGACGAGGGGGCGCACACATAGAAGGGGATGCCGTAGTGCCGGGCCAGGATGGCCACGCCGCTGGTGCCGATCTTGTTGGCGAAGTCCCCGTTGGCGCACACCCGGTCGCAGCCCACAAACACGATGTCCACTTTGCCCTTGGCCATGGTGGCGGAGGCCATGTTGTCGCAGATCAGGGTGGTGTCCACCCCGGCGGACTGGAGCTCAAAGGCGGTGAGCCGCGCCCCTTGCAGGAGGGGCCGTGTCTCGTCGCAGTACACCCGCAGATCCCCCCAGCCCGCCTCCAGGGCGGCGTAAATGGGGGCCAGGGCGGTGCCGTACTTGGCGGTGGCCAGCGTCCCGGCGTTACAGTGGGTGAGGATGCCGTCCCCGGGCCGCAGCAGGCCCAGGCCAAACTGCCCGATGGCCCGGCTGATGGCGATGTCCTCCTCCCGGATGGCGTCCGCCTCCCGCCGCAGCAGGGCCTTGACCTCCGTCACGGGCAGGGCCCGGTTCTGCTCCGCCGCACCCAGCATCCGCGCCAGCGCCCAAGACAGGTTGACGGCGGTGGGCCGGGAGGCGTTGAGCTTATCCGCCACCTGCCGCAGGGAGGACAGGAGGTCCCCCATGTTCTCCGTTTCCAGCCCCAGGGCCGCCAGGTACAGCCCATAGGCCGCCGCCACCCCGATGGCCGGGGCCCCCCGCACCCGCAGGGCGCGGATGGCCTCCACAATCTCGTCCGTCTCCGTCAGGGACAGGTACTTGACCTCCCCCGGCAGCAGGGTCTGATCCAGTATCACCAGCGCCCGTCCGTCCGCGGACAGGGCCGCGCTCTCCAGCGTCAGCGGATCCATGTCAATCCCCCTTGGAAATGTCGATGCCGAAATACTTCACGGACAGCTCGGTGAGGGTGCCGTCCGCCGCCAGCTCTCCCAGGATCTTGTCCAGCTCTGCCCGCAGGGCGTCGCTGTCCGCCCCTTTCCGCAGGGGGATGGCCGTCTGGGTGACGTTGGGGTCCACGCAGGCCACCTTGATGGGGGCCTCCGGGTGCTGGACAAGGTAGTCGTTGTAGCTCACCTCGGCGTTGAGGGTGGCGTCAATCCGCCCCGAGGTCAGCAGCTCGATGGTCTGGATAAAGTCGTCCACCGGGGTGACGGTGGCCCCGTAGCCCTCTGCCACCTTGGAATAGGTGCTGTTTAAGGTGTTGGCGGTGGACTTGCCGTCCAAATCCCCCATGGACTGGATGGAGTCGTCGTCCGCCCGGACAACCACCACCGTGCGGTTATAGGCGTAGGGCACGGTGAAGTCGTACTTCTCCCGCCGGTTGTCGTCGATGTCCACGCCGTTGATGATCACATCATACCGTCCGGCCTCCAGCCCCGCCAGCAATCCGGTGAACTCGCCCTCCACAAAGCTCACCTTCACCCCCAGCTTTTCCCCGATGAGCTGGGCCACCTCCACGTCGTAGCCCACCAGCTCCCCGGACTCGTCGTGGTAGCCCCAGGGGGCCCAGGTGCCCTCCAGAGCCACGGTGATCTCCCCCTTGGCCTGGATCCGGGCCAGCAGGTCGCCCCCCTTGTCCTCCCCCTTGGGGGCGCAGCCCGTCAGCAGCAGCAGGCCCAGCACTACAACTGCCACGGCGGACACCGCCGCGGCGAAGCCTTTAAATTTCATGGCAAAAACTCCTGTCTTGATTACGCTTGATCGGTTTGCAGGAAGGCGCGGGTGCGCTCCTGCCTTGGCGCCTCAAAGATCTGCCGGGACGGCCCGGCCTCCACCACCACGCCGCCCTCCATAAACACCACCTGGCTGGACACGGTGCGGGCGAAGCCCAGCTCGTGGGTTACCACCAGCATGGTCATTCCCTCCTCCGCCAGGTTCCGCATGACGGCCAGCACCTCCCCCGTCAGCTCCGGATCCAGGGCGGAGGTGGGCTCGTCGAAGTAGACGATCTCCGGCTGGGCGGCGATGGCCCGGGCGATGGCCGCCCGCTGCTGCTGGCCGCCGGACAGCTGGCTGGGATAGTGATCCGCCCGGTCCAGCATCCCTACCTTGTCCAGGGCCCGGCGGGCGGCGTCAATTGCCGACCCTTTGGGGATCCTCCGGCCCACGATCAGCCCCTCGGTGACGTTTTCCAGGGCGGTCTTGTTGAGGAACAGGTTGTAGCTCTGGAACACAAAGGCGGTCTTTTTCCGCAGCCGTGCCGCGTCCCGCTTGGACATACGGGCCAGGTCGAACCGCTCCCCGTCGAAGGTGAGGGTTCCCTCGTCCGCCCGCTCCAGAAAGTTGACGCACCGCAGCAGGGTGGTCTTGCCCGAGCCGCTGGGGCCCAGGATAGCCACCACGTCCCCCTTGTCCACCGACAGCCCCACGCCCTGGAGCACCTTCAGCGCCCCAAAGGACTTGTGGACGTTTTCCACGCGCAGCAGCATCAGCTACACCCCCCGGTTCTCGTAGGCGCCCAGCCGCTTCTCCCCGACGCGCTGGAGCCAGGTCAGCACGGTGGAGAACAGCAGGTAGATCAGCCCCACCTCGATGTACAGCGCCAGCGGCTCGTACACCCGGGCGTTGATCTGCTCCGTGGCCCGGAGCATCTCCACCACCGTGATGTTGGCGGCCAGCGACGTGTCCTTCACCATGGCGATGAGGGAGTTGGACAGGGGCGGGAAGGCGGTTCGCATGGCCTGCGGCAGGATGATCCGGCGCATGGTCTGCAAATAGCTCAGCCCCGCACACAGCCCCGCCTCCAGCTGCCCGGCGGGCACCGACTCCAGGGCAGCCCGTACCGTCTCCGCGCAATAGGCCCCCTCGTTCAGCGAGAACACGATGACAGCGGCGGGGAAGGGGGCGATGGTGATCCCGATTTTGGGCATCCCGAAGAACACCACAAAGAGCTGCACCAGCAGGGGGGTGCCCCGGAAGATCCAAATGTACAGCCGGCAGATCTGAGTGATCACCGGCACCCGGGCGAACTGGGCCAGCGCCGCCGCCACGGCGATCACCATGGCGATGGAGAAGGCGATGGCGGTGAGGGGCAGGGTCACTGTCAGGCCGGGTATGAGGATTTTAGGGAAGGAATCCACCAGTATGTCCAGCAGGCGGCTATCCATGGGGGATCCTCCCCCCGCTTGCTTGTCTATGTCCCATGGGGGTCACTCCTTACAGTGGGGGACGGCTTTCGCCGTCCCCCAAGGCTGTCAAAAAAGCCGCTTCTGTTCCGGCATCGGGAAGGAAGATAGTGTGAAAGAAACCCAGGAGGGGTGTCTTTCACGTTCAATCAACGGATTTTTGGAACGTCCTTTGTTCCAAAAATCCGCCCCCCAGCGCGGCGAAAAAACCTTTTCGCCGCGCTGGGGACGGCTTTCGCCGTTCCCCAAGTATACCCCCGCTGCCGGGGAAATGCAAATACTTTAAACGAATAGCCTGTCATAGTCAAAAGGCATAACAGCCCCTCAGCACAGCTTGGCCCCGGCGGGGATGGCATCGTCCACCATCAGCAGGTGGAGCCGCTCCTCCCCCCGCTCGGTGTGGACGGCGGAGATGAGCATACCGCAGCTGTCCAGCCCCATCATCTTCCGGGGGGGCAGGTTGACGATGGCCACCAGGGTCTTGCCCACCAGCTCCTCCGGCTTGTAGTACATGGCGATGCCGGACAGGATCTGCCGATCCGTCCCTGTACCGTCGTCCAGGGTAAAGCGCAGCAGCTTGGCGGACTTCTTCACGTTCTCGCAGGCTTTGACCTTGACGGCCCGGAAGTCGGACTTGCAGAAGGTGTCGAAGTCCACCTGCTCCTCCAGGAAGGGCTCCACCTCCAGGGCGGGTAGGGCGGCCTTTTTGGCCTCCTCCATGATGGCGTCCAATTCCTTCAGCTCCTTATCCATGTCGATGCGGGGGAACAGATTGTCCCCCTTGGTGACGGACACGGTGGCGGGCAGCACCCCCCATTGTGCCGCGCTATCCCAGGTACGGGCCGTTTTGTCCGCGCCGATCTGAGCGAAAATTTTGTCGCAGCTCTCGGGCATGAAGGGGATCAGCAGTACGGTACACACCCGGATGGTCTCCAGCAGGTTGTAGAGCACATGGGCCAAACGGGCCCCGTTGGCCTCCATGTCCTTGGCCAGCGCCCAGGGGGCATTTTCGTCGATATACTTGTTGGCCCGCTGGATGACCCCAAAAACGGCATTCAGGGCGTTCTGGAACTGGAACCGCTCCATCTGCCCCTCGTAGGCGGCCCGCAAGCCCGCTGCTTCCCGCACCAGTTCCAGGTCAATCAGCGCCTCGGGGCGTCCACCATGCTGGGAGATCACCGCCCCCGAAATTTCCCTGTTCCGTACCAACTCCGCGACCTGCGTCTCCACCTCGTCGGCGCCGCAGCCCTCCGGCAAGTTCCCGCCGAAGTACTTCTCCGCCATGGCGGTGGTGCGGCTCACCAGGTTGCCCAGGTCGTTGGCCAGGTCGTTGTTGATGGTCTGGATCAGCAGCTCGTTGGTGAAGTTGCCGTCGGAGCCGAAGGGGAAGGAGCGCAGCAGGAAGAACCGCAGAGCGTCCACCCCGTACCGCTGGGACAGCAGGTGGGGATCCACCACGTTGCCCTTGGACTTGGACATCTTGTCCCCGTTGAAGTTGAGCCAGCCGTGGCCATACACCTTCTTGGGCAGGGGCAGCCCCATGCTCATGAGAAAGGCGGGCCAGTAGATGGCGTGGAAGCGGACGATCTCCTTGCCCACAAAGTGGGCGTCGGCGGGCCAAAACTTCTCCAAATCGTTATATTTCTCGTTTTGATAACCCAGCGCGGTCATATAGTTGAACAGCGCATCCAGCCAAACGTACACCACATGGCCCGGGTCGAAGTCCACCGGCACCCCCCAGGTGAAGGAGGTGCGGGACACGCACAGATCCTGGAGGCCCCCCTCGCAGTCGATGAAGTTGTTCACCATCTCGTGCACCCGGCTCTTGGGCTCCAGGAAGTCGGTGTTCAGCAGCAGATCCCGCACGCGATCCGCATACTTGGACGCCCGGAAGAAGTATGCCTCCTCCTCCGCGTCCATCACCTCCCGGCCGCAGTCGGGGCATTTGCCGTCCACCAGCTGGGATTCCGTCCAGAAGGACTCGCAGGGCTTGCAGTATTTGCCTTTGTAGGAGCCCTTGTAGATGTCCCCGTTGTCATACATTTTCCGGAATATTTTCTGGATAGATTCCACATGGTAATCATCGGTGGTGCGGATAAACCGGTCGTAGCTGATGTTCATCAGCTTCCACAGATCCAGCACGCCGCCGGGGGCGGCCACGATGTTGTCCACGAATTCCTGGGGGGTGACGCCCGCCTCCCTGGCCTTGTCCTCGATCTTCTGGCCATGTTCGTCGGTGCCGGTGAGGAACATCACGTCATAGCCGCACAGCCGCTTGTACCGGGCCATGGCGTCGGTGGCCACGGTGCAGTAGGCGTGGCCGATGTGCAGCTTGCCGGACGGGTAGTAGATGGGCGTGGTGATATAGTAGCTCTTTTTCTCATTCATCGGTGGTTTCCTCCTCTATGCTTGCTTCCTCTGGGCTGGGCCGGGCCGAACGCTCCAAATAGGGGGGCAGCCGCCACAGCACCCCCGCCGCCGCCAGCAGCTGGGACAGCAGCAGCAGCGCGTCCCCGGTCTCGGCGGACAGCAGGGAGCCCCCCGTAGCCAGCCGGGCGGACAGCTCCGCCAGCACGGTGGCCAGCGGCGGCGCGGACAGGATCACGGTCATGCCCGCCATCCACAGCAGGCGGCGGGGCCGGGGGGCCCCGGCGGACATACCGGCAAAGTCCATATAGAACCCCATGCCCACCACAATGGCGATGAGCTGGGGGGCGTAGTCCCATTGGACGGGGTTGGCGGCGTGGGCCCGGAAGCTCTCCATCAGCCACACGCAGCCCGCCACCCCGGGCAGGGCGGCGGAAAAGCCTCCCCGGCCCCGCCTGCCGGGGCGCAGCCCGTCCCGGCCCATTTGCAGCAGGCCCAGGGCCGCCAGTAGCGCCCCCGCCGCCGTGGCCAGGGTGAGCATCCCGTTATTGCTGGGTGGCTGGGCGCCCACTTCCCGGGCCATCTGGTAAAGCTGGAACTGATCCACCCCCACCACGAACAGCACCGGCACCGACAGCGCCGCCAACACCGCCGCCCCCACCGTCAGGGTGGGGAATACCGGATCCCCCCGGGTCACGAACACCATGTCCCAGCGGCGGGTCGGATCCGGCCCGCCAGACCGGCCCATGGCCAGCAGGATCAGCCACGCCCCCGCCATCACCAGCAGGCACACCAGGACCACACTGGCCTGGGCCCCCGGTGTGGCCAGGCCGGTGTCCGGCTCAAAGGCGGAGGCCAGCTGCCACCGCCGCAGCAGGGCCGCGGCCAGCGCCGCCGCCCCCACGGAGATCAGCCAGGGCGTCCGCCTGGATACGCTGTTTTTCATCGCTCACACCTCATAATCCCTGCCAGTGGTTGAAGGGGAACAGCACCGCCAGCCCCCGGCCGATGACGCACCGGGTGTCCACGATCCCGATGTCGGGATGGCGGCTGTCGGCGGAGTGGTTGCGGTTGTCCCCCATGACGAAGATGCATCCTTCGGGCACCTCCACATGGTTGACCCCCTCCCCCCAGCCGGGCAGGCGCATGGGTTCGTTGATATAGTCCTCCTGAAGGGCCTGGCCGTCCACGTATACCGCGCCGGTGGCATAGTCGATGTCCACCCGCTGGCCGCCGGTGGCGATGACCCGCTTGATGATGGAGTCCTCCTGATAGTGCTCCTGGGTGAGCACTACGATGTCCCCCTGTTTTGGCTCGTAGCCCAGGGCCCAGACGAAGATCAGATCCCCCTCCCACAGGGTGCTCTCCATGGACGGGCCGCTGACCACGATCACCCGGGCCACAAAGGTGAACAGCAGCACGAACACCGCCATCATCCCCACCAGCACCCGCACATTCAAGTACAGATCCCGGCTGGCGGAGCCGTCCCGCTTGGCCTTGCCGCCGGCGGGATCCTGCCCCTCCTCCGGGGCGTTCGCGTCCCGCAGAGCGTCTAACTTATCATCCATCCGATTGTCCCTTTCCATGGCTCAGTCTTCCCCCGCCTCCGACAGCGCCTCCAGCGCCTCCGGATTGTCGTACACCAGCTGGAACTGGGCGGCGTCCATGCTCTCGTGCTTCAGCAGGAATTGGGCCACCGTCTCTAATTTGTCCCGATCCCGCCGCAATATTTCCCGGCACTTCTCATAGGCTCCGTCCAGCAGGGCCTTCACCTCCCGGTCGATGAGGGCGGCGGTCTCCTCGGAGTAGGGCTTAGCCTGGGCCATGGAGCGGCCGATGAACACCTCGTCGTGGCCCCCGCCGAAGGCGGTGTGGCCCAGTCGTCCGCTCATGCCGTATTTGGTCACCATGTCCCGGGCGATGGAGGTGGCCCGCTCCAGGTCGCTCACCGCGCCGGTGCACACAAAGCCCAGGGCGGTCTCCTCGGCGCAGCGGCCGCCCAGGAGGGTGGCCAGCGTCTCCTCCAGCCGCAGCTGGGTCACGTGATCCCGATCCTCCTGGGGCCGGTTGATGGTCATGCCCGCGGCGCTGCCCCGGGGGACGATGGTGATCTGCTGCACCGGATCCTGGGTGGGCAGGGCGTGGCTCACCACGGCGTGGCCCGCCTCGTGATAGGCGGTGATCCTCCGATCCTCCTCGATCCGGGCCCGGCTGCGCTTCTCGGGACCCGCCAGCACCTTGATCACCGACTCCTGCACGTCCGCAAGGGTGATGAACCGCTGGTCCTTCCGGGCGGCCAGCAGGGCGGACTCGTTCATCAGGTTCTCCAGATCCGCCCCGGTGAAGCCGGTGGTCTCCCGGGCGATCTCCCGCAGATCCACGTCCTCCGCCAGGGGCTTCTTCCGGGTGTGCACCCGGAGGATCTCCTCCCGGCCCTTCATGTCCGGCCGGCCCACGTACACCTGCCGGTCGAACCGGCCGGGGCGGAGCAGGGCGGGATCCAGGATGTCCTGCCGGTTGGTGGCCGCCAGCACGATGACCCCCTCGTTGGCGGAGAAGCCGTCCATCTCCACCAGCAGTTGGTTCAGGGTCTGCTCCCGCTCGTCGTGGCCGCCGCCCAGGCCGGTGCCCCGCTGGCGGCCCACGGCGTCGATCTCGTCGATGAACACGATGGCGGGGCTGTCTTTCTTGGCCTGGTCAAACAGATCCCGGACGCGGGAGGCGCCCACGCCCACGTACAGCTCCACGAAGTCGGAGCCCGAGATGGACAGGAACTTCACCCCCGCCTCCCCGGCCACGGCACGGGCCAGCAGGGTCTTGCCCGTCCCCGGCGGGCCCACCAGCAGCACACCCTTGGGGATGCGGGCCCCCAGGTCAATGAACTTCTGGGGCTCCTTGAGAAAGTCCACCAGCTCCTGGAGCTCCTGCTTCTCCTCGTCCGCCCCGGCCACGTCGTCAAAGGTCACGGTGCTGTCCTTGCCGCCCTCCACGGTGCGGGCCTGGCCGAAGCGGCTGATTCCCGGGCCGCCGCCCCCCTGGGAGGCGCTCTGCTGCCGGGCGTTCAGCATCATCCACAGCACCAGCGCCAGCACCGCCGACGCCAGGCAGGGGATCAGCACCACCAGCCACAGGGGCAGCTCAAAGGGCCTGCGGAAGTCGTACTCCTCCAGAATCCCCTCGTCCATCTGCTCCTGGATCAGGGGCTCCAGCTCCTGCCGGAAGGCGTCCACATCCGCCAGCTCATGGCGGCGCACGTTGCCGTCCCGCAGCTCCATGGTGAGCAGACCGTTGCCGTCCACCACAAACCGGGCCACCTGCTCCCGCTGGAAATAGCCCAGCGCGGCGGAGTAGGTCACCTGGCCCCCCCGGCCCGCCCCGGTGAAGGCGGCCAGCCCCCACAGCAGGGCGGCAAGTATCGCCACATAAAATAGAATGCTTACCAATCTGTTTTGCTGCTTCAACGTTTTTTCTCCTTCTCATCGTCGGGGCAAGCTCCATATCGCTCGCTTCCTCCTGCGGCGAAAGCTCGTTCATTTCGCTGCCCCTCCTCTCCCCACAAAGCCAAAGGCCGGCTTTGCGGGGGCCCCGCAACGGGCCCGCCCCGTCGTTACGCCCCGTATACGCTGGGCTTCAAGACCCCCACATAGGGCAGGTTGCGGTACTTCTCCGCGTAGTCCAGGCCGTAGCCCACGATGAAGGCGTCGGGGATGGTGAAGCCCACGTAGTCGGCGGTGATGGGCTTGGTGCGGCGCTCCGGCTTGTCCATGAGGGCGCAGATGCGGATGGAGGCGGGCTTCCGGGCCCGGAGCACGTCCATCAGGTAATATAGGGTGTTGCCCGAGTCCAGGATGTCCTCCACGATGATGAGCTCCTTGCCCTCAATGGAGTCGGACAGATCCTTTTTGATCTCCACCTGCCCGGAGCTGGTGGTGCCCGCCCCGTAGGAGGACACGGCCATGAAGTCCACCGTCACGTTCAGGTCGATGGCCCGGGTGAGGTCGGCCATGAAGATGTAGGATCCCCGCAGCACGGAGATCAGCATGGGCTCCCGGCCCGCGTAGTCGGCGGCAATTTGCTGTCCTACCTCCCGGACGCGATCCCGAAGCTGCTCCTCGGTGTACAGCACCTGTTCAATGTCTGGATGGATCATGTTCATTCTCCTCTGCTCTTAAAATAATATGCAGGGCCGCCTCTCCCGGCTGGGCCAAGAACTCCCGGCCAGGGCCGAAGCCCCCCAGGGCCGCCGCCCGCCCCGAAGCGTCCAGCACGGGGACAAGCCCCCGGCGGCAGGCGGGCACCCGGCCCTCGATCATCAGCTTTTTCACCGTCTTGGGCGGGCGCTTTCCCAGGGTGATCACATCCCCCTCCCGGCGGGGGCGGACGGTGTACGTCCCCGGCCGCAGGTAGAACTCCCCGGGGCTCACATATGCCTTGCCGGGGCACAGGGCCGGGGCGCAGGTGATCCGCCAGCTCCCCCAGCACAGCTCTCCCTCCGTCAGCGCCGTCTCCTCCG
This sequence comes from uncultured Oscillospiraceae bacterium, assembly GCA_910584285.1. Taxonomy (GTDB): domain Bacteria; phylum Bacillota; class Clostridia; order Oscillospirales; family Oscillospiraceae; genus Enterenecus. The sequence goes on from CAJTYK010000002.1 coordinate 121,728, forward strand.
GCGGCGACCGCTGGGGCAGGGGGGACAGCACCAGCAGGCCGTACTGCCGCCGCACGCTTCCCTCCGGCACGTCGATTTGGGCAGAGGGATCCTCCCCCAGGGCCAGGGCCAGCATCCCCTCCCGGTGGACGGCCTCCCCCCCCAGCCCCGCCCGCTCCAAAAGCTGCCCGCAGGAGCGCAGGGCGATGGGCCGGGGCGCCTGGCGCAGATCGTCCACGTTGACGGCCAGCCCCCCTGGCACCTCCAGCCCCTTCCCGCTGATCCGGGCCGCCTGCCGGGACAGCTCCTCCTCGTCCTCCCGCAGGCGGGCGGCGGCGGCGCAGATGTGCTCCGCCGCCCGGGGGTTCAGCTCCTCCAGCAGGGGCAGCAGTTGAAGCCGCACCCGATTCCGGGTGAACGCCGGGTCGGCGTTGGTCTCGTCCTCCACATGGGGGACGCTGTGTTCCTCCAAATAGTCCTCGATCTCCCGCCGGGTGACGGCCAACATGGGCCGGACGAGGTTCCCCCGGCGCTCCGGAATGCCCGTCAGCCCGTGGAGGCCGCAGCCCCGGATCAGGTTCATCAGCACCGTCTCCGCGTTGTCTCCGGCGTGGTGGCCGGTGGCGATGAGGGACAGGCCCTCCCGCTCCGCCGCTCCCTCCAGGAAGGCGTAGCGCAGCGTCCGGGCCCCCTCCTCGATGGACAGGCCCTCCCGGGCGGCGAAGGCCGCCGCGTCGGCATGGCCCACGGACAGGGGAACGCCCCGCCCAGCGCACCAGTCCCGGACAAACTCCTCGTCCCGGACGGCGGAGGGCCGCAGGCCGTGGTTCAGGTGGGCGGCCTGGATCGTCCAGCCGTACTGCTCCCGCCCCTCCAGCAGGCGGCACAGCAGGTACATACTGTCCGCCCCGCCGGACAGGGCGCACAGCACCCCCGTCCCCGGGGGGATCAGGTCAAAGCGAAAGGGGTCTCCCATCTCACAGGTCCTCGTCGTCAAACTGGTAGGCCAGGTTGCGGAACACGGTGAACTCCGGCCGCCACTCCATCATGACGGTGCCTGTCTCGCCGTGGCGGTTCTTTGCCACGATGCACTCCGCCAGGTTGGGGTTCTCCGTGTCGTCCTCGTAGTAGCTCTCCCGGTGGATGAACATGACGATATCCGCGTCCTGCTCAATGGCGCCCGACTCCCGCAGGTCGGACAGCATGGGCCGGCGCTGGCCGGCGCTGCGGCTCTCGTTGGCCCGGGATAGCTGGGAGGCACAGATCACCGGCACGTTCAGCTCCTTGGCCATCAGCTTCAGGGAGCGGGACATATCGGACACGATCTGCTGCCGGTTCTCGTTATTCTTGGGGGGACCTCCCGCCGAGGTCATGAGCTGGAGGTAGTCCACGATCACCAGCCCCAGATCGTCGATGCGGCGGCACTTGGCGTTGATCTCCGCCACCGACAGGGAGGCGTCGTCGTCCAGGTACATCTTGGCCTGACTTAAGCTGGCCACCGCCAGGGCCACCCGGCCCCACTCGTCCTCCCCCACAATGCGCCCGGTGGTCAGCTTCTTGTTGTCGATGAGGGCCTCGGTGGCCACCAGCCGCAGGCCCAGCTGGGCCTTGCTCATTTCCAGGGAAAACACCGCCACGCTTTTCCCCGAGTGCTTGGCGGCCTCCGCCCCGATGTTCATGGCCAGGGAGGACTTGCCCATGCCGGGCCGGCCCGCCACGATGATGAGGTCGGAGTCGTTCAATCCGGAGATCCGTCGGTCCAGGTCCACAAGCCCCGTGGAGATGCCCGGGAACTCGCCCCCCTGGGCCTGCCGCTCCTTGATGGTCTCCCACACCTCGTTCATCACGGAGGAGATGTGGCTCAGCCCCCGGGCGGCCCGGCCCTGCCGGATGGCGTAGATGCGCTGCTCCGCCGCCTCCAGGATCTGGGCGGCGGTGCCCGACTCGGAGCGCACCAGCTCCCCCAGCTCCCCGGCGGCCTCCCCCACCCGGCGCAGCAGCGCCTTGTCCGCCACGATGTCCACATATTCCAGCACGTTGGCGGCAGTGGGGGTGATCTCCATCAGCTGGCGCAGGTAGGGCACCGTGTTGTCGTCATAGGCCCCCGCCTGCTTCATCCGATCCACCACCGTCACCGGGTCGATGGTCTCGAACCGGTTGAACATGGTGAACATCACGTCAAACAGCGCCCGGTTCTGGCGCAGATAGAAGTCGTCGGGCCGCAGCCGCTCCATGACGGCGGGGACGCACCGCTCGTCGATGAGCATGGAGCCCAGCACCGACTGCTCCGCCATCACGGAATGGGGGAGCTGCAATTCCATCAGTTCGTCCGCGGGCATGGGTGGGGCCTCCTTTCAGCGGATGGGGCGTTCAGTCGATTTTGGCCCCGCACCTGGGGCACTCGAAGGTTTTGCCCGTCTTGGGCAGGGTCTTGCCGCACTTGGGGCAGCGCCAGTATTTATAGAGGATCAGGGCCATCACCACCCACAGCCCAAAGGCCAGGTACAGAGGCCAAACCTGCCGGAGGGACACCGCCAGCACCCCTAACAGGATGGCCGGCACCAGCAGCCGCCCGATGATACCCTGAGCCTGCTTGGGCGTCCAGCGGCGGGGGGCAGGGGGCGCTTTTTCCTTTTTCGCCATTTACTTCTCCTCGATGGCCAGCACGTGGATCACGCCGGACACCTCGCTGCCCAGCTTGCACTTCACGTCAAAGGCGCCGAAGGACTTGATGGGCTCGGCCAACACGATTTTGCTCTTGCCCACGTCCAGGTCAAACTGCTTTTTCAGCTCCTCGGAGATCTCCTTGCTGGTGATGGAGCCAAACAGCTTGCCCCCCTGGCCCGCCCGGGCCTTGATCTTCACCTGCACGCCCTCCAGCCGCTCCGCCAGGGCCTGGGCCGCCGCCTTCTCCTCGGCCAGCCGGGCGGCCTTGGCCTTGTCCTGCATCTTCATGGTGTTCACGTTCTCCGCCGTGGCCTCCACCGCCAGCTTCCGGGGCAGGAGGAAGTTCCGCCCGTAGCCGTCGGACACCTCCACCATCTGGCCCTTCTTGCCCTGGCCCTTCACGTCCTGCTGTAAAATTACCTTCATGGTCGTTCCCTCCTATGAAATCCGGGCATATGCCCACGGGTTATGTTTCCTCCGGTTTTTCCTTGCCGTTGTCGAAATAGCTGTCCAGCACCGCGATCAGCTCCCGGCGCACCTCGTCCACCGTCCGGTCGGGGATCTGAGCCCCCGCCGCCGCCGCGTTGCCGCCGCCGCCCAGGGCCTCCACGATCACCTGCACATTGGCCGACCCGATACTCCGGGCGGAGAGAATCACCCGATCCCCGTCGGGGTAGAGGACGAAGGAGGCGGAGATGCCCGCGATGTTCAGCAGCTCGTCCGCCGCCTGGGCGGCGGTCACCCGGCCCACCGTTTGATCCACCGCGGCGATGGCGATGTCCGGCCGGTAGAGCTTGGCGGCCTGGATGACGCCGTACTTGGCCACCGTGTCGTTCAGGTCGGTCTGGAACAGCTTGCGCACCTCGCCGGTGTCCCCGCCGGCCCGGCGGAGCATGGCCGCCGCCTCGAAGGTGCGGCCTCCGGTGCGCATGGTGAAGTTCTTGGTGTCCAGCATCAGCCCCGCCATCATGGCCTGGGCCTCCCCGGGCAGCAGGTCGGTGGGCTCCATCAGGTAGGCGATGAGCTCCGCCACCAGCTCGCAGGCGGAGGAGGCGTAGGGCTCGTGGAAATTCAGCGCCGCCCCCTCGATATAGGTGGCCGCCCGCCGGTGGTGATCGATGACCGCCACCTTGTTGCAGGAGGCCAGCAGCTCCCGATCCTCCACCTGCTCGGGCCGGTTGGTGTCCACCACCACCAGCAGGGACTGGGAGTCCGCCCGAATCATGGCCTCCTGGGGATCCAGGAACACGCCCTCATACTGGGGCAGCCTGCCCACTCGGTCGTACAGCTCGTCGGCGGGGCTGGGGCCCGTCGGCCGGACGATGTAGTGGGGGATCCCCTTCATCCGGGCGATGGCACATACGCCTACCGCCGCCCCCACCGCGTCCATATCCGGGGATTTGTGGCCCATCACCAGCACCTGGGAGGCGTCCGCCACCAGCTCGCCCATGGCGGAGGCCATCACCCGGCTCTTGACCTTGGTGCGCCGCTCCGCCTCTTTGCTGCGCCCACCGTAAAATTCAAAGGTGAAGCGGTTCTTGATCACCGCCTGATCGCCCCCCCGGGACAGGGCCATCTCCACCGACAGGTTGGCAAAGCGGTACAGCTCGTCGAAGGTGTCCCCGTCCACCCCCACGCCGATGGACATGGTGGCGGCGATGCCGGCGGGGTTCACCACCTCCCGCACGCTGTCCAGCAGGGAGAATTTTTCCGCCTTGAAGCCCGCCAGGTACTGCTCCTCAAACAGGAACAGGAACCGATCCCGATCCAGCCGGAGGAAGATCCCCTTGGAGTCCTCCACCCACTGGGACAGCCGCTGGCTGATCTGGCTGAGCATGGCGGAGCGGATGTTCTCGTCCTGACCGTTGATGGCGTCCTCGTAGTTGTCCAGCAGCAGCAGGGCCAGCACCGGCCGGGTGGCGTGGTAGATGTCCCGGGTGTCCGCCAGATCCGTCACATCCAGCCAGTAGGTGGTGGCCAGCGCCGCCTCGTCCCCGCCGGCGGCGGAGCGAACCACGTCGCCGAACACCTGATAGCGCCGGTCCCCCAGCTCCACCTCCTCCGGGCACTCGGTTTTGCCCTCCAGCAACCAGCGGCTGTCGAAGGTGGGGGCCAGATCCGCCAGCTTGGTGTCGAACAGGCCCTCCTGGTCGCCGGTGAGCCGGAGGAACCGCTCGTTGGACCACACCACCTCGTCCGTCTCCGGCCGGAAGATCACCAGGGGCAGGGGGCAGTTCAGGGTGCCGTCCCGGGTGGCCTGATCCATGCTGTCCAGCAGCTCCTTGAGATAGCGGTCGGCCGCCTTCCGGCGGCGCAGGCGGTCGGCCAGATAGGCCGCGAACAGCGCCGCCGTCACCGCCAGCTCCACGGCGGCGGCGTCCCACCGGCCCAGCAGGCCGGTCACGCCGCAGAAGGCCAGCAGCACCGCAAAATACAGCCCGATCCGGGGGGCCAGCATCCGGGTCAGCTTCTGATACACCGCGCACACCTCGTTTCCCATTTTCCCATAGATAAAAGATTATACCAAATTGCGGCGGCAAAGGCAAGGGCGTGGCGGTCAATTCGGGAAAATACTTTTCCCCCGCGGCATTCCGGCCGCCGGGGCGGCTGGAAAAGAAAGATCCTGGGAATGAAAAAAAGTGCTTGCATTTTCCCACAGGACGTGATATCATACACCTTGCGTTTACAAGGGGCGGCTGCGCCCTTGACTTTTCATCGACAGAAAGAGGTGAATCCCCGTGAAGGAAGGCATCCATCCCAAGTATGAGCACACCACCATTACGTGCGCGTGCGGCAACGTCATCGAGACTGGCTCGACCAGGAAGGACATCAAGGTGGAAGTCTGCTCCAAGTGTCACCCCTTCTACACCGGTAAGCAGAAGATGGTGGATACCGGCGGACGCGTCAGCCGCTTCAACAAGAAGTTCGGCCTGGGCTGAAACCCTGTCACTCCAAGACCCGCTGCCAAAGCGCAGCGGGTCTTTCTCTTTTTTCACCCTGTCCCGCATATACTACACAGGAAAACCCCGCAGGGGTGCGCACTGTGCGCCCGCTCCCTGCCCCTGCGCGTTCTCACGGGCGGACAATGTCCGCCCCTACAACGGCGCCCGCCATGATTTTAAGGAGGTATCCCATCATGTTCCAGAAGGTCGATCCCAAGTCCCTGACCCTGAACCCCTTTGCCGCCATCGGCGATCAGTGGATGCTCATCACCG